>JAFKJJ010000289.1 GCA_017306025.1 Planctomycetota bacterium
CGTGACCCAGGGCGTTGCCCTGGGCTAAACTATCCGACCCCTTCGGGGTCAAACCCGCCCGGTCGGCGCCCGACCGCGAGATTTCGACCGAGCACTGGGCACGGATCGCTCAGCACTCAGCACCGAGAACTCAGCACTTTCTCCAAAGGGGTGACTCGTGGGGCGCGTGTACGGGCTTGTGGCGTGGGCGGTGGTGCCGGTCGCGGTGGCGCTGGGGCCGACGGCGCGAGCGGCCGAGCCGCCGGCGCTGAAGATCGGGCTGCCGGAGACCATGTTCAACGGGGTGCCGTCGGCCGTCGCACAGACGGCGGCCCGGCCGTTCCAGACGATGTTCGAGAAGCAGAGCGGGTTCACCTGCGAGATCGCCACCCCGGCCAAGGACCACGCCGAACTCGCCGACGAGATCCGCAGCGGCAAGATCGACGTCGCCGTGTTCCACGGGTTCGAGTACGCCTGGGTCCGGCAGCACAAGGAACTCGTCCCGCTGCTGGTCACGGTGCCGATCACCAAGCTCCGCGCGTGCCTGGTCGTCAACAGCGGCTCCGGGGTCAAGAGCGCCGAGGAGTTGAAGGGCGCGTGCGTCGCGATCCCGTCCAACACGAAGGCCCACTGTCGGCTGTACCTGGAGCGGCTGAAGGCGACGCTGTCGACGGACCGGTGCGAGCCCGCGAAGCTCGACGGGAACACGGTCGAGGACGCGCTGGACGCGGTGGCCGGGGGGCGGTGCCCTGCGGCGCTGGTGGACGCGGCGGCCCTCAACGCCTATCAGAAGGACAAGCCCGGGGCCGGCAAGCAACTGAAGGTGCTGTCCGAGTCCGACGTGTTCCCCGCGGGCGTGATCGTGTACCGCAAGGACGCGTTCGACGCGCCGACGGCCGCGAAGATCCGCAACGGGCTCATCAAGAGCGTCTCGACGGCCCAGGGGAAGCTGCTCACCAGCCTGTGGCGGCTGGAGGGGTTCGCGCAGATGTCGGCGACGGACGAGGCGGAACTCGACCGGTGCTTGAAGAACTACCCCGCGCCGAAGAAGTAACTCCTCTCCATCTTCCGCACCCTCGCCGTTCCGTACGCGCGGCGCCGGCGCCACAACTCCCGCCCCCAACAACCTCCGACCCTTCGGAGGTTGTTCGCGCTTCGGGGCGTTCAACCGGCCTTCCGGTTTTCGCCCGGTCGTGTATATTTATCTGGCCGCGTGTCCAGTAGTCGCGCTCACGAATAATGCCGGCGTGAACTCGCACCGTCGGGGTAATCCGTAATGGCCGAGACGATCGAAACCGTTTCCATCGCGGCGCAGGTCCGCGACCGGTTCCTCACCTACGCGATGTCGGTGGTGACCGGCCGCGCGCTGCCGGACGTGCGCGACGGCCTCAAGCCGGTGCAGCGGCGCATCCTCTACGCGATGTACAACGACCTGAACCTCACCGTCGACCGCAAGGCTCTGAAGTGCGCCAAGATCGTCGGGGAGGTGATGGGCAACTACCACCCGCACGGCGACAGCGCGCTCTACGAGGCGCTCGTCCGCATGACGCAGAACTGGGTGCTGCGGGTGCCGCTGGTGCTCGGGCAGGGCAACTTCGGCTCCGTCGACGGCGACCCCCCGGCCGCGTACCGGTACACGGAAGCGAAACTCACCCGCCAGGCCGAACTGCTGCTCTCCGAACTCGGCAGCGAGACGGTCGACCTCACCGCCAGCTACGACGGCACCCGGCGCGAGCCGACGGTCCTCCCGGCGCAGTTCCCGAACCTGCTGGTCAACGGCACCGCGGGCATCGCCGTCGGGATGGCGACGCAGATCCCGCCGCACAACATGGCCGAGGTGCTGAAGGCGGCCGTGCTCCTCATCGACCAGCCGGACGCGACCGTCGCCACCCTGCTCGACAAGGTCAAGGGTCCGGACTTCCCGCTCGGCGGGAAGATCGTCACCGACCGCGCCACCCTGCGCAAGATCTACGAGGAGGGGCGCGGGACGATCAAGGTTCAGGGCGAGTGGAAGGAAGAGGAGTTCGAGCGCGGGCGCAAACAGATCGTCGTCACGTCGATCCCCTACGGCGTGAACAAGGGCGAGCTGGAGAACGCGATCGGGCGCATCATCGAGGAGCGGAAGATCCCGCAGCTCACGGGGCAGTCGAACGAGTCCAACGACAAGGAAGGGCTGCGGCTCGTTCTGGAGGTGAAGGCCGGCACCGACCCGAACTTGGTGATGGCGTACCTCTACAAGCACACCGAGTTGCAGAAGACGTTTTCGTACAACATGACGGCGCTCGTCCCGAACGAGGACGGCAAGCGGATGGTGCCGCAGGACGGACTGAGCCTCAAGGACCTGCTCCGGCACTTCCTCGACTTCCGCCTCGTGACGGTGACGAGGCGGTTCGAGTTCGAGCTGCGGCAGTTGCGGCGGCGGATTCACATTCTGGAAGGGTTCCAGATCATCTTCAACGCCCTGGATCAGGCCATCAAGATCATCCGCAACAGCAGCGGCAAGTCGGACGCGGCCGAGAAGCTGAAGGCGACGTTCAAGCTCGACGACGAGCAGGTGACCGCGGTCCTCGACGCGCAGCTCTACAAGATCGCACAGATGGAGATCCAGCAGATCCTGGACGAACTGAAGAAGAAGAAGGAGCGGGCGAAGGAGATCGAAACCATCCTGGCGTCCAAGAAGAAGCTGTGGGGGGTCATCAAGGGCGAGATGGAGGGGCTGATCGAGAAGTTCCCGGAGCGCCGCAAGACGCGGATGGCGACCGACGAGGACGTGCTGGAGTTCGACGAGGAGGCGTACATCGCCCGCGAGAACACCAACGTGGTGCTGACGCGCAACGGGTGGATCAAGCGCGTGGGCCGGCTCTCGGCGGTGGAATCGACCCGCGTGCAGGAGGGCGACGAGGTGGTGGCGGTGGTGCCGGGCAGCACGCTCGACCACGTCGCCTTCTTCGCCGACGACGGCGCCGCGTACACGATGCGGATTAATGAGGTTCCGGCGACGACCGGTTACGGCGAGCCGATCACGAAGTTCTTCAAGCTCGGGGACGGGGTGAAGGTGGTGTCGGCGATCACCACCGACCCGCGGTTCACCCCGGCCGACGCGCCGGGCAAGGGCGACGAGCCGGGCGGCCCGTTCGTCATCGTCGGCACGCGCAACGGGTTCGTCCTGCGCACCCCGCTGACGGCGTTCCGGACCGAATCGACGAAGGCCGGGCGCCGGTACGTGAAGCTCGAAGAGGGTGACAAGGTCATGATGGTGCGTCTGACGGGTAACGAGGAGGGCGTGATGCTGGCGACCGCGGGCGGGTACGTGACGCACTTCCCGTTGGACCAGGTGACGATCCTTTCGGGGGTCGGTCGGGGCGTGATCGGTATTAAACTGGAGCCGGGGGACGAGAGCCTGGGCGGCGTGCTGGTGGGCGGCCGGTTCGACAAGCTGGTGCTGGGGACGGAGAGCGGCAAGGCGCAGGAGTTCGGGGGCGGGGCGGTGAAGGCGCGCCAGCGCGGCGGGAAGGGCGACAAGCCGGGCGTCCGAACGCGGTTCGCGCGGGTGGTGCCGCCGCCGATCGAACTGGCCGACTGGGACGCGGTGGAGGGCAAGAAGCCGAAGGACGACGCGAAGGGCGGGGAGTGATGCGGGAGCACGGCGCGGGGCGGAGGCCGGAGAGCGCGTGGGCCTTTTGACCCCGAAGGGGTCGGATAGTCTAGCCCAGGGCAACGCCCTGGGTTGGTGGTCGGGTTGATCCTCCAGGCTGAAAGCCGGGGATCGCCGATCGCAGCCCTTCAGGCTGCCCGGACGCCGCCACCGCATCCCCAGGGCGTTGCCCTGGGCTAAACTATCCAACCCCTTCGGGGTCAAAAGGCTGGCCCGGGTGCGATTACGGACTAACGGAAACCTGTAGTGATGCATCGAGGGACCAGACCGGGCCACCGGGTTATCCGATGTGAGGACCGAGTATGTCTACCGCCGTTGTCACCCCACCAACGATCACGGTCCAACGAGCGATCACGATCGCCGAAACCGACGCCCGGCCGACGTACAGTGCGGAGTGGCTCGGCAAACTGATGGCGCGTGCCGCCCTGCACGACGGCTGGCACTTGGTGTACAGCCCGAAGCGCGAGGGCTACCGCACCGGCAGCGGCCCGCACTACGTGATCGACGCGAGTACCGGGGCGATCGTCTCCAAGACGTACTACCAGTGACCGAAACCGACGCGAACCCGCTTCACACCGATACGAGCACAGGCGAGTCATGAGCGCACTATCCGTCGCACAGGCGAAGTACAGCAGCGAAGCCATTCAGGTGCTCGAAGGGCTGGAGCCGGTCCGCAAGCGGCCGGCCATGTACATCGGCGACGCCGACAAGAAGGGGCTCCACCACCTCGCGTGGGAAATTCTCGACAACGCCGTTGACGAGTACATCAACGGCCACGCCGATCACGTCACGCTCACGCTCCACAAGAGCGGGCACGCGGTCACCATCACCGACAACGGCCGCGGCATGCCGATCGACGTTCACCCGAAGCACAAGAAGACCGGCCTCGAGCTGATCCTGACCGTGCTGCACGCGGGCGGCAAGTTCGGCGAGTCCGACAGCGGGTACATGCACACCGGCGGTTTGCACGGCGTCGGCGCGTCGGTGGTGAACGCCCTCTCCAAGAAGCTGGTCGCGACCGTGAAGCGCGACGGCTTCGAGTACCGGCAGGAATACGCGAAGGGCACGCCGCAGGGGAAGATCGAGAAGGTCGGCCCGTTCCGCGGGCACGGCACCGGGATCTACTTCGAGCCCGACGACACGATCTTCAAGACGGTCCGCTTCGACCCGGACGTCATCAAGACCCGGCTGGAGGACATGTCGTTCATCCACAGCGGCCTGAAGATCACCTACAAGAACGAGATCACCGGCGAGAACCTGGAGCTGCACAACCCGGGCGGGCTGCCCGCGTTCCTCACGAAGCTCGTGACCGACGGGCAGAAGCCGCCCGTGACGGAGGCGGCGTTCTCCGCGGTCCGCGAGACCGGCGACAAGATCGAGGTCGCGCTCCAGTGGACCGAATCGACCGAGGAAACGTACCGGAGTTACGCGAACGGCATCCGGACGCCCAGCGGCGGCACGCACGAGAACGGGCTGAAGAGCGCGCTGCGGAAGGCGGTCAACAACTACATCGAGACGCACGACATCAAGGTGAAGAACCTGAAGATCACCGCCGAGGACATCCGCGAGGGGGTGGTCGCGGTGCTGTCGGTGTTCGTGCGCGACCCGCAGTTCGAGGGGCAGACGAAGCAGAAGCTGAACAACCCGGAGATGGAGTCGGCGGTCGACAACTTCGCGCGGCCGGCGCTGGAGGCGTGGCTCAACAACAACAAGACCGCGGCCGACGCGATCGTGGGGCGGATCGTGATCGCGGCGCGGATGCGCGAGGCGTCTCGGGCGGCCAAGGAAGAGGTGAAGCGGAAGGCGCCGGGCAGCAAGCGGCTGAGCCTGCCGGGCAAGCTCGCGGACTGCAAGTCCACCGACGTCTCGAAGACGGAGCTGTTCATCGTCGAGGGCGACTCGGCCGGCGGGTCGGCGAAACAGGGCCGCAACAACGACACGCAGGCGGTGCTGCCGCTCCGCGGGAAGATCCTCAACTGCGAGGGGCTGCCGACCGCGAAGGCGCTGGGCAACCAAGAGATCGCCGACCTCGTGACCGCGATCGGCACCGGGGCGGGCGAGAAGTTCAACTACGACGGGCTCCGGTACGGCAAGATCATCCTGATGATGGACGCCGACGCCGACGGGTGCCACATCGCCACGCTGATGCTCGACTTCCTGTTCCGGCACATGCCGGAGCTGATCAAGAAGGGCCACGTGTACATCGCACAACCGCCGCTGTACCGGGTGAACGTCGGGAAGGACACGCACTGGGCGCGCGACGACCAGCACAAGGAGGAGATCATTTCCGGGCTACGGGCGAACGCGAAAGTAGAAGTGACGCGGTTCAAGGGCCTGGGCGAGATGGACGCGAAGGACCTGGCCGCGACCACGCTCGACCGCCGCACGCGAACGCTCCTGAAGGTGGAGATCGACAACTTGACGGAGGCGGACTCCGCGTTCGTGGAGCTGCTCGGCAAGGACGCGGATTACCGCTACAAGTTCATCATGGAGCGCGCCGAGCAGGCCAGTGCCGAAGAGCTGGACGTGTGACCCCGCGACGGGGTCGGTTTTCGCCCTCTATCCGCAAGGAGAGGGTCGGAAGACAGCCCCGCGCCCACGGCGGTTACCGATTCCCCAACCCGGTACGACCTACTTCGCCTTCCGCAGCCGCGCCCAGTAGCCGCCGTCGGACGGGCGGCCGGGCACCGCGCGGTGTTCCGCTTCGAGCGCCACCCCGCGCATCCCCTTGCACACCGCCTTTACCACGCCCTCGTTCTCCTCCGGCTCGATGCTGCACGTCGAGTACACCACCGCCCCTCCCGGCTTCACGCGCGTCAGCGCCTCGATCAACAGCCGCGTTTGAAGGCGGACGAGGTGCTCGAACTCGTTCGGCTTCAGACGCCACCGCACCTCCGGCCGGCGCCCCAGAACGCCCGTGTTGCTGCACGGCACGTCCACCAGCGCCGCGTCGAACGGTCCGTCGGGGATACCGCCATCCTCCTTCAGCAGAACCGCCTCGACGCCCTTGATGCGGAGCCGCTGGCACAGCGCCGTCACCGTTTCGAGGCGCTTGGGGTCGATGTCGCAGGCGGTGATCTGGCCGCGGTTGTCCATCAGCTCCGCGAGGTGGGTCGTTTTACCCCCGGGCGCTGCGCACAGGTCGAGGACGTGCATCCGCGGGCGCACCCCGAGCGCCGACGCGACCAGCACGGAGGAGTGGTCCTGCACCGCGAAGTCGCCCTCGTCGTACCCGGGCAGATCGCGGACGCCGTGGTGCTCCGGGAACCGCAGCGACTGCGGGTGCTCGCCGGGTTCGGCGTCGACGAGCGCCGCCGCGAGCCGGATGCGGTACGTTTCGCGGTCGGTGTGGAGCTTGTTGACGCGGACCCACAGCGGCGGGGGCGCGTTGAACCAGAACCCGAGCCGCACGCACTCGTCGGGACCGTAGCGGTCGAGCCAGCGGTTCGCGAGCCACTGTGGGAACGAAAACGCGGCCGCGAAGTAAGCGGCCGGCTCGCGCGCGGGGTCGGGGAGAACGGGCCGCGCGAGGCGGCGGTAACGGCCGGGGGACCCCACCCCGCTCGCTGCCCCTCTCCCAAGGGGAGAGGGGCGAAGAGAATCACGACCGCCGACTCGCTCCGCTATCCGAAGGGGAGAGGGGCGAAGAGGATCAGACCCGCGACCTCCCCCTTCCTTCTTAGGGAAGGGGGCCGGGGGGTTAGGTTCCGCCCACGCGAACGGCACCGCGTCCGCGCCCGGCCGCTCCGTGAACTCGTCGGTCACCAGCTCCGCGACCCGGCGCAGCACGCCGTTGACGAACCCCTTCGCCTTCGGCGCGCCGATGTGGTTCGCCAGCTCCACGGCCTCGTTGACGGCCGCGTGCTTCGGGACGTGCGTCAGGAACGTGAGCTGAAACGCGCCGAGCCGCAACACGTCCCAGACGCGCGGCTGAACGGCGTGCAGCGGGATCTGGATGAACGGCTTCAGGAGCGCGTCGAGCGTGCCGCTGCGCCGGATGACGCCGAACACCAGTTGCGTCACGAACCGGCGGTCCTGCGGCGACAGGTTCGCGGCCCCGAGCGCGTCGTCGACCAGTTCCGCGGCGAAGCCGTCGCGGGAGCGCGAGCGGTTGAGCACGTCGACCGCGACTTGTCGGGCGGTCGTCATTCGAGCACTTCCGGGCCGAACCGCATACCCTCGATGATCGGGTAGCCGCGCAGGAACTCCTCCGCGGTCATCTTCTTCTTGCCCGCGGGCTGGAATTCGAGAAGTTCGACCATTGATGTACCCGTGGCGACAAACAGCCCCACGATTGGAGGAGGGGGATTACGATGCGCGGAGGATGCCGCGAAACCCGCACCACCTGAAATGAAGCCGGGTGCGAACCCCGCACCGAATACGGGATTCCCCGCAAGGAGCCACAACTTCGACTGGCTCACAATCACCCGCATCGGTTCCTTACCGGAACGGTGGAGGAACGTGTACGCCGTCGGCCACGGCTGCATGGCGCGCACAAACCGCTCGATGTAGTCCGCGGGCTTCGACCAGTCGATGAGGCCGAACTCCTTCTTGATCTTCGGCGCCTTCGTTACGAGTGCGGGGTCCTGCTTCGTACCCTCCACCGGACCGCCGGACGCGTACTTGCGCACGGCTTCGGCCGCGAGTCCCGCCCCGAGGGTCGCGAGACGCGCTTCGAGGGTGCCCGTGGTGTCGTCGGGGAGGATGTCGAGCGCGCCCTGAAGGATCATGTCGCCGCTGTCGAGGCCGGGCGTCACCTTGATGATGGTCACGCCGGTTTGCGTCTCGCCGCCCAGGATCGCGTACGCCACCGGCGCGGCGCCGCGGTACTTCGGCAGGAGCGACGCGTGAACGTTGATCGTGCCCCGCGTCGGCACCTGGAGCACGTCCTTCGACAAGATCTGCCCGTACGCGGCCACCACGAGCAGGTCCGGCTTCAGCCCGCGGAGCAGTTCGACGCCCTCGGGCGTGTTGATGCTCTCGGGCTGAACGACCGGCACGTTCGCAGAGCGGGCGATGTTCGCCATCCCCTTCCCCGTCTGCCGCGTGCTGCCGCGCTTGTTGCCGGCGTCGCGCTCGGGCTGCGTCACCAGCCCGACCACGTCGCCGCCGAACGCGCCGAGCAGCGTCTCGAACGTCGGCTCCGCGAACGTCCCCGTTCCCATCATCACTAAACGCATAGGCACCTGATTTACGAATGGTCGGAGGTGGCGGCACCGAACGGAGCGCACCGGGCTCGTACCCGATCGCGGACCACAGGGTGGAAACCCTGTGGTCCCTGTGGGAGCGCCGCCCTACTTCTTCTCCGGCGGCACCTCCAGGAGCACCCACACCTTCGACGTGAGCGGCGGGATCTTCTCGGTCCGCGCCTCGTAGGTGAGTTGGGCCTCGTCCTTGCTGATCTGCACCGGGAATTCGAGCGTCGAGTACGGGAAGTTCGAGATGCTGAAGATGTCGCCGCTGTTGGCCCCGTAGTGCGGCTTGGCGTTCGGGTTGTCCGGGTCCTTGATGAAGACGCTGCCCGCGAACACCCACTGGAACGGGATCGGCGCCTTCTTCTTGTGGTCCCAGATCCACTCCGGGGTGTGCTTGGGTTCCTCGGTCTTCGGGTCGACGAACCCGGTCGGGGTGCCCGGCTTGCCCCCGGCCGCGATGATCGCCAGGTGAACCAGTTCCGCGTCCAGGTCGACGCGCACGATCGCCTCGTGCTCCTTCGTGCCCTTCTTGCAGAGGAACTGTTCGAGCGGCCCCTCGCGCAGGCACACCTCGCACGCAATCCCGACCCGCACCACCTTCCTCGCGTCCCCCTCGCCCGCGATCTCCGCGATGATCGTCTTCTTGTCCGGGGTGAGGGGCACCAGCTTGTTCTTGGGGTTGGTAGCCGGGAACTCGGGCAACGGCTCGCCCTTGGGCGGTTGCGGTTCGGCCCGCGCCGGCACGTCGGGCGGAGCGACCGGCGGAACGTCGGGACCGACCGGAGCGGCCGGCGGCAGGACGCGCGCGGCGTGCGCCGAGGGTCCCACAGGGGCCGCGGGCGCCGGGGTCATTGCGGCGACGGATGCGGGCGGGGGGGCGGCCGGCGCCGCGGTACTCGGGGCCGGCCGCATGCCGACGACCGCCACGGCCAGAACGGCGATCACGGCGACCGTGGCGAGTCCCAGGATCGTCATCTTCATGTCGTCACCTCGCGGGGTTTCCTCCGTTCAGATTACCGCTGAGGGTCTCAAGTCGTAAGGTCGAAAGTCGTTCGATTAAAGTCGAAAGTCGTAAGGTCGCAAGTCGTAAAGTCGAAGAGCCTCGCAGTTGAGGTCTTCGACTTTACAGACCGTCTGGCTTGAGACTCAGCCGGTCACTTGCACGGGTTGGCACACGGGGCCGCGCACGGAGCGGAGCACGGTTCACAGGCCAGCCGGCTCTTGCACAGGCCGCTGAAGAAGTCGCGGATGGGGGTCGCCCGGCACGGCTTCTCGCACGGGTTGCCGCAGGCGTTGCAGGCCGCGGTGTGGGCCGCCTTGCCGCACGGGTTGCCACACGGGGCCGCGGGGGCGCACCCGGCGTTGCACGGGCCGGAGCAGACCGGGCCGCACGCGGCGCGGGGCTTCCGCACCACCACGTCCGTGCAGGTCTGCACCGGCACGCGCTTGTGGACCGTACAGGGCACCATCTCGGTCACCGTGTGGGGGACCCGCACGCTCACCGTGTAGGGGACCTGCTTGCAGACGGTGTACGGCACGCACCGGGTCACCACCTCCGGCTTCATCACCGTGACCTTCGTCGGCACGTGCTTGACGACCTCCTCCTGCACGTTGCGGACCACCTTCTGCGGCACCCGGCGCATCTCGGTGACCTGCACGTTGCGGGTGACGTGGTAGGTCACGTCGCGGGTGACCCGCAGCCCCTCGACGAACACGCGCCCGGCGGCGTCGGTGTCGTAGGTGGGGGCGTTCGGGTTGGACAGCGCGCCCGGCCCGCCGCCGACCACGTTGGCGCCCTTCGCCGCGTGCGCCGCGGCGTCGCCGCCCAGGTCCTTCGCGTCCACGTAGGCGCCCTGGGCGTTGCGGCGCACCGTGACGGGCGTGCGGACGACCTCCGTCACCGGCACGTTGCGCACCACCTGCACCGGGACCTTCTCCACCACCTGCTTCTGCACGTTCTTGGTCACCGTCACCGGCACCTTCTCGGTCACCACGCGCTGCACCTTCTTGGTGACCTGCACCGGCACCTTCTCGTGGACCGTCTTCTTGACGTAGGTGGTCTCCTGTACCTGCTCGGTGACCTTGCGGTTGCGGGTCACCTGGCGGGTCTCGGTGTGGGCCGGCGTGTGGACCAGCTTCTTCCGCGTGCCGCACTGCTTCTGCACGGTGGTGCAGGTGCAGGGGTCGAACTCGCACTTGTAGACCGGGCACTCCTGCAGGCACCACTTGCCCGGCACGCAGACGGTTTCGCAGACGGTCTCGGGCACGCACCTGGTGACGCACTTGGTCACGGTGCAGGGCTCGCACACCGTCTTGCACACGTCCTTCATCACCGTCTCGCACACGTTCTCGCAGACGGTGCGCTGGACGCACTTGTAGCACGTCTCGGTGCAGGGCACGCACACCGTCTTGCACACGTCCTTGATAACGGTCTCGCAGACCGGCTTGCAGACGGTGCGCGGGCACTCCTTGATGTGCGTCTCGCAGATCGGCTTGCACACGAAGAAGCACTCCTTGCGGCAGTGCGGCTCGCAAACCTGCTTGCACACCGTGACCGGGCACTCCTTCCACACCGTCTCGCACACCTGCTTGCAGACGGTGGTGCGGCACTCCTTCATCACCGTCTCGCACACCGGCTTGCAGACGGTCTCCTGCACCTGCTTGTAGCAGGTCTCGTTCACCGTCTTGTACCGGGTCTGCTGCTCGCACGTGTAGGTGGTCCGGCTGACGGGCTTCATCACCGTCTCGCACACCGTCTGGTAGCTGGTGTGGCACCGTTTCTCGACGACGGTGTCACAGTTCTGGCCGGCGCCGAAGTTCGACGCGCAGTCGCAATCGGACCCGGCGGTGGTGTACTTGGTGGCGCCGAAGTGCCCGGCGAACGCGGCCGAGCCGGCACACAGGACCGCGAGCGCCGCGAGCCACGGGGCGCCCCTGCGAATGGACATGACTGTCGCCTCCTTGCGGGCCGACCGGTGCCCCCGCCCCGCCTCCGCGGCGCGGGTGTCGCGGCGCGCCCCCTAGACGCGCCGCACGAGCCGATCTGCCCGTAACGCTTCCCCCGTTCGCAACGACGAGCGCATTCCGAACGGCGTGTCCCTCGATCTTGCTCGTCTGGGTCGTGTATCGGAAGCGGCGTTCGCACCGAATGACGCGGCCGTTCGCCCGCGGCCCAAATCCTCGCGCCCGGGCGCACTGTTGCGGCGCGTGTGCCGGCGGTGGCGACCGGACGGGTTGTGCGGCCGGGCCTCGCGTGTGCGGTCCCGGTCCGGTTGTGCCGGATTGACACACGGCGCGCCACCGGAACGGGTCCGCGACCGAGCACCGGCCATCAGAATCGAAGCGCCAAAAAAAGATACGGGCCGGCTGGCTCGTGGAGCCACCGGCCGTGGGAACGTGTCGCGTTGACGGGAGCGGGGGCGGGGCCGGTTCGGGGGCGTTCCCGGACCGTCGGGGGAGTTATTGTGCAGATGCGAAGTCGTCACCCGGTGATCGGTTCTTCTTACGCCGCCGGTCGTCGAGTGATGACGGGGAGAGTAAATGCACCTGGCGTGCCAACCGGACCGGGTCCGGGCGGCACGTCCCGGGCGAACGGCCCGGATTCGCTGCTATTTCCTGTCGAGGAAAACTTCTCGTGGGGTCGATCGAAAATCGGCCGCGCAGCACGTTGCCGGCCGGCGAGAAGTCGAGAGCACAGAGCCGGTGTGCCGTCCAGGCAAAAGTTACCGATCGCGAGAACTTTCTTGCCCGACGGTCGGACGCGCCGTTCGCCCGGATTGTGCCGGGAATTCCGCTTGACAGCACGTCGGGAAATAGCGAGTTGTGGAGTATACGAGTTCGATACGGCGGCTCGCCTTCAGCCCGACTCGCACTGGCCGCCCCGCTCGCGTCGCCCTCTCCGGCCACACGCGGCGCTCCGACGCTCTGGAGGACCCGACGGTCATGATGCACTACTCGTGCGACTTCTGCGGCAAGGACATGACGCCGGACGGAACCGAGCGGTACGTGCTGAAGATGGAAGCGTTCGCGGCCGCCGATCCGGCCGAACTGACCACCGACGATCTGGAAACCGATCACGTCGAAGAGATGGCCCGGATGCTCTGCGAGATGGAGGAGGCCGACGAGGAGCCGCAACTGCTGCCGACGTGCAAGAAGATGCGGTTCGACCTGTGCCGCGCGTGCTTCCGCAAGTTCGTCAACGACCCGCTCGGCCGCGAGAGCGCGGCCAAGTTCGACTTCAGCCCCAACTAAACGATTCGACCCCTTCGGGGTCCAAACGCGCTCCACCGCGCGCATTTCTACACCGCACCGCAGGGGAGAGGACATAAAAGGCCGCGTCGCACCGGGCAACCGTTACCGTTCCGCCCGATCCGACGCGGCCCGTCCCGACCGCGTCACATCCCGGGCAACACTTTTTCCGGCTCCGCGAAGATCGCGGGCACGCCGCCGGTGTGGATGAACACCACCGACGAACCGGGCGGGTACTTCCCAGCCCGCACGTCCGCCACCAGCGCGGCCAGCGCCTTCGCCGTGTAGATGTGGTCCGTCAGGATCGCCTCGGTCGAGGCCAGGAGGTGCATCGCCTCCTGACCGGCCGGCGACGGCAGCCCGTACCCCGGCGCGATGTACGACTCGTCCGCGTCCACGTCCGAAACGGCCAGCCGGTGCGGCAGCCCCATCCGCTCGGCCGCGGCGTTCGCGTCCTCGGCGGTGCGCGTCGGGATGTGCCAGGGCCAGGGCATCGGGCAGATGAGCCGCGCCGGGCACTCGAACCCCAGCAGCGCCTTCCCCAGGGCCACGCCCGCGCCGGTCGCGCCCGCCGACGACACGTAAAACGCCGACGGCTTCACGCCAAGTGCCGAAAGCTGCTCCGCGATCTCCGCCATGCAGACCGTGTAACTGACGGCCGCCTGCGGCACCACCCGCGGCGGGTCCCAGAAGTACGGCTTGCGGCCGGCGCGCCGGAACTCGTCGGCCTTCGACGCCAGCAGCGCGTTCAGCTCGGGGCCGATTTTCGCGTCCGTGAACTCGACGTGCGCGCCGACCAGGTAGTCGATCAGCAGGTTCCCCTGTGGCTCGGTCTTCTGGTGTGCTTTGGAAAGGTAGAGGCGGCACTCGATGCCGAGTTTCGCGCACGTGGCGGCCGTCGTGCGGCAGTTGTTCGACTGGACCAGCGCGCCCCACACGAACAGGTCGCACCCGCTCGCCAGCGCGTCGCCGAACAGGAACTCGTTGTGTCGCGCCTTGTTGCCGCCCAGAACCAGCCCGGTGCAGTCGTCGCGCTTGACGAACACGCGGACCCCGCCGCCGAGCTTCGCGGCGAACCGCGGCAGCTCTTCGAGCGGGGTCGGCAGGTGCGCGAGCCGCACGCGGGGCAGGCGGTCGGCCGCGGCGCGCACGTCGGCCGGGGTCAACTTCGGACCGGACATCGAATGCTCCTGATTTCGGAGAGGCTCGGGGTCATCGTAACGGCGGACGAACGGTTCGGCCGCGAAATGCCGCACACGGCTGTTGAATCCCGGCGCCGTTTGCGGTCGTAAGGGTTGACAGGGGCGGAGGGACCCGCGTTCGGCTATTTGTTTGGATCACACTACCGATCCCGTAAACTGTGGTGGACCGTCACCGGACCGACGGCCCACAACGCCACGGACTCGCGCATGATCTCGACGGCTTCCGACACCGCGCCGAGCCGCCTCGCCCCCGCACCCTCTTCACCCCGCCCGAACTCCGTACTCGTCGTCGGCGCGGGGCCGGGCGGGCTGGCCTCCGCGCTCCTGCTCGCGAAAGCGGGTCTGAGCGTTCACGTCGTCGAACGGCTGCCGCACGTCGGCGGGCGGTGCTCCGCGATCGAGGAAAACGGCTTCCGGTTCGACCTCGGGCCGACGTTCTTCCTCTACCCGCGCGTGCTCGAACGCATCTTCAAGCTCATCGGCCGCGACCTCCGGCGCGAAGTGCCGATGGTGAGGCTCGACCCGCAGTACCGCATCTGCTTCGGCCGCGGCGGCGCGCTGAACTGCACCCCGAACGTCGCCAAGCTCGAAGCCGAAGTGGCGAAGCTCAGCCCGGACGACGCGAAGAACGTGCGCCGATTTCTGGACGACAACCGCGTCAAGATGGAGGCGTTCCGCCCGTGCCTGGAGCGCCCGTTCCAGGGCCTGCGCGACGTGATGCGGTGGCAACTCGCCAGGCTCCTTCCGACGCTCAAGCCGTGGCGCTCGCTCGACTCCGAGTTGGGGCGCTACTTCCGCGACGAGCGCGTGCGGCTTGCGTTCTCGTTCCAGTCGAAGTACCTGGGCATGTCGCCGTTCAACTGCCCGAGCCTGTTCTCGATCCTGTCGTTCCTCGAATACGAGTACGGCGTGTGGCACCCGCTCGGCGGGTGCTCCGCGGTGAGCGAGGGCATGGGCCGCATCGCGCGCGAAATGGGCGTGCGGTTCTCGCTCGGCGAGGAGGTGAAGCAGGTGCTGTTCGACCGCGGCCGCGCCGTCGGGGTGCGCACCGACGCGGGCGAGCACCGCGCCGACGCGCTCATTATCAACGCCGACTTCGCCCACGCGATGACGAAGCTCGTGCCCGACCGGATGCGCCGCGCGTGGACCGACGCGAAGATCGAGAAGAAGAAGTTCTCGTGTTCGACGTTCATGATGTACCTGGGCGTTGAGGGGCGCTACGACCACCTGCCGCACCACACGATTCACTGCGCCGAGGACTACGCGTCCAACCTCGCCGACATCGAGTCGCGGCACGTGCTGTCGGCCGACCCGTCCTTTTACGTGCAGAACGCGACCCCGACCGACCCGGCCCTGGCGCCGCCGGGGCACAGCACGCTCTACGTGCTCGCGCCGGTCACGCACCGGCACGCCAACGTGGACTGGTCGAAGGAGTCCGGCCCGTTCCGCGCGCGGCTGCTGAAGCAGCTCGAAAAGGTGGGCGTCGAGGGCGTGGAGAAGCGCGTCCGGTTCGAGCGGGTGGTGACCCCGGCCGACTGGGAGGGGCGGTACCACGTTTACCGCGGCGCGACGTTCAACCTGGCGCACACCTGGGGGCAGATGCTGCACCTGCGGCCGCGGAACCGCTTCACGGAACTGCCCGGCGTGTACCTCGTCGGCGGCGGGACGCACCCGGGGAGCGGGCTGCCGGTGATTTATGAGTCGGCGCGGATCACGAGCCGGTTGCTGCTTCAGGACTTCGCGCGCGACGCGGACTGGCTCGGCACGCCGGGTGCGGCAGAGTCGCCTGTACCGGCCGCGGCCGAGTGAGTACACTCGTGCGGCTTTTCGGCGGTCCGGTCACTCCGTGACCGGTCTTCTTCACCTGTACCGATCGCGGTGCTCGTGGCACGCATCCCGGGCGAAACCTGCCGGACGTCTTTGTTGTGGTGCAGGCGTCCCGCCTGCAACTGTACTCGATGCAGGCGTGACGCCTGCACCACAACAAAGACGTCCGGCAGCCTATTCCCGGGAACCGAAT
>JAFKJJ010000619.1 GCA_017306025.1 Planctomycetota bacterium
GCCCGCGGCGCTCAAGATCGCGCGGGCGCTCGAAGAGTTCCTCCCGGCCTGGCTCGAAGACCTGATGCGCGCCGACGACATCGACGCGCTCGCCGAATTGCGCCGCGGAACGACGTGTCCCGTCCTCGCCAGTGAGTACCTCGCCACGCGCTACGAGTACAAGCCGCTTCTGGAGAAGCAGGCGGCGGACATCGTGATGATCGACCCGACGTGGGCCGGCGGGATCACGGAGTGCAAGAAGGTGTGCGCGATGGCCGAGGCGTACAAGCGGCCGGTCGCCATGCACGACTGCACCGGCCCGTTCACCCTGTACGCCGGCATCCACCTCGCGCTCAACGCCACCAACGCCATTTACCAGGAGTCGGTGCGGGCCTACCTCCGCGTGAACTACCCCGACCTCGTGACCGAACTCCCGACGGTCGAGAAGGGGCACATCCTGGCCCCGACGAGGCCGGGGATCGGTACGACGCTCCTGCCCGACGTCCGCACGCGCGAGGGCGCGGTGGTGCGCGCGTCGCGGTAGCGAAATTGGGCGACCATAACGGTCGCGGGACCGTCGCCACTTCGTTCGGCCGCACGCAGAAGAACCGCTACTGTCTGCCCGTCGAGGCGGTAACGGGTTCGTGCTCGGTACACATTTCCGCGTCACCCGGGCGCGCCGACGCCCGCGGGGAGCGGTCAGCAATTTTGAGACCGATCCGGAAATATGGTCGCTTGTCGGCCGGCACCGAGTACGATGGAGGTGGGTGGGACATCCCCACCCGCGTTCGTTTCTGGCCCAACCGGGCCTAAGGGTCTAGACCGTGGCGATGAATCTGTACGTGGGCAACATGTCGTTCTCGACGACCGAAGATCGGCTACGGGAGGTATTCTCCCAGTACGGCACCGTGACCAAGGTGCAGCTCATCATGGACCGGGAGACCGGTCGGCCGCGCGGGTTCGCCTTCGTCGAAATGAGCGACGGCGGCGACCAGGCCATCCAGGCACTCAACGGAACTCAGCTCGACGGCCGCAACCTGACCGTCAACGAGGCCAAGCCGCGTGAGGACCGCGGCGGCGGCGGTGGCGGCGGCGGCCGCGGCGGGTACGGCGGCGGCGGGTACGGCGGCGGTGGCGGCGGCGGCCGTGGCGGGTACGGCGGCGGTGGCGGCGGGCGCCGGTACTAACCTACCGTTCGCCGGCGCCGAGTCAGTCATCTTCCAGCCGGACGTGGCGGCCGCAGACCAGTGCGGCCGCCCGGGTGTATAGTATTTGGCGATAGTAGAGGTCGCCCTGATGGCCCCACCGCCGGCACCACCGGCACCGGGC
>JAFKJJ010000290.1:0-1276 GCA_017306025.1 Planctomycetota bacterium
GGGTCGTGTCGTACGCCCCCATGATCCCGATGTACGCCGGGGCCTGGTGCCCCTTGCGGCCGGCCACGTCGTTGTACCCGTTGCCGGTCGGGTTGGTCGGCAGGGCGCTCGACGGGCACGCCCAGGTCGAGATCGTCAGGCCGTCGAGCAGCGTCGACTGAACGTTGTCCGGGTTGAGCTGGCCGAACAGGTTGCCCTGCTCCATGTACGGGAACAGGATGACGCACCAGTTGGCCGACAGCCAACTGCCGGTCGAGATCGCCCGCTCCCCCATCGGGAACTTGTCATTGGTGGAGTGGTAGTTGTGGAGCGCCACCCCCACCTGTTTGAGGTTGTTCTGGCACTTCATTCGGGCCGCGGCCTCGCGCACTTTCTGGACCGCGGGCAGGAGGAGGCCGATCAGGATGGCGATGATCGCAATGACGACCAACAGTTCGATCAGGGTAAAACCGCGACGGCGCATGCGGCTGCACCTGTATTGGTGGGGGATGAGCCCCGGTGCGCGGGGCGGCGTGGAGAGGGAAAGAATGGAGAGAGGGCAACCGGCGGGAATAACCGGCGGATCACGGCTCATCTATACCAGCCCGGCCACCTCCTGTCTATGGAAGGCCGGGAAATATCTGCAATATAAATAGACGACTATCAGATCCCTGGAGCCTCGAACGCAGAATTCGAACCGGGCAATCATGTGATGAACGTGCGACCGCATACATGACGACATGCGGCAAATAACCCGAGGGAGAACGGATAGCCATCGGCCTCCTGGTGTTGTGGGCTCACCGTCTGTGCCTTTGGCCGTGATTGATTTCACTTCAACGCCAGCTCATCGCCCCCAAAGGAGCGGGGAATCGAGCGGTCGGAGAGGCTGAAAGATGAGACGCGCCCCCGATCCGCGGGGCGCGTGATGGCTTCACGCCATTGTGCCGATTGTCTTCCGGAAACGGGCCAGCGCCACGCCGAAGAAGACGCCCCCGATCGCGGCGAGCGCCAGGAACTGCGGCCAGACGACCGAGAGGCCCGCCCCGCGGTACAGGATGCCCTGCGAGAGCAGCACGAAGTGGGTCGTCGGGGCCGCCAGCATCACCTGCCGGACCAGCAGCGGCATGCTCTCGCGCGGGGTGACGCCGCCCGAGAGCATCTGAAGCGGCAAGAGCACCAGCATCAACAGCAGGCCGAACTGCGGCATCGACCGGGCGAACGTGCCCAGGAAGATCCCCAGCGCCGTGGCCGCGAACAGGTGCAGCGCGGCTCCGCCCATGAACAGCACCACCGACCC
>JAFKJJ010000290.1:1377-10581 GCA_017306025.1 Planctomycetota bacterium
TCGGCACCCCCATCACCCCGTTGACGACGACCGCCAGTGACGCGCCGCAGGCCACCAGCACGACCGACCCCATCGCCCACACCTTGGCGGTCATGATCTCGAACGGCGTCACCGGCATCACCAGGAGGTGCTCGACCGTGCCCCGCTCGCGCTCGCGGATCAGCGCCGCGCCGGTCAGGATGAGCGCGAGCATGGTGACGTTGTCGATCAGCTTCACCACGGCGCCGAACCGGGCCTTGTTCAGTTCGGGGTTGAACCGCGCCCGGACGGCCAGGTCCGCCGGCGTCGCCGCGCTCGCGCGGTAGCGGCGCACGAACGCCTGTACTTCGTCGTTCACGATCGTCTGGACGTACCCGCTGCCGTTGAACGCCTGGTTGATGCGGGTCGCGTCCACGTTGAGCTGCACCGCCGGCGAGCGCCCGGCCAGCACGTCGCGCTGGAAGTCGGAGGGGATCACGAGGGCGAAGGTGTCCAGCCCGGCGTCCATCCGCGCGTCCATCTCGGCCCGGGTGATCCGTTCCGGGGGGAGGAAGTACGGCGGCTGAAAGGCGGCGACGATCCGCTCCGACAGCGGCGAGCGGTCCTCGTCGACGACCGCGATCGGGGCCCGATTGAGCGACTCCGGCATCGCCGTCGCGCCCGCGTAGATCGACACCGTGAACGCGAAGGCGATCAGCGCCAGCATCATCGGGTCCCGGGCCACGCTCCAGAGCTCCTTGACGCCCAGGCGCAGGACGTTGCCGGCGCGCATCGGTCAGCCCTCCTGTTTCTTCAAGAGCGCGGCCGCCGCGCCTACCAGCGCCGGCACGGCGACCAGCAGCGCCGCGAACGGCCGGTACAGGTCGGCGAGGCCCAGCGCCTTGGAGTAGGTGCCGCGCGAGATCGTCAGGAAGTGGCTGGTCGGGTAGACCTCCCCGATCAAGGCGCCCGCGCCCTCCAGCGAGGAAACGGGTTCGATCATGCCCGAGAACGACGCGGCCGGGAGGATCGTCAGGACCGCCGTGCCGAAGATGGCGGCCACCTGGCTCCGCATGAACGTCGAGATGAGTAGCCCCGTCGCGGTGGCGCAGGTTACGTACAGGAACGCCCCCGCGGTCTGGGTCAGGAAGCTCCCCTTCAGGGGCACCCCGAACGCGGTGACCGCGAGGGCCGTCAGGAGCAGGAAGTTGAGCATCGCGAAGGCCACGTACGGAAGCTGCTTGCCGAACAGGAACTCCAGTCGGGTCGTCGGGGTGGCGTAGAAGTTGACGATCGAGCCCAGTTCCTTCTCGCGAACCACCGAGAGCGACGCGAGCATGGCCGGGATCAACATGAGCAGGAGCGGGATCACCGCCGGGACCATCGCCACCAGGCTCTTGACGTCGGGGTTGTAGCGGAACCGCGTCTCGATCGTCGCGGGGCCGGTCAAACCGCGCTGGCCGAGCCGACGCCGCGCCATATCGGCTTGCCAGAGGGCGTGTACCCCTTGCACGTAGGCCCGGACGGTCTCGGCCCGCGCCGGCATGGCGCCGTCCACCCAGACCCCGATCTGAACGGACTTCCCCCGCTCCAGGTCGCGCGCGAAGTCGGGGGGAATCTCGACGGCCACGCTCAGTTCCCCCGACCGCATCCGCCGGTCGAGCTCCTCGTAGTCGGTGACCGGCGGCCGTTCGACGAAGTACCGCGACCCGGCGAAGTTGAGCGCGTACTCCCGGCTGGTGGTCGTCTGGTCGCGGTCCAGCACGGCGAACGGCAGGTCCTCCACGTCCAGGCTGATGCCGTAGCCCATGACGAACATCAGGATCACACTGCCGAGCACGGCCATCGTCAGGCGGATCGGGTCGCGGCTCAGTTCCAGTCCCTCGCGCCGGGAGTAGCTCAACAGCCGTCTCACGCTGAACCGCCCTCCGGTCCCGACCGCCGCGGAGGGCACCGCGGCGGCCGGCGCGGTTGCGGGTCGCTTCGGCTCGGAGGGCGCCGGCTGGCCGCCAGAGGCCGCGTCCTCCAGGTAACCGATGAAGGCGTCCTCCAGGGTCGCCCCGCCGCGCCGGCTCACCAGCCCGGCCGGCGTGTCGCTGACCAGCACCTTTCCGGCGTGCATCAGCGAGATGCGATCGCACCGCTGCGCCTCGTTGACGAAGTGGGTGGAGATGAAGATGGTGACGCGGTCGCGGCGGGAGAGGTCGACCAGGAGTTGCCAGAACGCGTCCCGCGCCACCGGGTCGACGCCCGATGTCGGCTCGTCCAGGATCAACAGTTCCGGGCGGTGAACGAGCGCCACCGCCAGCGACAGCCGCTGGCGCTGCCCCAGTGGCAGTGCGTCGGGCAGGGCGTCCCGGACCCCCGCGAGGTCGAACTGCGCGAGCAGGGCCTCGACCCGTTCCGCGATCTCCCCCTTCGGCACCTGGAAGAGCCGCGCGTGCAGGACCAGGTTCTGCCGTACCGTCAACTCGGAGTAGAGCGAGAACGCCTGCGACATGTACCCGACGCGCCGGCGCGTTTCGAGGTCGTTCGCGTCGACCTCGCGGCCGAACAGCCGGGCCGTTCCCGCACTGGCCGGGAGCAGTCCGGTGAGCACCTTCATCGTCGTCGTCTTGCCGCACCCGTTGGAGCCGAGGAACCCGAAGATCTCCCCCCGCTCGATCCGGAAGTTCACCCGGTCGACCGCGACGAAGTCGCCGAACCGCTTGGTCAGGTCCACCGCCTCGATAGCGACCGCGTCGTCCGCGGCGCGGGGCGGGATCTCCACGGCCCGGTGCCCGCGGCGCTTCTCCTCCGGCAAGAGGGCGACGAACGCGGCCTCCAGCGACGCGGTGCCGATGCGGGCGAGCAGCTCCGCGGGCGCCCCGACGGCGAGCACACGGCCGGCGTCCATCGCGACGAGGTGGTCGAACGTCGCGGCCTCGTCCATGTAGGCGGTCGCCACCACCACGCTCACACCCGGCCGCCCGGCGCGGATGCGGGCGATCAGCTCCCAGAACTGGCGCCGCGAGAGGGGATCGACCCCGGTGGTCGGTTCGTCGAGGACGAGCAGGTCCGGGTCGTGGATGAGCGCGCAGCACAGCCCGAGCTTCTGCTTCATCCCGCCGGACAGCTTCCCGGCCGGCCGGCCCGCGAACGGCGCGAGCCCGGTACTCTCCAGCAGTTCGGCGATGCGGCGGTGGCGCTCGGTGCGGCCGTGACCGAACAGCCGGCCGAAGAAGTCGACGTTCTCGAAGACCGACAGCGTCGGATAGAGGTTCTTGCCCAGGCCCTGCGGCATGTAGGCGATGCGCGGGCAGACATCGCGGCGGTGTCCCGCGTCCGCCATGTCGCCGCCGAGGACCTCGACCCGGCCCTCCTGCACCCGGCGGGTGCCGGCGACCAGCGACAACAGGCTGGACTTGCCGACGCCGTCCGGGCCGATCAGCCCAATCATGCGGCCCGCCGGCAGGACGAGATCGACGTTCGCGAGCGCGCGTGTCGCGCCGTACCGCAGGCCCACACCGGTCAACCGGACCACTTGGTCCGGTTCGGGGGCGCCGGCCGTGAGTCGGGTGGGCGTCATTCCGGCAACCTCACCCGCAGCCGTTCGGGCCATTCGGCCCCGGGATCGAGCTGCACGTAGGCCATCCCCGGTAGCCCCGTCTTGACGAACTTGATGTACTTCTTCAGGAGCGCCGGGTCGATGTGGGCCTTGAGCCGGAACGTCAACTTCTGGCGTTCCACGGCGGTCTCCACCGTCTTGGGCGTGAACTGGGCGACGTCGGCGACGAAGGTCACCCGGGCCGGGATGACGTACTTCGGGACCGCGTCGAGCACCAGGTGCGTTTCCGCCCCCATCTGGACCCGGCCGGCCTGTTCCGTCGGCAGGAAGAAGGTCATGTAGACCTCACTGAGGTCGACCATGTTGAGCACCTTCCCGCCCGCGCCGAGCACCTCGCCGGGTTGGGCGATGCGGTACTGCACGCGGCCGTCCCGGGGCGACCGGAGCACGCAGTCGTTGATGTCGGCCTTGAGCCGGTCGATCCGGGCATGAGCCGCCCCGACGGACGCCTCGGCCTCGACGACCTGCGACCGGGCGGTGGTGATGGCCGCGTCGGCGGCGGCGACGTTGGCCCGGGCCGCCTTCACGGTCGCGTCGGCCCGGTAGTAGGCGGCCCGGTCGACGTCGAGATCGTCGGCCGACCCGGCCCCCATCCGGACGGTGTTCTGGGTGCGGGCGTACCGCATTTTCGCGGCGTCGTACTCGGCCTCGCGCTGCGTCACGACGGCCTCGGCGGCCGCCTTCTCGCTCTCGCGCTGCGACACGTTGCTCCGGGCGGTTTCGACGGCGATCGTCGCCCGGCGGAGGTCCGCTTCGGCCTCGCGGAGCTGGGCCACCAGCACGTCGGTGTCCATCCGCGCGAGAACCTGGTCGGCGACGACGAAGTCGCCCTCGTTCACCAGCACTTCCTTGAGGCGCCCCGCCGTCTTGGTGGCGACGTCGATCTCGACCGCCTCGATGCGGCCGTTGCTGCCGGCGAACCCGTCCGGCAGCTCCTTCGGCCGGAGCCCGCGCCAGGCCAGGTAGGCGCCCGCGCCGACCGCGACCGCCGCCGCCAACCAGATCCATTGTCGCTTGGTCATGACCTCTTCCAGTCGCCCGCGGCGGCATCGCGTTGCAGAGGGGCGGTGGCCGCCCGAGCCGCGGTGAGAATGCGAAGGAAGGGAAAGCACTTGCTGTGCCCGGGGATCGGCCCCCGACGGCGCCGGCGCAAGGCGTTGCGATCGGAACCGTTAAAGGCTCGCCGCCGGCCCGGCGAATTTCGTCGTGAGCGTTTCGGCCTCGTGCCGATGAGCCAAAACGGCACGGGGTGAGCGGAGTTGCACAGGGTTCACGATCGCATTCCCGTCGGAGGCGCTCTCACCCGACGAGGTCGCCGCCGGCCGGCCCGAACCCGAGAAAGGACCGGTCGCGGCCGCTGAACACGGCGTACAACGGGAACCCGACCGGGGCGACGAAGATGTCGGCGAACCCGTCGCCGTCGGCGTCGCCGGCCGTCACCCCGACCCCGACCGACAGCGCGCCGAACGGCAGGAAGGACGTCAGCTCCGCGCCGTCGGTCCCGCTGAACACCCGGACCACACCCACACCGGACGCCGTCCCGGTAATCACGTCCGGTATCCCGTCGCCGTTCACGTCGGCCACGGCCGTGCTCAATGCCCCCTCGTAACCGGGGTAGGCCGCCATCCGGACGAACCGCACGCTCCCGTCGGAGTTGAGCGCGAAGACGAGACCGAACGGCCCGCCGACCGCGCCGCTCAGCGCCGGCCCGGCGGGCGCCGCGGGCGTCGGTGCGGGCGGTCCGGCGGGTTCGGCGGGCGCCGGCGCGACGGCCGGGGGCGGGACCGGGTGCCACTCGTCGGCCCCCACATCGGCGACGGCCGACCGCTGGTCCCCGTCCCAATCGGTGGATACTCCGGTGAGCGAAACGGCCTTGTCGATAACGGAAGCCAGGGTCGCGGCGTTCTCCACCAGGTGCAGGTCGCCGGCGGCCGGGTTCGCGAACAGGGTCGGGTCCGCGGACAGGTAGTTGCCGGCCGCGGTGTAGGCCCCGCCGTCGCGCGCGTGCAAGGGAGCGTCCGCCAGGTTGTTGACGAACTCGACCCCCGTCGTCGCCCAGCGCACCTCGATCGAGTACCGGCTGTTGCCGTTGGTGAGCACCGTGTTGTTGTAAACCGCGGTTCCGGGGGAGTCGTACACCAGGATCTGTCCGTCCGACTCCGCGCGCCGGGCGGCGCTGAACAGCCCCGGCGTCTGGTAAACGAAGTTGTTGCGGATCACGCCGCCCTGGTGGTCGAAGCCGGCCGCGTCCACCAGGCCGAACGCCACCGCGCGGTCACAGTCGATGAACGTGTTCCCCTCGACGACCGTGTCGCGGGAGCCGTTCCACATGAGGATGACCGGGGCGAACCACGTCGCGCTGGAGTCGGGCGTGTGGAAGTTGCGCCACAGGTTGTCGCGGATGGCCCACCCGTCGGCCTCGTGCGCGTGCAGCCCCCCGGTGTAGCCGACCCCGCCGCCGTGGTCGGTGGTCGGCGGCGCGACGGTGTACTCGAACAGGCTGTACTCGATGCTACAGAAGTCCGCGCCGCCCCCGGCGCTGCTCTTGACGATCTGCTCGCCGCCGTCGAAGCCGCGGACGTGGTACAGGTGGACGCGCGCGGCGCCCATGCCGCCCTGGATGTCGAACGGGTGAAAGTAGACGTCGCCGACGGACAGGTCGGCGACGGTCACGTTCTGGGCGTCGTAGACGCTGACGCCGCTGGGAACGGCGCCGTAGTCCGCGTTCTCCATCCCGCGGCCGCGGATCACCACGTCGCGGAAGTCGTCGGTCGCGCCGCGGATGGTGACGTCGGCGACCGGACCGAACTTCCCCACGACGAGGGTCTCGGTCAGGTCGTAGGTGCCGGGCCGGACGACGATCGTCTGCCCGGACCGGACGTTCCGCACGGCGGTCTGGAGTTCGTCCACGGTGCCGACCCAGACGGCGTCGGCGCCGGGCGCCGGCGGCGGGCCGAGCGAAGGCGCCTCGAACGGGCTGCGCGGGAGCACGCGCGGCGTCAGCTCTTCGAGGCGCAAAGTGTACCGTCCGTCGCGCATCGGCGAACCTCTCCCATTTACGGGGCGCAGAGTGACTGGGTCGGCGACGGGAAGCGGGCGGAGGGGCGAGGCACTCTTGAGGGACGTGCGATCCGTGCGGGCGTCGGGCGCGAGATCCTGTGCCGCGAAAAACCTCTCCGACGGCAATGACGTCGGTGAGTACAGATATTTAGAACCGGTCCGGCGCCCGGTCAAGAAAGCGCCCGATCTCCGGGGCTGAGGGACGTGACCGGCGGACCACACAAAACGCAGAACTCTCCCGAACGTCAACAGCGCCGTGCGCGCCCGTGGCGCGGGGCGGCCGCCACCGCCCAACACCGGGACGGAGAAAGTCCTCGAGCCGGTGCGCTGTTGCGCACCGGCTCGAGGACTTTCTCCGCCGGGCCGTCACTCACTTGGAGCGCAAATCGAAGTTGAACTCGTTCGGCCCCGACTCCGACACGTCGGCCGTCAGTTCGCTCTTCACGTTGTACTTCTCGGGGATGTAGTTCCGCTTCCCCATCCCCGTCTGCTCGCCGGCCGGGGTGGGCTGAAACGCCTCGATCCCGACCGTCACCTTCCCTACCGGCGAACTGCACTCGTACTTCCCCTCCTTGATGTCGCCGGATTGCAGCGGGGCTCCCTTGTTGGGGCTCCGGAACGTGATCGTCCCCTGATCGAGCGGCTTGCCGTCGAAGGTGACCTTGCCCGAAACCTTCGCGGTCCGACCCGCCCCGTCCCCGCAACCGGACAGAGCCACAATCGCCGCGGCCAAACAGGCGGCGAACCCGACGTTCACACGGACCATCCGAACCACTTTCACCGGGGACCTCCACAAACGGGAATGATCGAAACGCGGGAGAACCTCGCTCCCGCCCGCAGCGGTTCTCGGACTTCTTCGGTTGGTTGATTCACGACCGCCCGCCCCGGGCGGGCACGCCCTATCGCCTTACCAGTCCGAGCCGAGGGGGTTGCCGTCGTCCGGTTTGAGAGCGTTCTGCCACGTCGCCTGGCTGACGCCACTGCTCACGCTCCGAACGCTGCCGTCCATCAGCCCGCAGATCATCACGTTGTGGGCCGTCTGCGGGAGTTGGTAGTCCGCGTTGGCCGGCGCAACGCCGAACTGCGGGAGGGAGTAGTTGAAGTACGCCACAAAGGGCGCGTGCTCGGGCGCGCACTGGTGCGGGAAGCTCCAGTGGTTATAGTGCCCGGAGTTGGTGCCCCCCGGGTACGCGTACCGCTCCGCGAACATCACGGTGTTCGACGTGCCGTCGGGGACCGTACCGATGTTGTACTGCGGGCGGTAGGCCAGCGCCGAGTTCGTCGGCCAACTGCCCGGGGCGCCGGCCTGCGCTACCGTACCGAAGACCTGATAGTTGTGCGTGTACGAACTGCCCGCCCAACCGCTCGACGAGGTGACCGCCCCGAGGAACGCGGTCGGATCGGAGGGGCAGTTGTACGTCTTCACCGAGTTGAAGGTGTAAACGTACCCGGAGCTGACGGGGGTCCACCAGGACTGGTAGCCGAGGGTCACCGAGGCCGACCCCTGCGCGGCGGGGATGTTGACCGCGTTGTTGTAGAGGTTGCTCTGCTCGATGTGGGGCAGCAGTTCCCAGAACAGGCTCCCTTGCACCTTGCTGCCGGTGCCGCCGTTCCAGGCCGGCGGGAGCACCCCGGCGGCAGACTGGTAGTTGTGAACCCCCAGGGCCATCTGCTTGACGTTGTTGCTGCAGTTCATGCGGGCCGCGGCCTCGCGGACCTTCTGGACGGCGGGCAGGAGCAGGCCGATGAGAATGGCGATGATCGCGATCACCACCAACAATTCGATCAACGTAAAACCGTAACGCCGACCGAGAGAGCGGAGAATCATAGGCGGCCTCATCAACAAACGATTGGTAGTGGAACCCGGATGACGGGACGAACAATGCGCGACGTCTCCATAAGCGCGCCGACCGTGAGGAGAGTCAAGGCGAAAGGTGAAGTGTGAGCCGGATCTCATTAATAGAGCGGCCGGGAAGTGCGTCCGACCGTCGATCGGCCCCTTCGCCGGCGCGCACCGGGCGAGGACGAAGTCCACCAACTCCTGACACTGGAAGAAGCCTTCCCAGAGGTTGTGCCCCTGTCCCTTGGCGACCTTCAGTTCCATCTTGCCGCCCAGCTTCTCGTACGCCCGCGCCACCTCCCCGGAGTTGTCCTTCAGCGGCACAACCGCGTCGGTGTCGCCGTGGATGTGGAAGATCGGCACCCCGGCCTTCGCCAGCGGCGCCAGCCGCGCCACCGGGTTGTGCTTGTCGAGTTGCGCATCCAACTCGGCGCGGGTCAGCCCGTAGGCCCCGCACGCCTTGTCTAGCCCGGGGTAGCTCCGGAGGTCGCACACCGGATAGATGCCCGCAATGCCGGCCACGGAGTCCGGGTTCTCCGCGGCCCAGTTGTACAGCATCAGCCCGCCCCGGCTCCGCGCCAGCAGCACGGGCTTGGGGGCGAAGTTCCGGTTGGTGACGAGTTCCTTGTAGAGCGCCGAGTAGGCGGCGCGCCCCTTGGGGCTCCCGTACGACTC
Organism: Planctomycetota bacterium; assembly: GCA_017306025.1. Lineage (GTDB taxonomy): Bacteria > Planctomycetota > Planctomycetia > Gemmatales > Gemmataceae > Gemmata. Next base: position 10,518 of record JAFKJJ010000290.1, read on the forward strand.
GCCGACGTCCACCCCGGCGAGCGCGATCCCGGCCGCGAGGAACCGCTCGAACATCCAGTGCTCC
>JAFKJJ010000620.1:0-1289 GCA_017306025.1 Planctomycetota bacterium
CGGTAAGGAAGCTCGCCCGCGACGGGTTGCACAGCGGGAACTGGCAATATGCTCGGTCGAACCGCACCCCCTTCGCGGCCAGCCTGTCGACGTTCGGGGACTTCGACACCTTGCTGCCGTAGCAGCCGAGCGTGTTGTTCGTGAGGTCATCAGAAACGATGAGCAGCACGTTCATCTTGTCCGCGCCGAAGGACGGCGCGGCGCACGCGAGGAGCGCGACGAGTGCGAAGAAACGCGACATGATGGCACCTGGGAGAACAGTGGGCAGCGGGCAGGAGGCAGCGGACAGTAAAAGGCATTAAACAGTGAAAGCCGCGGGAGATTGGCGGAGCCTGTCTTCACTGCCTGCCGCCCACTATCCACTGCCCACTGCAAGAGGGTCACTTTCCTTCGACGACCCACACGTTGCGGTACACGACCGGGTCGCCGTGGTTCTGGAACTGGAACGGGCCGGGCGTCGGCTCTTCCTTCTGCCCGCCGGGGCACTCCTTCGGGAACTCGATGTTGTCGTGGATCTTCACGCCGTTGTGGTAGATCGTCGCGCGGCCGTTCTTGGTCTTCTTGCCGTCGGCGCCGAACGCGGCCGGGGTGAACTCGATGTCGTAGGTCTGCCACGCCAGCGGCGGCAGGCACATGTTCACGAGGGGCTTGTGCTGCGTGTAGATGCCGCCGCACTCGTTGTTCTCGCCCGACAGCCCGAAGCTGTCGAGCACCTGGCACTCGTAGCGGTCCTGGAGGTAGACGCCGCTGTTGCCGCGCCCCTGGCCGGTGCTGTTGGGCATCCACGGCAGCCGGAACTCGATGTGCGCCTTGAACGCCCCGAACTTCTGCTTGCTCTTCACGCCCACGTCGAGGAACTTCCCGTCGGAGAGGGTGACCAGCTTGCCGCCGTTCCAGTTCTTCTCGTCGCCCTCGCCGCCGAACAACACGACCGCGCCTTGCGGGGGCTTCTCGCCGAGCGTTTTGGACTTCCGCTCGACCTTCTTGAGCGTGCCGGCCGCGGCCCCCTTCAGCGTGATGACGCCGTCGGCCAGTTCGCCGACCGCGGCCCCCTTGTCGTCCCTGAGCGCCGCGGTCCGGTCGCCGGTGCGCTGCGCGGCGCCGGCCACGGGCTGTTTCCCGTCCCACCCGGCGCCGGGCAGCCCGCCGTGGTACGCCTTGCCGACGAACTGCCCCTCGCCGCGGGCGACCAACTGGATGCCGAGCTTCACGGTCTGGTCGCCGGCCTTGACCTCGCCCTCGTACTCGCCCTGGATGGCGAAGTCCGGGTCCTTCGCGGCGTCCTTCGG
>JAFKJJ010000620.1:1335-2628 GCA_017306025.1 Planctomycetota bacterium
GGTCGTGCCGGGCATCCCGGCGGCAACAACGAGGACAGCGACGAGCCGGGAGGCAACGAGCGGACGGAGCATGATTCACCTGGGAGGGAAAAGGTTGGCGGGCCGCTCCAATTGTCTTGATGGAACGCGCGGCGTCAATGGGCTGGTTCGATGTGGTCCGATCGCGCCGTGACCGGACCGCGGGAAGGCGTTAAAGTGGCGGGATGGAACAACAGCCCCACGACCCCGTGACCGCGTACCACGAGGCCGGTCACGCGGTGATCGCGCTGGCGCTGGGCCGCACCATCCACAAGGTGAGCGTGCTGCCCAACCGCGAGCGGCTCGGCGAGTGCCGCTTCGGCAAGGGGAACGTCCGGGCCACCGACGACTGGGTCGAGCGCGAGATCCTCATCGCGCTGGGCGGACCGGCCGCGGAGGCCCGGCACACGGGCGCCTACGCGCCGAACGAGGCGAAAGAGGACCTCCGGTTCGTACGCCGACTGGCGCTGGAGCGGAAGTCCGATCGCGCCGTCGAGCGCTACGAACAGCGGATGCTCGGCAAGGTGGAGTACATGCTCGCGGACGAGGGCGTCTGGAAGGCGGTCGAGCTGATCGCCGCGGAGCTGCTCAAGCACGGCGCGATCAGCGGACGGGCCGCGCGGCACCTGTTCGAACTGGCGACAAAAGAATGAAGAATGAGCCACGGATGAACACAGATGAACACAGACCCGGCAGAGGAAAGAACGAGTTGAATTGGATCCTTCTCCCCGTCTGATCTGTGCTCATCTGTGTTCATCCGTGGCTAAAATGGCTTTCTTCAGCCGCCGGCGCGCTTCACCTTGTAGCCGAGCTTCTCCAGTTCGGCCGCGATCTTGTCGCGGTGGTCGCCCTGGATCTCGATGCGGCCGTCCTTCGCGGTGCCCCCGGTGCCGCACCTGTTCTTCAAGAGCGTCGCCAGCTCCTTCAGTTCGTCGTCGGTCAGCGGGAGCTCCCACACCACCGTCACGCCCTTCCCCTTGCGCCCGGCCGTCTCGCGGCCGAGCTTCACCGTGTGGACCTTCTTCGGCGGCGGGGGCGGCGGGGGCTTCGGCGGGAGCGGGGCGTCGCTGCCGCCGAGCAGCCGCGCGATGAGGCCGTTCACCGCGTCGTCCGGGTTTCCGCCGGCCCACTTCTCGGCGCGCCCCGCAAAGCCCTCTGGCGCGGCGCCGTCGAGCGGGACGACCACCTCGGCGGCCGCGGGATCGCCGGCCGGCGCGCCGAGCCACGGCAGGCAGAGCCGCCCGGCCGCGGCGTTGAACGCGGTCGCCGCGGCGC
>JAFKJJ010000291.1 GCA_017306025.1 Planctomycetota bacterium
CGGGCTCGTCGAGATCCGCATGGTCGAGGAGCGTTTCGAGCTCGACTTCGACGAATGGTTCGACCGTGGGACCCCCTCCCTGCCGAAAGAGGAGGTCCGCGCGATGATGCTCGAAGGCCCCCGCCCAAGGGGCTTCCACGCCGCCCTCCAGCCCGACGGCCGCATCGGGATCTCCTGCGAACGGGCGATCGTCCGAGGGGTCAAGCCGCCGTCGAGCCCGGCCTGAACGGATCCTCCCCGAACGTTTCTCACCGGGTGAGTTCGGGCCCTCGACGTATTCCAGGACTCTCCTCTCCCGATAGTCCCCGCTTTCGACTCGCGATCGGGAACCTCAGAAACGGGCGTCTCCGGAGGCGGCCAGGGCCGCCTTTCTCGTTTACCGAGGCTCCCCTCCCTGAAACGCATGAGGCGACCTTGAGACCGTTTCCCCGGCTGCTGCTGGTCCTGACGCTGACCCACGGGCTGGTCGACACCTTCGCGGCCTTCGTCCAGCCCCTCTGGCCCGACCTCCAGGTCCAGTTGTCGCTCGACGAAGGCTCGATTCAATGGGCGTACGTCCTCTGGGGGCTGGCGTCGTCGGTGAGCCAGCTCCTGTTCGGGTACTGGGGCGACCGCGACCGGGGCCGTACCCGTCGCCGCGCCGGCCGCCTGCGCCTGGGCCCGCTTCAGCACGACCTCATCGACCACCGCGCCGCGCTCCCGCGCCCGCGCGATGCTCTTGTTGCAGATCGCCAGCGACAGCGTCGGCGCCCACCCGGCGTTACCGGCGAACCCGCCGTCGGCCGTCTGGTGGCGGACGATTTTCGTCATCGTCTTTTCCAGCGCCGCGACGAGCTTCTTCTCCTGATCCCCGCTCTTGCCGCGGAACTCGGCCAGCACGAGGTTCACGAGGAACGTATCGACGTACTGGCCGATCTTGCCCTGGAGCTGCGTGCCGCGAACGTCGGTGACGTACAGCGAGTCCTTGTCGGCCTTCTCGACCCGCGCGATGACGAACGCGAGGCCCTTCTTCACGTGCTCCTTGTACTCCCCCTCGGTCGCGGTGTTGCCGGCCCGCAGGAGCGCCAGAAGCGCGAAGCACGTGTTGCCGATGTCCGACGGGTCCTCGACCTTCGGCCCCTCGATACGGCCGCCCTTGTCGGTGCTGTTGCGCCACCCGCCGCCCTGGTTCCACCCGCCGTCTTCCTGCTGGGCTTTGGCGAGGTATTCGAGCCCCTTCTTGACCGCGGCGCTGAGTTCCTTCGGCTTCATCGCGAAGTCGGTCTTCGCGATGGTGTCGCCGACCTTCACCGGGGCGACGTCGGTGTTCGGCTTCGAGTCGCCCATCGGGTTGCCGTTGCCGGGCGCCGCGGGCAGGCCGGGTGCGACCGGCCGCACCTTGACCGGCGGCTCCGCGGCCGGTTTCTTTTCGTCGGCGAGCAGGTTGGCGCCGAGGGCGCCGGCGCCGAGAACGGCGGCCAGGGATAGGGGACGGATCAGCTTCTTCATCGTCGTACCTCCGCGAACCGGAGTGACCGAAACGGGAGAGGCTGGAACGAAGTGAGCAGGCTCCCGCACCCGCGCACGCAGTCTACACACTCAGACGAACGAGGTGGGTAACGGGTTGGTAACGGGCGTCGCGAGGAACCTAACCCCCGTCCCCCTTCCCTGGAAAGGAAGGGGGTGGCGCGTGGTCCGATACACCGTGTCGCTCAATGAGCGGAGATACGTCGCTCCCATCCCTCGACCGATCCGGCTCGTCCAACCACGCGCCACCCCCTTCCTTTCCAGGGAAGGGGGACGGGGGTTTAGGTTCCTCGCGACGTAACACGATTGCGTTCGCCAAACAAATCGAGGATATTCAACCCATCCCACCCCAGCGAGCGCTGCCATGCCCGCCTTTTCCCACCCCGCATTCACCCGTCGTACCGCGATCCAGGCCGGAGCCGTCGGACTGCTCGGCCTCGGTATCAGCGAACTGAACGCCCTTCGCGCCGAGCGCAAGAGCACCGCGAAGTCGGTCATCTACATCTTTTTGTCCGGAGGGCTGGCACAGCACGAGTCCTTCGATCCCAAGCCCGACGCCCCGGACGCGGTCCGCGGCGAGTTCGGCACCACCGCGACCCAAACGCCCGGATTGCGCATCACGGAGCACCTGCCGAAGCTCGCGGCGTGTTCGGACAAGTGGTGCGTGGTCCGGTCGCTCACACACCCCTCGAACGATCACTCGCTGGGCCACCACATCATGCTGACGGGCCGGTCGGACAAGCCGACCGGCTTCAACCCGAGCAAGCCGATGCCGTCCGACCACCCGAGCCTCGCGGCCATCGCGGGGGTGGTCACGAAGCCGCGGAACAACCTGCCGCCGGCGATCGTGCTGCCGGACAAGATCGTTCACAACAGCGGCCGCGTGATCCCGGGGCAGTTCGCGGGCGTGATGGGCCAGCAGCGCGACCCGTGGTTCATCGAGGCCAGCGCGTTCGAGCCGAAGGCGTACGGCGCGTTCCCGCAGTACGAGTTCGACCACCAGGAGCGCCCGACCCAGTTCAAGCGGAAGGCGTTCACGATTCCCGACCTGAGTCTGCCGCAGGGCGTGGACGGCGACCGCTTCAACAGTCGACTGGACGTGTTGAAGCACCTCGACGCGCAGCGCAAGACGCTCGACGGTGCCGCGAGTGCCGGTCAGTTCGACCGCGTGCGCACCGACGCGGTGAGCCTCCTTACGGACGCGCGCGTGCGGACCGCGTTTGATCTGAATAAGGCGAACCCGCGCGACCTCGACCGCTACGGTAACAACGCGTTCGGCTGGTCGTGTCTGATGGCCGCACGGCTGGTCGAGGCCGGCGTGAATCTCGTGCAGGTGAACCTCGGCAACAACGAGACGTGGGACACGCACGGCAACGCGTTCCCACACTTGAAGGAGAAGCTGTTCCCCCCGACGGACCGGTGCCTCACGGCGCTCCTGGCCGATCTGGAGCAGCGCGGGTTGCTCGATTCGACCCTGATCGTAATGGCAGGGGAGTTCGGCCGCACTCCGCGGATCAGCACCTTGACGCAGTTCTACAAGGGGCCGGGCCGCGACCACTGGGGAGCAGTTCAGAGCGTATGGCTGGCGGGCGGCGGCGTGAGGGGCGGCCGCGTCGTCGGCTCGTCGGACAAGAACGGCGGCTACCCCGCGAACGACCCGCAGACGCCGGAGAACTTCGCCGCGACGATCTACAACGCGCTCGGACTGCCGAAGACGGTCGCGTGGCACGACGCGGAGAACCGCCCGCACCACCTCTACCTCGCCGATCCGATGCCGGTGTGAGGCCAGATGAGTTACGAAGTTCGTTGTGAGTGCGGGAAAGCGCACGCGGTTGGTGTCGCGGATGCCGGGGCGTCCCTGCGCTGTCCCTGCGGGCGAACCGTGGACGTGCCGCCGCTGCACCTGCTCCGCGCGTCGGCCGGCGAACAAGTGGTGTCGCCGGTCATCCAGATTCAGGCGATGTTGCTCAACGACGAGTTACCCGAGACGCCCGACTGCGTGAACTGCGGGTGTCGAACGGATCATTTGATGCGTGTGTCGGTCGTGTGCGAGCGGGTCACCATCGAAAACCAGACAAGCGGGAGGGACGCCCTCCTCGGCTGTGCCCTGTTCGGGCTGTTGGGCGGGTTGGTGCTCTTCAAAGCCGGGGTGTTCGCGCGGCCCCTCGAGCGCGGTCATGAGATCTCGTTCGTCCTGCCGGTGCGCGCGTGTGAGGCCTGTGCCTCGGACCGCTCGCCGGCCGCCCTCCGCAGGGACCTTTGCGCCACACCCGTATACGCGGCCCTCCTCCGTCGGTACCCGAACGCGCTGATCGCCCGCGTTTCGTGAACCGGTCAGCGGGAGATCGCGAACAGGATGCCGCCGCAGATGAACAGGACGACGAGCGAATACAGGATAATGTGAACCGCGCCGAACGGCTTGCCGCTCTTGTTGTTGTACTGCTGTCGGCACCGCTTGCACTGCACCAGACTGAAGATCGCCGGGCCGACCAGCCCGCCCCACCACGTGAACGACACCTTCGTCGAGCGCCGGCTCCCGCAGCTCGGACAGCACCCCGGCCGCGGTCCGCGGTCGTAGTCGTCCTCGTCTTCTTCATCCTCGTCACGCGAGCGCCGACCGCCGCGCCGGGGTCGCTCGTCCTCGTCGTCTTCCTCGCCGCGCCGGCGGCTCCGGGCTCGCGGGCGCTCGTCTTCGTCCTCGTCATCGCTCCGGCGCACCGGGCGCGCGGTCGGCCGGTCCGCACTTCGGCGCGACTCACGCGCGACGAACTCCCCGTCACACTTCGGGCACGTCACCCGCTCGCCAATCTGGTCTTCGCCGACGCGGAGCGTCGCGGCGCATTCTCCGCACGTCACGCGCACGTAATCGGGTGAACTCATCTCGCGGTCCGTTGTAAGTGAAGGGACAACTCGCGACACATTACCACGCCGGCCGTACCGGAACAACTTCCCGCTCGCGCCCGACCGGGCCTCACTTGTTTCCCTCATGCGCGGTGCTTAGACTGCCCGATAGTCGAGAACCCGACTCAGGATACTTACCCTTCGCGGAGGACCTCTCTTTATGGCCACCGACACTACCTTCCGCGGACACGTCTACGACGACATCACCCAGACGTTCGGCAACACGCCGCTCATCAAGCTCCGCCGCGTCGTGGGCGATGCGAAGGCCACGGTCATCGGCAAGCTGGAGAACTTCAACCCGCTGTGGTCGGTGAAGGACCGCATCGGCGTCGCAATGATCGACGCCGCGGAGAAGGCCGGGAAGATCACCGCGAACACGATGATCGTCGAGCCGACGAGCGGTAACACCGGGATCGGTCTGGCGTTCACCTGTGCCGCCCGCGGGTACAAGCTGACGGTCACGATGCCCGAAAGCATGTCGCTGGAGCGCCAGCGGCTGCTGAAGGCGCTGGGGGCGAAGCTCGTGCTCACCCCGCGCGAACTGGGCATGAAGGGGGCGATCGCGGAAACCACGAAGATCTTCCAGGAGCTGGGCGGCGAGCCGAAGGCGTTCATCCCGCAGCAGTTCAAGAACCCGGCCAACCCGGACGTTCACCGCCGCACCACCGCGGAAGAGATCTGGCGGGCGACGAAGGGCGAGATCGACATCCTCGTGTCGGGCGTGGGCACGGGTGGCACGATCACGGGCTGCGGCGAGGTGCTGAAGAGCCGCAAGCCGAGCGTGAAGTGTATCGCGGTCGAGCCGACGCAGAGTCCGGTGTTGACGCAGCACATCGTTCAGGGCATCCCGAAGGATCAGGTGAAGCCGCTGGGGCCGCACAAGATTCAGGGCATCGGCGCGGGATTCATTCCGGACGTGCTGAACACCGCGATCATCGACGAAATCGTCCAGGTGACTGACGACGAGGCGTTCGAGATGGGTCGGCGGCTGGCGAAGGAAGAGGGGATGCTGTGCGGCATCTCGTGCGGGGCGGCCGCGACGGCCGCGGTGAAGGTCGCACAGCGCCCGGAGAACGCGGGAAAGGTGATCGTGGTGGTGCTGCCGGACCTCGGCGAACGCTACCTCAGCACCGCGCTGTACCCGCAGGAGTGAATAAACCCGCGAGTGGTCCGCGATCTCTTAGCTTCGCGCGGTGGTTGCTCGGCACTCGGGACTCGCGGTAAGATGACGGCGTCAGCTTCCGAGGAGTTCCGCATGTTAATTACCGTTACCGACCCGGGGTTGCTCGCCCAGTTGCGGCAGGCCAGCGCGACCGTCGAGTTGTGCGACCCGGACGGCAACGTCTTGGGCACGTTTACGGTCGAGGAACAGGGTAAACTGCCGCCCGGCACAACATCGCCGTTCGCGCAGGAGGAAATGGAAGGGCGCCGTCAAAAGCACCGCAGCGGGCGCCCGCTCAAGGACATCCTCCGCGACCTCAACGGGCGCGGGGAATGAGCTACCGCGTCGAGTGGACCGCGGAAGCCGAGAACGATCTCGCCGGTATTTGGAACGTGGCGGCAGATCGGGCGGCCGTGACCTCAGCTTCCGATTGGCTTGACCAGCATCTAGCCCGCGACCCGCTTCATTTCGGTGAGGAGTGGACCTCACCCACACACCGCATCGCCGCCCGCGATCCGATCGGCGTTGAGTACGAAGTGATCGAGGACGACGAACTCGTTCTGGTCCACGGTGTCTTCACCATTGGCTGAGCCTCACTTCGTGATCTCGCACTTCGGCAGCGCCTTCTGGAGTTCCTTCACCCCTGCTTCCGTCACCTTCGTGCCCCGAAGCCGCAGTTCGGTGAGCTCTGTCAGCGCGGCCAGTTCCTTCAGTCCCGCATCTGTAACGCGCGTGTTGTCGAGGTAAAGCGTACTGAGGTTTTTGAGGCCCGTAAGCTGTTTCAAACCTGCGTCCGTGATTTCCTGGTAACTGAGTTCGAGGGTGGTCAGCGTTACGATTTTCGCGAGGTCTTTTAGCCCCGCGTCCGTCACTTTTGTGTTTTGAAGCAATAGGGTGCTGAGTTTGGGTAACCGAGTCAGTTCCCTCAGCCCCGCGTCCGTTACTGCCGTGAACCGTAATTCGAGCAACGTGAGGTTTTGAAGAGCGGCGAGTTCCTTCACTCCCGCGTCGGTCACCTTCGTGTAAAGCACGTGGAGCGTTGTGAGGTTCTTGAGGCGAGCCAGTTCCCTCAGCCCCGCGTCCGTTACTTCGGCAGAGTCAACGAAGAGGACCGTGAGGTTCTTGAGACCGGCGATCTCTTTCAGCCCCGTGTCCGTCACTCTCGCGCCGAGTAGAATAAGTTCGTTGAGGCTTTTGAGCCCGGTCAGTTCTTTCAACCCCCTACCCGTCACCTTGGTGTGTTCCAGGTGCAGTGAGGTGAGGTTCTTGAGCGGGGTCAGCTCCTTCAATCCTGCATCCGTCACCGGCGTGTCGCCCAGATCGAGTGTGGTCAGGTGCGGAAGTGCAGCCAGTTCCTTCAATCCCGCGTCCGTGACCTTTTGGCCGTACAAGGAGAGGGTTCGCAGTTGTTTGAGACCGGCGAGTTCCTTCAGTCCCTCGTCTGTCAGCATCTGTTTGTAGGGGAACCTCACCGCGACCACCGGCTTTCCGGGCCGCTTCTCGTCGCGGGTCACTTTTCCCATCAACTTTTCCACGAACCCAACAGCCTTCTCCTCGGCCTCGTCTGCTCGAACAGTGGTCGGTGAAGCGATCAACCCCACCGCGAACCCGCATAGTGCCACGCGCAACACGTTCGCTTTCTCCGCGGACACGAACACCAACCCAATGCTACCACACTCAAACCGGTCCGCAAGGGTGCCGACGGCTGCTCTTGCCAGACGGACACTCCGGTCGCTATTATTCCTTTCTTCGGCATTGCACGTTTTTTCGCCGGATCTCGCGTGATCTGCCGACACGCGGCAAGGCCCGGCCGGGACGACAATGAGCCACATCGCCTCGACCCACGCCGTGGGCCTGAGCGGTCGTTCGGCTCGCGGGGGTCAGACGTGACGGAATCCCTCATCGACTTGAAGGCGCTCCTTGTCGAGCGCGAGGACTTCGAAGGCGGCATGGTGAACCGGCTCCGCGAGGGGCTGGCCCAGGGCGGCCCACAGGTCCGCAACCTCAAAGACATCCTCGACACCCTCACCAAGCGGCTCGCGGTCGCCGCCGCACCGCAACAGAAGAAGATCCACCTCAAGCTCGGGATCGCGAGCTACTTCCTCGGCCACGTGCGGACCGCGATCGACCACCTGAAGCAAGCCGACGGCCCGCTCGCGGCGTTCTGGCTCGGTCAGGCCCACGTCGCGCTCGGCCAGGCCCGCCCCTACGCCGAGGGCGAGGCGGCCAACGACACCACCGACCACTACGACGCCGCGATCAAGGCGTTCGACCGTGCCGAGAAGTCCGGCTACGCCGCGCAACAGGTTCAGCTCCAGCGGGCCGGCGTTCTGCGGCTCCAGAACCACACCGGCGAAGCCAAGACGATCCTGACGAAGCTCAAGGACGCGGCCGCACACAACGCCGAGTACTACTACCAGGAGGGCGCGGTCGCGGAGGCCGAGGGCGACGTCCCGCGCGCCGCGAAGTACTACGAGCGGGCCGTGGAACTCGAACCCCGGCACGCCGCGGCGCTGTTCCGGCTCGGGTTCCTCAACGACCAGCAGGGCAACGACCACGAGGCCATCGGCTACTACGAGCGGTGCCTCAAGTACCCGCCGGTCGGCAAGGGCGTGCTCTACAACCTCGGCGTCCTGTACGAAGACAACGACATGTACGACAAGGCCGCCGACTGCTACCGGCGGCTGGCCAAGGCCGACCCGCGCGACGAGCGCGCCAAGCTGTTCGTCAAGGACGCCGAGAACAGCCTGACGATGCACTACAACCCGGAGGACGAACAGCAGAGCGTCGCCTTCCGGCAGGTGATGGAGATCCCCATTACCGACTTCGAGCTGTCGGTCCGGAGCCGCAACTGCCTGAAGCGGATGAACATCAGGACGCTGGGCGACCTGACCCGCGTCACGGAGTCGCAACTGCTGACGAGCAAGAACTTCGGCGAGACGTCGCTCGAAGAGATCCGCGCCATCATGAACGCGAAGGGGCTGCGGATCGGGCAGTCACTGGAGCAGGGTCAGCAGTACGAGTTCCGCTACCGGCCGCAGCAGAACCTCAGTCCAGAGGAGCAGGCGGTTCTGAACAAGCCGGTGAGCGACCTGAACCTGTCGGTCCGCGCCCGGAAGTGCATGAACCGGTTGAACATCGGCACGCTGGGCGAACTGGTCCAGCGCACCGCGGACGAACTGTTGGAGGCGAAGAACTTCGGCATGACGTCGCTGAACGAGGTCCGCGAGCGGCTGACGCAGTTCAACCTCAAGCTGCGGGGAGACTGAGCGGGCAGAGACAGAGCCGCGGATGAACGCGGACAACACGGATCAAAAGAGAGACGGGATTAGAATCTGTCTCCTGTTTTGATCCGTGTTGTCCGCGTTCATCCGCGGCTCTGTCTCTTCTCGAACCTTTGCAATGTCCATTTCCTTCACCCTTCACGCCACCGACGGCGCGGCCCGCGCCGGTACCCTCTCCACGCCGCACGGGGACGTGCCGACG
>JAFKJJ010000292.1 GCA_017306025.1 Planctomycetota bacterium
TCCGTGTTCATCCGTGGCTCTTGTCATCTCTTCTTCTCCGGGCCGCCGAATCGGCCGGGTTCGTGGCGGTTCCTCAGACGTCTCCGGTTCCGCCCCGGAACACGCACCCGCCGGATCGCTTAACCGACCGCCGCGAGCGCCGACTTCAGCTCCTTCAAGAACTTCTCCACGTCGTCCGCGGTGTTGTACCCGTGGATCGCGATGCGCAGGCGCCCCGCGTGGCTCATCACGTGGACGTCGGCCGCGTGCAGCCGCGCGTGGAGCTCCTCCGCCTTCGGGTGCCGGAACGCGAAGATCCCCGCCACGTGATCCGGCTCGTACGGCGTGAGCAGATCGACCGGCAGCTTCTTCACCTCCGCCAAGCAATGCAGCACCAGCGGCCGCGCGGCCGCGTCGATGTTCGCGACCCCGACGCCGCGAATGTACTCCAATCCCGCGCGGATCGCGTACACGGCCGGGTAGTTCGGCATCCCCACGGTGAAGCTGGCCGCGCCGGGCTTGCTCACCGCCTTCTCGAACCGGTTCGGGCCGAACGCGTCTTCCAGGTTGAACCACCCGCCCGCGGGCGCGGTCCACTCCGCGGCCATCTCCTTCGGCACGCCGACCAGCCCGCCGCCGTGCGACGCCAGAATCCACTTGTGCGTGCTGCTGACGATCAGGTCGGCGCCGGCGAGGTCGAGCGGGACGCGCCCGAGCGCCTGCGTCACGTCCACCGCGAGCAGGGCGCGCGAGTGCTTCCGCACCGCGGCCACGACCTCCGGCAGCGCGACGCGGAACCCGTTGAAGAAGCTGACGAGCGAGACCGTCACGAGGCGCGTCTGCGCGTTGAGCAGCGGGACGAGGTTCTCGACGCGCAGCGCGCCCTCCCGGTTGCGCCACAGGCGCGGGGCGGCCGGGCACGACGGCTGGAGCCACGGCGTCGCCCCGGCCGGGAAGTCGAGGTCGTTCACCACCACCTCGTCGCCGGGCTTCAGCCGCAGGGCCATCGCCGCGAGGTTGTACGCTTCGGACGAGCACGAGCAGATCCCGATTTCCGCGGCCGTGAGGCCGTAGAACTCGGCGGTCAGCGCCTTCGCGGCCTCCCACTGCGCCGCGTGCGGCTTGCGGCCGTCCATCCCGAGCTGCTTGTCGCGGAAGTACTGCTGGAGCGCCTCCCCGACCGCCAGCGGCGGCACGCCCTCGGCCGCGCTGTTCAGGTAGGTTCGCCCTTCGAGTGACGGGAAGTCGCGCCGGCGGGTTTCCGCGGTTAGCATCGGTTCTCCTCGCGTGATTCGTACGAACGAGGCTGTTGTACCGGTTCGGGCACGCGGTTACAGTCGGCTCTCCCACACCGGAGGTGAATGATGCTATCACGACGCTGCTTTCTCGGCACCGCGGGCGCCGCGCTGCTCGCCCCGCACCTGCACGCGGCCGAACCCGCGAAGAAGAAACTCGCGGTGGTCACGAACGTCTGGCACGACCGCAGCCACGCCTGGCACATGGCCGAGCGCTTTCTGCACGGCTACCCCGTCGAGGGCAAATGGCACCGGCCGCCGGTCGAGGTCGTGTCGGCGTACGTCGACCAGACCCCCGACAACGACCTGAGCCGCGGCCGGGCGAAGGAGTTCGGCTTCAAGATCTACCCGAGCGTCGCGGAGGCGCTGCGGTGCGGCGGCGACAAACTCGCGGTGGACGCGGTGCTCGTCATCGGGGAGCACGGCAAGTACCCGCGGAACGAGTTCAACCAGATCGAGTACCCGCGGTACGACTATTTCAAGAAGATCACCGACGTGTACGCGAAGGACGGCCGCACCGCGCCGATCTTCAACGACAAGCACCTGTCGTACAAGTGGGAGCGGGCGAAGGAGATGGTCGAAATCTCCAGGACGATGAAGTTCCCGTTCCTCGCGGGCTCGTCGCTGCCCCTGACGTGGCGCATGCCCGCGGTCGACATGCCGCACGGCGCGGAGGTCGAGGAGGTGATGTGCCTCGCCTTCGGCGGCGTGGACGTGTACGACTTCCACGCCCACGAGACGATTCAGTGCATGGCCGAGCGCCGGAAGGGCGGCGAGACCGGGGTGGTCGCGGTGCAGGGGCTGAAGGGCGAGAGCGTCTGGAAGCTGCTCGGCGAGGAGAAGGTGGCGCGGCTCTTCGAGGCGTGTCTGTGCCGCAGCCAGACGCTCGAACAGCCGCCGGCGACGAGCCACCGACGCCCGACGCCCGCGCAGATGAGGGAGTGGGTGAAGGAGCCGGTCGCGCACCGCGTCGAGTACGCGGACGGCCTCAAGTCGACGATGCTCCTGCTCAACGGGCTGGTGAAGGACTTCACGTTCGCGGCGCGGCTCAAGGGGGAGAAGGAGCCGCTGTCGGTGCTGTTCCACCTGCCGCCGAACCCGAACGTGACATACTCCGCGGCCCTCATGTCGAAGGCGGAAGAGATGTTCGTGACGGGCAAAGCGCCGTACCCGATCGAGCGCACGCTCCTGACGAGCGGCATCAACGCGGCCGGGCTGAAGTCGCTGGCGACCGGTGAGAAGCGGCTCGACACGCCGCACCTCGCGGTGAAGTACAATGTGGGCAAGGAGTCGCTGTTCTGGCGGACGTGACGCCGGCGCCGGCTCGTACCGGGCGGCGCCCTTCGCACGGGCGCCGCGTACCCGTTCGCACCGCCGGGAGGACGCACCGTGACCGACCCGAACGCCCCGACCCCCGAATCCAACCGGCACTTTTACGACCGGATCGCCGGCGCCTACGATCTGATCGCCGACGCCAACGAGCGCACGGCCCGGGAGGCCGGGGTGCGGGCGCTCGCGCCGGCGCCCGGTGAGGCGGTCCTGGAACTCGGGTTCGGCACGGGGAACGAGGTCCTCGACCTGGCGGGGCTGGTCGGGCCGGGCGGGAAGGTCGCCGGGATCGACGTTTCCCCCGGTATGCTCGCGGTGGCGAACCGGAAGCTCGCCGCGTCCCCCGCAAAGGCGCCCGTCGACCTCCGGGTCGGGGACGCCCGCGATTATTTGCGCGCGACCGACCGCCGGTTCGACGTCATCGTCTCCGACCTGTTCGTCCCGTGGGAGAGCGAGACCGGTTCCCTGTACACGGTCGAGCACTACCGAACGGCCCGCCGGCGACTGAATGCGGACGGACTGTTCTGCCAGTGGCTGCCGGTCTATCAGCTCGGCCCGGAGGAATTGCACCTGATCGCCGATAGCTTCGCCGCCGTGTTCCCGGACGTGTCGCTCTGGTGGGGGCACCTGGACCCTGGCCATCCGATCATCGCACTGATCGGATCGAACGGCCCGCTCGCGGCTGACTCCGGGGCCGTTGATCGGCGGCTCCAACGGCTCTGGTCGATCGTGCCGCTCGATCGCGAAATTCGGACTGCGCGGGACGTCTCCGACCTGTACCTCGGCCACTGGCGGCCGCGGCAGCCGGACCGGCTGAACACGGACGAACACCCGCGGGTCGAGTTCCTCACGCCCATCAGCCAGGCCGATCGTACCTTGTTGTACGGCGAGGCACTGCGGCGCTACTCCGACAACGTGCTGGCACGATTGCCCGACCGCCCACCGCTTTCGGGTCCGGTAGACGATGCCGAAGGCCGGCGCTCTCGACAGCGGCATGCGCTGCTCGGGCGGTGAGCGGCACCGGATGTGCTCTTCGGTTCGGATAGCCGTTGTCGGCGCGGCCGCCGTTGCGTGCCTCCAGTCGATAGCCACCCGGCCGGCACTGGAGCACAGATGGCAACCAGCCCGGATAGCGACGCCCCAGCCACGACCGCCCCGACGCCCGTCCATGGCGGGCGGCGGAGATTCCTCAGCTTCGTTCCGACGGCTCTCGTGTTCCTGCTGCTCGGTGCCGTCGCCGTGTGGGGGTTCCGCACGGAGTGGAAGTTCGGCAACCCGTTCCGCACCCGCGCGTCAGCCAAGGCGCAAGAGGATGACGTCCAGCGGGAGCCGGAGGTCACCCCGGGGCCACCCGCCCCGCCCGGTGGCTGCGCGCTGAACGGGACCCGGATTCGGTTGGCCTCCGCGGGGGTCGCCGAGAGGATGGGGTTACGTATCGAGCTGGCCGAGAGCCGATCTCTCGCCGCTGCCGTGACCGCGCCGGCCGAGTTGCGGTACGACGAGACGCGCCTCGCCCGCCTCTCCTCGCGCGTGCCCGGCACGGTCGTTCGGGTCGGGAAGCAGGTCGGCGAAGAGGTCCGCAAGGGCGAGGTTCTGGCCCTCATCGACGCGGTCGCGGTCGGAAAGGCGAAGGCCGATCTTTTGGAGGCTCTGGCCCAACTCGACCTGGCAGAGAAGCAGGCGGCCAGTTCCGAGGAAGCGGCCAAGAAAGGTGCGGTGTCCGGGATCCAGGCAGAACGGGACGCGGCGGCGGCCCGGCAGGCGAAGACCCGTGTACTGGCGGCCCAGCAGGCGCTGGGCAATCTCGGCCTGGCGGTCGACGCGGAGGAGTTGCGGAAATTGACGCTCGCTCGGCAGTCCGAGCGATTGCGGCAAATCGGCCTGACGCCCGACTACGTCAGGGCCATCGGCCCGGTCACCTCCGGCAACCTGATCCCGGTCGTCGCACCGCTCGACGGCCGACTGGTCGAGCGGGACGTGGTGGCGGGTGAGGTAATCGACCCGGCCAAGGTTCTGTTTCTGGTCGCCGACGTGAGTCGGATCTGGGTCATGGCGGACGTGCGGAACGAGGACGCCGACCGGGTCGCCGTCGGGCAGCGGCTGACCTTCACCGCCGACGGGCACCCGGGCGAGTCGCTCGTCGGCGCGGTGGCCTGGACCAGCACCGCCATCGACCCCCGCACCCGCACCCTCCGCATCCGGGCCGAGGTCGCGAACCCGGCCGCCCACTGGCGGGCCCGCACGTTCGGCACCGCCCGGGTCACCCTTCGGGCCGACGAGCGGCCGACCACCGTCGTCTCCCCGGACTCCGTCCAGCGAGAGGGTGACTGCCGGTACGTGTTCGTCCGGCTTGACGAGACGACCTTCGAGGCGAGGGCCGTCCGGCTCGGCGTCCGCGGCGAGGTGGCCGGGCCGGACGGTCGGAAGAAACCGCGAGTCGAGGTCCTCGACGGGGTCCGGCCGGGCGAGCGGGTCGTGACGACCGGGAGCTTCGTCCTCAAGGCCGAGTTGCTCAAGGACCGGTTCGGCGGGGCCGACTGACCCCACCGAGATCGGACACGCGAATGCTGAACGCGATCATCGACTGGTCCCTGCACAACCGGCTGCTGGTCGTCCTCGGGGCGATCGGGCTGATCGGCGGTGGCGCGTACGCCGTCGGACGGGTGAACGTCGACGCCTTCCCCGACGTCACCCCGGTCCAGGTTCAGGTCAACACCGTCGCCCCGGCCCTCGCCCCGGAGGAGGTCGAGCGGCAGATCACCTTCCCAATCGAGCAGGCGATCAGCGGGCTCAAGGGGTTGCGCGAGATGCGGTCCGTGTCGAAGTTCGGGCTGTCGCAGGTGACCCTGATCTTCGACGACGAGACCGACGTCTACTTCGCCCGGCAGGTGGTCAACGAACGACTCGGGACGGTCGAGTTCCCCGAGAGCCCCTACCGGCCGAAAATGGGGCCGGTCAGCACGGGGCTGGGGGAGGTGTTCCACTACACGGTCCGCAGTCGGTACGCGCGAGACCCGAGCGCCGCGCGGGTGGTCCAGGACTGGAGCATCAAGCCGCAACTGCGGACGGTCCCGGGGACCGCTGAGGTGAACTCCTGGGGCGGGTTCGAGAAGCAGTACCAGGTCCAGATCGACCCGACCAAGCTGATCCAGTTCGACCTGACGTTCACCGAGGTGGCCGACGCCCTCCGGGCGAACAACCTGAACGTCGGCGGCGGGTACGTCGAGCGGGCCGGCGAGGCGCTCCTGGTTCAAGGGGTCGGCCGGACGGTGAACATCGACCAAATTCTCGGCGTGGTCGTGAAGGCGGAAGGCGGGGTGCCGGTCCGGGTCCGGGACGTGGCCCGGGTGGAGGTCGGGTACGACATCCGCCGCGGGGCGGCCACCGCCAACGACAGGGGCGAGGTGGTACTCGGCCTGGGGTTCATACTGACGGGGGAGAACCCGTACACCGTCACCCGACAGATGAAGGAGAAGCTGGCGGAGGTCGAGCCGGCCCTCCCGCCGGGCACCGCGGTCAAGGTGATGTACGACCGGACGGAGTTGGTCACCCACGTCATCGACACGGTCCGCAAGAACCTGTTCGAGGGCGGGCTTCTGGTAGTCGCGGTGCTGTTCGTTTTCCTCGGCAACCTGCGGGCCGGGCTCATCGTCGCGTCGGCCATCCCCCTGGCCGTGCTGTTCGCGTTCGCCGGGATGTGGCGGTTCGGAATCGCCGCCAGTCTTCTGTCGCTGGGCGCGCTCGACTTCGGGATGGTCGTGGACTCGTCGGTGGTCATGATCGAGAACGTCGTCCGCCGGCTGTCCCACCACGAGGCCGAGCGCAGACCGCACCGCGACGTGGTCCGGGACGCGGCCGTCGAGGTCCGGCGACCGACCATGTTCGGGGAACTGATCATCCTGATCGTGTACCTGCCCATCCTCGCCCTGGAGGGCGTCGAGGGTAAACTGTTCCGGCCGATGGCGCTCACCGTGATCTTCGCCCTGCTCGGGTCGCTCGTCCTGTCACTCACCCTCATGCCGGTACTCGCGAGCCTGCTCCTCCCGAGGCGGATGTCCGAACGGGAGCCGTGGGTGGTGCGGTTGGGCCAGCGTGCTTACGCACCAGTTCTCAGACTGGCACTGGCCAACCGGTACACCGTTCTCGCGGTCGCCCTCGCTGCCCTGGCGGCCGGTGGGTTGGTCGCCCGCGGCCTCGGGTCGGAGTTCGTCCCCCGGTTGTCGGAGGGGGCGGTCGTGATCGGCATCGTCCGGCTGCCGGGCACCTCGCTGTCGGAGGGGGTGAGGTACAACACGCGGATGGAGCGGCTGCTGCGGGAGCGGTTCCCGGACGAGATCGAGGACGTCTGGAGTCGGGCGGGAACGGCCGAGGTGGCCACCGACCCGATGGGGGTCGAGTTGACGGACATGTTCGTCACGCTCAAGCCCCGCGGCCGGTGGACGAAGGCCCGCACCCAGGAGGAACTGGTCGGTAAGATGCAGGCGGCGTTGGGCGACCTACCCGGACAACAGCTCAATTTCTCCCAGCCGATCGAGCAGCGGATCAACGAGATGGTGTCCGGGGTCCGGTCGGACGTGGCTGTCAAAATCTTCGGGGACGACTACCCGACCCTGCTGGCGAAGGCCGGCGAGGTGCGGGACGTCCTGGCGGGGATGGCCGGGGCGGCCGACCTCCAGGTCGAGCAGGTGGCCGGCCAACCGGTCCTTCAGGTCCGGGTCAAGCAGGAGGAACTGGCCCGGTACGGGGTGCCGGCACGGTCGGTCTTCGACCTGGTCGAGTCGGTCGGCGGGCGACCGGCCGGACAGGTGTACGAGGGGCAACTCCGGTTCCCCCTGGTGATTCGGCTGCCGGAGCGAATGCGCGGCCCGGACGAGCTGGGGGCGGTCCTGCTGCCGACGCCGGCCGGCGAACGGATCCCGCTGTCCCGTCTGGCCGAGATCGAGGTGGTCGAGGGACCCAGCACGATCACCCGGGAGTGGATGCAGCGGCGGATCACCGTTACCTGCAACGTCCGCGGGCGGGACCTGGGCAGCTTCATCGCCGAGGCGCAGGAGAAGATCGGGGCGCGGGTGGTGCCAGGACTGCCGGCCCGCTACCGGATCGAGTACGGGGGCCAGTTCGAGAACCTGCGGCGCGCGCAGCGGCGACTGGCAATCGTAGTCCCGGTCGCGCTCGGGCTGATCTTTTTTCTGTTGTACTTCACGTTCAACGGCGTCTGGGACGCGGTGCGGATCTTCGCCAGCGTCCCGTTCGCGGCGGTCGGCGGGGTGCTCGCCCTGGCCGTGCGGGACATGCCGTTCTCGATCTCGGCCGGGGTCGGGTTCATCGCCCTCTCCGGGGTGGCGGTGCTCAACGCCCTCGTCCTGGTGTCCGCGATCCGGCACGAGTTGGAGGGCGGGCGGGCACTGCGGGCGGCGGTCGAAGAGGCGGCCCGGCACCGGCTGCGGCCGGTGCTCATGACGGCACTGGTGGCCGGCCTCGGCTTCCTGCCGATGGCAACCAGCACGGGACAGGGAGCTGAGGTGCAGCGCCCGCTGGCCACCGTGGTCATCGGCGGGATCATCACCAGCACCGCGCTGACACTCTTCGTGCTGCCGGTGGTGTACCTGCTCACCGGCCCGCGTGAGTCGCCCCTTCCCGCACCAGAGAGCACGCACACCCGTTCCGTCGCGGCCGAGGAAGTGTCATGAGCAGCAACCTGACCCAAACACTCCTCTACTCCGCCGTCCCGGTCGGGACGATGATCGCGGGCGGGGCCGTCGCCGCCTTCCGGCCGCCGGGAAAGAAGGTGACCAGCGGCATCCAACACTTCGCGGCGGGGGTGGTGTTCGCGGTGGTCGCCGCCGAGTTGCTGCCGGACGTGCGGAAGCAGCACGCCCCGTGGGAGATGGCCGTCAGCTTCGGGCTGGGGGTGGCGGTCATGCTCGCGCTGCGCGTGCTGGCCACGCGGCTGGAGAAGAGATCGGGGGCGGGCGGGCTGCCGTGGGGGCTGCTCGGGGCGATCGGCATCGACGTGCTGATCGACGGGCTCATCCTCGGCGTCGGGTTCGCCGTGGGCGGCAGCGCCGGCCTCCTGTTGACTATTGCCCTGGGGGTGGAGCTCCTCTCGCTCGGGCTGGCGACCGCGGCGGAGACGGTGGGACGGACTGGCGGCAAGAAGGGGCTGACCATCGGCGCGGTGGTCGGGCTGGCGGTCGTGTTCGCCGCCGGCGCTCTCGGCGGGGGCACCGCCCTTCAGGGGCTGTCGAAGGAATGGCTGTCGATGGTGCTCTCCTTCGGATGCGCGGCCCTGCTGTACCTGGTGACCGAGGAACTACTCGTCGAGGCCCACGAGGGGGCGGAGAGTCGCTGGGTCGCGTGCCTGTTCTTCGTCGGTTTTTTGGTCATCTTCCTCCT
>JAFKJJ010000428.1 GCA_017306025.1 Planctomycetota bacterium
GGGCGGGCCGCCTGGCCTGCCAAAGTTAAAAGGCAGGCCAGGCGGCCTGCCCCACAAGAAGACGCGCTCATTTGGTTTCAAACGGGTCGGAGAACTTCGGGTCGGTGACGAACTTCTGATCGCTGAGCGTCTTCAGGAACGCGACCAGCGCGGCCCGCTCGCCGGTGCTGAACTGGAAGCCGCGGGTCGGTCGGCCCGCGAACGGCGGCCCGCCCGGGTTGCGGAGGCGGCCGTCGAGGTTCGGGTGGGACCTGATGCCGGTGCTGTAGTGCTCGACCACGTCTTCGAGCGTCGCGAACCGCCCGTCGTGCATGTACGGCCCGGTGAACTCGACGTTCCGCAGCGACGGCGACTTGAAGTGACCGGCCCGGTTGCGGTCGAACGTCACGTCGGCGACGCCGAGGTCCGCGACCTTCGCGTCCGCGTCGAGGCCGTTGTTCTGCGCCGCCTGCGCCGAGAAGATCGCGTCCTGGCCGTTGGGCATGTGGCAACTGGCGCAGTTGCGCAGGAAGATCGCCTTGCCGCGGTTCTCCTCGCGGCTGAAGTTCGGGAAGTCGTCGGCCCGCGAGCGCACCTGGACGACGCCCTCGTCGTACTTCGACCGGTACGACACGAGCGCCCGCACGAACTGCGCGAGCGCCTGCGCCGTGCGCTCCCGGGTCACCTTCGGATCGCCGAACGCCTTCTTGTAGAGGTCCGCGTACTCCGGCACCGCCGCGAGCGATTCAAACAGCCGCGGCAGTTCGTGGCCCATCTCGACCTTGCTCTGAACGGGCATGAGCACCTGGTCTTCGAGGGTGCGCGCCCGCTCGTCCCAGAAGAACCGCCCGCGGCCGTAGTACCGCGATTCGGTGAGCGGCATCGCGTTGCGGTCGGTGAGCTTCCCCTCGTACCCCTTGCTCGCCTTGCCCGCCGGGTCGGAGAACGCGTGCTTCTGGTGGTGGCACGAGGCGCAGGCGACGGTGCCGTTGGCCGAGAGCCGGGTGTCGTAGAACAGGACGCGGCCGAGGGTGGCGCCGGCGTCGGTGATCGGGTTGTCGCGGGGGGTGTTGTCGAGGTCGCGGACGGCCCGCGTCCGGAAGTGCGCCGGCAGCTCGACGTCGGCGTAGTTGTACGGCGTGGCGGGCAACTTGAGCGTGCGGGCCTTCTCGATCCGCGCGGGCGCTTCCTTCGGCGCGGGGGCGGGTGCCGGCTCGGCCGGTGCGAGCGGCGCCGCGAGCGCGATCACCGCGCAGGCGGCGGCACCTCGCCCGATCCATCCGGG
>JAFKJJ010000293.1 GCA_017306025.1 Planctomycetota bacterium
CGCCGCCGACTCCCTGTCGTGCTCGGCGCAGTGCAAGGCGCACTTCGGCCGGGCGGCCGACGCCCCGTTCGCGCTCGCCGACCTCGAAGCCGCGGTCTGCCCCGACGACCGCGCGGCCGTCCGGACCGCCCTCCGCGCCGCGGCCGACGCCGGGACCGGGTGCGACACCGAGTACCGGATCGTCTGGCCGTCCGGCGAGGTCCGCTGGGTGCTGATGCGGGGGCAGGTGGTGACCGTCGGGGGCGGGCGCCACCTGATCGGGGTCTCGCTCGACGTGACCGAGCGCAACCGCGCCGAGGAGGCGCTCCGCGAGGCCGACCGCAAGAAAGACGAGTTCCTGGCGCTCCTGGCCCACGAACTGCGCAACCCGCTCGCGCCGATCCGGACCGCGCTGGAGGTGCAGCGCCAGCCGGCCGCGGACGCCGCGGCCGTGACCCGCGCGCGGGAGACGATGGCCCGTCAACTCGGCAACATGGTGAGGCTCATCGACGACCTGCTCGACGTGTCGCGAATCACCAAGGGGAAGATCGAACTGCGCCGCGAGCGGGTCGATCTGGCCGCGGTCCTGTCCTCCGCGGTCGAAACGAGCCGCCCGCTGATCGAGGTCGGGCGCCACGTACTAACGACCGACCTGCCCGCCGGCCCCGTGTGGCTGGACGCGGACCCGACCCGTCTCGCGCAAGTGGTGGCGAACCTGCTGAACAACGCGGCGAAGTACACGCCCGAAGGGGGGCGCGTCCGGCTCTCCGCTGCCGTCACCGGACCGCCGGAGGCCGCGTGGGTCGAGATCCGGGTCGGGGACAACGGGGTCGGCATCCCGTCCGAGCTTCTGCCCCGGATGTGGGAGATGTTCGCGCAGGCCGACCGCAGCCTCGACCGTGCGCAGGGCGGGCTCGGCATCGGGCTAACGCTGGTGAAACGGCTGGTCGAACTCCACGGCGGGACGGTGGACGCGCGGAGCGACGGGCCGGGCCGCGGCAGCGAGTTCACGGTGCGGCTGCCCGTCGCGGCACACGGCACGGCTTCCGACGCGCCGCGCTCGTCGGCCGGCGCTCCGACGGCCGGCCCGCGGCGCATTCTGGTCGTGGACGACAACCGCGACGGGGCGGAGTCGCTGGCCGAGATGCTCCGACTCCTGGGGCACACGGTGACCACGGCCCACGACGGCCAAGAGGCCGTCGCGGCGGCCGAGCGGGTCCGGCCGGACGTGATCCTGATGGACGTGGGGATGCCGCGGCTCAACGGTTTGGACGCGACGCGCCGCATCCGACAAGCGGCGTGGGGACGGGCGGTCACGATCATCGCGCTGACGGGTTGGGGGCAGGAGGCGGACCGCGAGCGCTCGCGCGCGGCCGGCTGCGACGGCCACCTGGTCAAGCCGGTTGATTTGTCGGAGCTGGAGCGGCTCCTGGCGGGTCCGACGCAGAACGCGCCCCGCGGGTGAGGGCGGAAACGGGCTCACACCCCGACCGCTGACAGCGCCTCGTGAAGTTCGGCGCGGGCGAACGGCTTTTGCAGGAACCGGGTGACCGCGTCGCTCGCCAGCTCTTCCGGCACCGCCTCGGACGTGTACCCGCTGCACAGGATCACCGGCACCGCGGACCGCGCGCGGATCGCGGCCAGCGCCTCCGTACCGTCCATCACCGGCATCATCAGGTCGAGGAGCACGAGCCGGACGCGGTCCGCGTTGGCCTCGAACGCCGCGACCGCCTCCGCGCCGTTGGTGGCCGTCAGGACCTCGAACCCGAACTGCCTCAGCATCAGCTCGCCCACCTGCCGGACGGTCGGCTCGTCGTCGGCGACGAGCGCCAGCCCGCGCGCCGGGGGCGGCTCGGGGTGCGGGTCCGGGTCGTGAGCCGCGGGCCGGCACGGGGCGGGCGCGGTCGCGCCGGGCCGGACCCGGCGCGGGGACGGCAGCGGGAGGGCGGGCGTCCGGGCCGTCAACTCCCCGACCGGCGCGGGCGTTTCCGCCGCGGCGCACGGCCCCTCGGCCGCCGGCAGGAGCACCGTGAACCGCGAGCCCACGCCCGGCCGGCTGTCCACGCGGATGCCGCCGCCGTGCCCGCGGACGATCCCCAGGACCGCCGACATCCCGAGCCCGCGGCCGGCGAACTTCGTCGTGAAGAACGGGTCGAACAGCTTCGCCTTCGTCGCCTCGTCCATCCCGCAGCCGTTGTCCGAGACGACCAGTTCGACGAACCGCCCCGGCGCGGTCGGGCCGTACACCCCGCCGCTGACCGCGTCCATCTGGAGCTCGTGCGAGGCGGTGGCGACCGTGACCGTCCCGGCCCGGTCGCCGATCGCCTCGCCCGCGTTGATGATGAGGTTCATCAGCACCTGGCGCAGCTGGCCGTCGTCGGCGGTCACCGGCGGGAGGTCGTGCGCCAGTTGCGGGTTGAGCTGCACCTTCTTCGGGAGCGTGACCCGGAGCAGCTCGGTCGTCTGGACGATGACGTCGTTGAGGTTGAGCGAGCGGAGCAGGAACCGCCCCTTGCCGGAGTACGCGAGCAGCTGGCGCGTCAGCCCGCCGGCCTGGGCCACGCCGCTGAGCACGACGGCGAGGTGGTCGCGGGCCGGGTGCCCCTCGGGCAGCGCCGCGGCCGCCAGTTCCGCGTGCCCCATCACCCCCGCGAGCAGGTTGTTGAAGTCGTGCGCGACCCCGCCGGCCAGGACGCCCAGCGCCTCCAGCCGCTGCGCGTCCTGCATCTTCCGTTCGATCGCGGCCCGGTCGGCCTCGGCCTGCCGGCGCTCCGTCAGGTCGATCCCGACCGCCTGGAACTCCGCGCCCGCCGCCGTGGCGATGTGCCGCGCGGTCCAGCGGTACCACCGGCTCGACCCGTCCGGCTTGCGGATCATCCCGGAGACCCCGGCCGCCGGCCCGCTCATCGGCTGCGCGACCGGCAGGTCGGTGACCTGCTCCGAGAGCGGCATCTGCGGGATGAAGTCGCGGATCATCCGGCCGAGGAGCGTGACCCGCGGGTGGTCGACGAGCTTGCAGAACGTCTCGTTGACGAACGTGAGCCGCCCGTCGGCGGTGTACCGGACGATCGCCGCCGGGGTGCCGTCCACGAGCGCCTGGTACTCCGCGGCGGACGCCGCCAGCGCCGCCTCGGCCCGCTCGCGCTCGGCGAGGGTCGTCGTCATCGCCAGGACGATCAGCGCCGCGGTCGTGACGAGCGCCCAGAGCATCAGCACCTGCGGGAGGGCCGCGAGGTGCCCGATCGCGCCCTGCCCGGCGGCCGTCCCCGCGACCGCGATCGCGACGAGCACGAGCACGTGGAGCGAACCGACCCGGAGCCGCTCGGTCATCCCGATCCAGATCAGCAGCATGAAGGGCGGGAACACCAGGAGGCTGCGAACGGGGGCGGCGATCAGGTCGGTGAACGCCAGCGCCGAGAGCCCCGCGGTGAGCAGGAGCCAGGCCGCGGCGCGGCCCGCGCCGCGCCGGGCGCGGGGGCGCACGGCGGTCAGGAGCGGGGGGGCGACGGTCAGGAACCCGGCCGTGTCGCCGAGCCACCAGACCAGCCACGCCGGGAGCAGCTCGGCGCCGGAAAGCCCGGCCGCGGCGCTCCAGATCAGCCCGTTGGACGCGGTCACGGTCATGCCCGCGGTGCCGGCCAGGAGGAGCGCGTAGAGGGCACGGCGCCCGGCGCCCGCGGGGTCGAACCCGAACCGCTGGAGGACGCTCACCGCGAGGACCGGGCCGATCGTGTTGCCGCCCGCGACCCCCAGGGCGATCCACCAGGGGGACGACAGCAGCTCGCACGCCAGCGCGCCGGCGAAGACGCCCGGCCAGTACCACAGCCCGGCGCGGAACAGGAGCGCGACCGCGACCCCCGCGGCCGGCCGGATGAACGCGAGGTCGCCCTCGCCGAAGGTCGGGAGCAACCCGACCCGCGCGCCGAGGAAGCACGCGAGCGCGACCGCCGCGACCCCGCCGAGGTACGCGAGCGGCGTCGGGCCCGTGAAGCGCCCCGGCGCGGCGGGCGCGTTGGCCTTGGCCGTGAGGGCCGGTTTCGGTGGTTTCAGCGGCACGGTCGGAGCCGGTTAGGTCTGGGCGTCACTCCAACGTAGATCGTCCCGTGCCGGTTCTCGCGCACTTTCTACTACTTCCTCGCCTGAGAGCGACGCGATTCGTACCGGGGCCTCAAAGTTGAGCTATCACGCGACGGACGAGTACCCGGAGCTTCTTCTCGGCCTCGTTCGCGGTGGCGACGATCTCCGGAATGCTGACCGGTTCGAGCGCGTCCGGCAGGCACTGGTCCGTGATGACCGAGACGCCCAGCACGTGCATTTTGGAGTGGACCGCAACGATCACCTCGGGCACCGTGGACATTCCGACCACGTCGGCCCCGATCGCGCGCAGGAACCGGTACTCCGCCCGCGTTTCGAGGTTCGGCCCGCTGACGGCGACGAACACGCCCTGGTGGCAGACGATCTGTTCCTCCCGCGCGACCTGCCGGCCGAGCTTCAGCAGCGCCCGGTCGTAGCAGTTGCACATGTCGGGGAACCGGTCGCCGAGCCGGTCGTCGTTGGGGCCGATGAGCGGGTTGTCGCCGAGCAGGTTGATGTGGTCCTCGATCAGCATCAGGTCGCCCTTGTTCCACTGCGGGTTCATCCCGCCGCACGCGTTGCTCACGACGAGCGTGCCGGCGCCCAGCGCCTTCATCACGCGCACCGGGAACGTCACCTGTTGGAGCGAGTACCCCTCGTAGAAGTGGAACCGCCCCTCCATGACGAGGACGCGCTTCCCGCCGAGCGTCCCGCAGACCAGTTGGCCCTTGTGAGAGGGGGCGGTCGAGCGCGGGAAGTGCGGGATCTCCTCGTAGGGGATGACCGCGTCGGCCTGGACGTCCTCGGTGAGTTTGCCGAGCCCGGTGCCCAGGATCACGCCGGCGGCCGGGACGTGCGGCCACCGGGCGCGCACGGCGGCGGCGGCTTCTTGGATCTGGTCGAACAGAACGGCCATGGGTGCTCCTGATTGTGGGTCGGGAGATGTTGTACAATCACGACCGTCGCGGCGGTGAAATCGCACCGCTGTCGGACGGGGCCGACCCGTCGAAGCGGTGACGGGCCAGCGGCCTGTCCTACAGAAGAGACCCCCATGGCCGTCAACCTCCCGCCGCAGTACCACGACGCCGAGGCGCGCTACAAGAAGGCGCAGAACCCGGAGGACAAGCTCGCCGCGCTCAAAGAGATGTGGGTGATTCTGCCCAAGCACAAGGCGAGCGAGAAGGTTCAGGCCGATCTCAAGACCAAGATCTCGGAACTGACCGACCAGATCGAGCAGGCCAAACAGGGGCCGAAGAAGGCCGCCCCGGGCACGTACAAGTTCCCGCGCCAGGGGGCCGGGCAGGTGGTGTTCGTCGGCCCGCCGAACTGCGGGAAGTCGCTCCTGCTCTCGAAGCTGACGAAGGCGACCCCCGCGGTCGCGCCGTACCCGTTCACGACGCGGGAGCCGGTGCCGGGGATGATGGACCACGAGGACGTGCGGGTGCAGCTCATCGACCTGCCGCCGATCACCGCGGACCACTACGAGACCTTCGTGACGGACGTCACCCGCGCCGCGGACGCCGCGGTGCTCTTCCTCGACCTCGCCGACGACGACGGCCCGGCGGCCACAGCGGCCGTCATCGAGCGCCTGAAGCTCGCCCGGCGCGAGTTGGTGCCGCCGGGCTCACCTCCTGCGGACGATCCCGCGGTGTACGCGATCCCCACGATCCTCGTCGCGAACAAGGGCGACGACGAGGCGGCCGACATCCGGCTCGAAATCGCCCGTGAGGAGTTCGGGACGCGGTTCCCGTTTCACGTCGTCTCGGCCGAACGCGGCGACGGCCTCGCCGCGCTCCGCAAGGCGATTTACGACGCGCTGGGCGTGATGCGGATCTACACGAAGCAGCCGGGCAAGCCCGCGGACATGACGAGCCCGTTCACCCCGCCGGTCGGCGCGACCGTCGCGGAACTGGCGGGGAAGGTTCACCGCGATCTGGAGGATTCGGTGAAGTCGGCCCGGGTTTGGGTGACCGGCGTTCACGACGGCCAGACCGTCGGCCGCGACCACGTCCTGCACGACAGGGACGTGGTCGAACTGCACACGTGAGGCCCTTCGGGTGGCCTGCTCTCTCCGAGAGCAGGTAGCCGCACATCAGAAGGTGCCTTTCGATCCCGCAGAACGGAACGACCCTCCGTCGCCGTCGCTCTCGGAGAGAGCGACCCACCCGAGAAGGCAAACCGAATGGAACACATCCCGGCGATTCACGCGGCACGGGTCGGGATGCGGTACCCGGCACGTGTCGTCAACACGATGCCGTTCGGGCTGTCGCTCAGCCTCGACCTGACCAACCTCGCGCCCGGGCGCTCCCCGGCCCTGCCCGCGCTGCTCCTCTTCGGCCGAACCGTGGGGACCGACCGCGCGCGGGCGTTCGTCGTCGAGCAGCGGACCGAGATCGTCTTGATCGAAGTCGATTCGGCGGCCGGGCTGGTCGCGTCGCTCCCGGCCGAACCCGCGTGGCTCGCGTGGAACAACGGCACCGTGCGCCAACTCGCCCGGCGCGTCCGCGAGACCGGCGAAACGGTCCTGCTCCCGGTGCTCGGGGACGCACTCGAAGACGCCGGCTGCTCCGACGCGATACTGCTCGACCACTTGCGCCAGGACCCGTCCGACGCACGGAGCTGGCTGGTAGAACTTCTCGCGACGCAGGAATAAACCGCCCGCATTCCGGATCGTGATCGCGTTGCAAGTTCGACCGCGCGACGCGATGATACCCCCATGACCAAGACCAACCACGTCCCCGTGCCGCCGGTCACGCACCTCGTGCGGCACGGGTCGATGCGGTTCATCGGCGAGTTCGTTCAACCGCCCGGCACGACCGTGGGCCGCGGCGACACGGTCATCCTGCGCACCGAGCGCGGGCAGGAAAACGGCGAGGTGCTGTGCCGCGCGACCCCCCAGACCGTCGCGGCGATCCCCGAACCGACCCGCGGCGACGTCCTCCGCGTCGCGACCCCGGAGGACCACGCCAAGATCGCCCGCATCCGCGAGCAGCAGAAGCAGCAGTTCGCCGCGGGCGAGCGGCTGGTTCACCACCACCGGCTCGGGATGCAGATCGTGGACGTCGAGTTCCTCTTCGGCGGCGAGCGGCTCGTCTTCTACTTTCTCGCCGAGGGCCGTGTCGACTTCCGCGAGCTCGTCAAGAGCATGGCCCGCGAGTTCCACACGCGCATCGAACTGCGCCAGATCGGCGTGCGCGACGAGGCGAAGCTGCTCGCCGACTACGGCGACTGCGGCAAGCCCGTCTGCTGCAACTCGCACATGGTGGTGATGCCGCCCGTGTCGATGCGGATGGCGAAGTTGCAGAAGTCCACGCTCGACCCGACGAAGATTTCGGGCCGCTGCGGCCGGCTGAAGTGCTGCCTGCGGTTCGAGCAGGACGTGTACGAGGAGTTCCAGCGCGAGCTGCCCCCGATCGGGGCGCGCGTGGTGACCAACAAGGGGCAGGGGAGGGTGCTCGCGCACGAGATCCTCGCCCGGCGCGTCCTGATCGAGTTCGAGGACGGGCGCCGGCTGCCGGTCGCGGTTGATGAAGTGCTGACGCGGCTGTAGACCATCGGAACGCGGCCGCGGTCATCGCGGCCGCCCACAGGAGCCACCGTGGACCTTCAAATACTCCAGTTGTGCCGCGAGGACGGGCGGTTCGCCTACGAGGCGTACGAGTTCGTCTGTGAGGCGGTCACGTACACGCAGGACCGACTCGGCCGCGTCCCGAGCCGCCAGGAGCGCGGCGCCCCGGACCCGCGCCCCAAGCCGGCGGGCGACGAGAACCACGTCAGCGGGGCGGAGCTGCTCCGCGGGACGTGCGAACTGGCGGTCCGCGAGTTCGGGATGATGGCCCCGGTGGTGTTCAGGCAGTGGGGCGTGAGGACCACCGGCGACATCGGCGAGATCGTGTTCAAACTGATCAAGGTGCAGCGGCTGAGCAAGTCGGACCGCGACGACCCGGACGACTTCCACAACCTGTTCGATCTTCACGAGGCGCTGAGCAACGGCTTCGAGCTGACGATCGGCGACGCCCCGGCGAAGCGGGGTGACCGATGAGCGCGGCCCCGAGCGACCGGTCGGCCGAAGTGACCGCTCCCGCACCGCCGGCCGCGCCGCAACCGCCCGTCGCGGCCCCCGCCCCGGCGCCCCAACCGGCGGCGCCGGATCGGCCGCCCCGCGATCCGAGGAGCCGGTTCTTTCTGGCGGCCACGGCGGCGCTGTTCTTCGGCTGGCTCGCGTGGCTGGGCTACACGGCGCTGACCAAGAGCCGCGAGCCGATCGTGTCGCACGCGCAGGCCGCGCTCGCGCCGGTGCCGGTGGTCGCGACGGTGACCGCCGACGACAAGGGCGCGCCGGCGGCGAAGGTGACCGTGGTCGAGCCGCTCCGGCCCGGCGGCCCGCCCGCGAAGACCCAACTCGTGGTCGCGAACCTCCCCGCGGCGCGCGGGTTCACCGGCGCGGGCGACTATTTGCTCCTTCTGGCGCCGGACCCGCTCGCGTTTCAGCACGACGGCGGGCCGGTGTTCCAACTGGTCGGCCCGCGGCCCTCGAGCAGCGACTCCGACCCCGCGACCATCTACAAGTGGAGCGCGGACGTGGAAGCCCAGGCCCGGAATCTGTATCGCGCGAAGGACTGATACCCGATCCGGTGAAGAGTAACCCTGACGAGGACTGGCTTTGACCTCCCCCTCAAGGGAGAGGTCAAAGCTCGCGACGGTTACTCTTCACCCGCCTTTGGTATGATACTGGATCGCGGTGATTCGTTGACGTGAGGAGCGGTCGGTCTCTGGACCCCGAGGGGTCGGGTACTTGAGCGCCGGACGCTCATAGATTTCAAGCGTCGGAGTCCGAAGTAGCTGAACGACTTGCGCAGAAGGGCGTTCGCGCCCCGTGATACCTTGCGAGTAGAGGTCCGATCGCGAGGTGCGTCATGGAACGCGACCAGGTCGATCACGTCGACTCGGTGCCCGACGACCGGGGCCGTGCCCGGCATCCCTAAGTTCAGGGGGGACGTTTGAACTTGAAGACGTGTTCCGCCGTCGCCTTACCGAGCGGGGTCGGGATAGCGACAGCGACGGCAGGCTTATTACCCCGGTCAGTAACAAGCTCACACGTCATGCCGCCACGGCATAGAGCATATAGGGGTGCTTGAAGTAGCTTCGGACGTGCCGGGGCAACCATCGCAGTTTGTTCATGAACCGTTGCATGCGTGACCGCAACTCACCCTTGTCGCACGGCCAACGCGTATTCTTTTTACTTGGTTTTTCAGGGTGTCGCGCTGTTACGGCGGGCAAAAAACGCCTCAAAACTGAAGGGCCAACTGCCGTTTTCCTTGGAAAACAAGCAAATTAATACGCGTTGGCCCTGCCCTTGTCGTTGGGCAACCCCGCTGCGGTCACCTGCCCCTTCAGGTCGTTGTTGAGGCACTCCGTCGCGTTCAACTCCGGTGCATATCGGGGCAGGTAGAATAACTCGATCCGGTCCCGGCGAGCGGCCACCCACGCTTCCACCTCGGGCGTCTCGCGAGCCCGCAGGCGGTCCACGATCACGAACAACTTCCCGGTCGTGCTCCGCAGCAACCGGCCCAAGAAGACCAGGAGCAGGCCCGCATCCATCGCATCGTCCGAGCGTAGGTCATGAACCGGACCGAGCCCCCGTCGGTGATGGCCGAGATCGGGTTCATCCGGAGGTGGGGATCGGGCACCGCCATCGTGACCGATTCACCCTCGGGAGCGTAGCCACGTGCGGGGTCTCAGCCGCCCGCACACCGGTCTCGTCGCACCGGTGGATCTCGGCCCCCTCCGCCTCGGCCCGCCGCTCGATGGCCGGGTACGTCTCCTCCAGCCACCGGCGTATCTCATCGAGATCTTGCTTCCTGGCACGGCGCCGCGGCCGCTTGGCGGTGTACCCCCGGTTGTG
Organism: Planctomycetota bacterium; assembly: GCA_017306025.1. Lineage (GTDB taxonomy): Bacteria > Planctomycetota > Planctomycetia > Gemmatales > Gemmataceae > Gemmata. The sequence continues at coordinate 9,959 of JAFKJJ010000293.1, forward strand.
GTGCGACACGCTGCGCTCGGACCACCCGATCGCTCCGGAAGGCGGTCGCGGACAATGGCCCTGCGACCGGCGGTCCTACCGTGGCGCCCCGTCCTTGACCGCCAGCCGGAAGGTGTGAAAGACCTCTTGGCCCGATGCGTCGCTCACCGTGACGATCACGTCGGCCGTCGGCTCGGCAAAGGCCGCGGGAACGGCCCAGATGAGCTTCCCGTCCGCCGCGACACGCATGCCGCTCGGGCCGGCGTCCAGCTTGTATTTGACGCCGCCCTTCTTCGACCTGACGGCCATCTCGTAGCGGTACTCCGCGCCCCTGACCGCCTGGGGCACCGGGCGGCTGGTGACCAAAAAGTAGTCGATCCCGGACCGCTCCAGCTCCTTCTCGACGTCGAAGTGGCGCAGGATCAGGCGGTCGTTGCTGCCGGGGATCGTGACGACCGACTTCGCGTCGGGGAGGAAGAAGACGCGGCGATCCGGGGTCAGCGCGTCCCGGTTGTTGCCGTAGGCGATCTGCTCGTTGCTCACGCCCTCGACGCCGGCGAGCTGGGCGAACGGGCGCTCGCTCCCCTCGAGGAAGAAGCTGACGGCGCCGCCGAGCCGGTCCCACGTCTTGTAGTCCAGGCGCATGTAGTAGTACCCCTGCGCGGACGGCAGATAACTCCGGGGGAACTGCTTGGGGGGCGGGTCGGGGTGGATCAGCGCCAGTTTGCTGCCGTACACCGCCCCGTTGGTGTAGACGAACCGGCCGTTGGGAGAGGGGGCCAGGACGCTCCCGTTGAGGCCCCAGGATCGGGTGACGGAGGCCGACCGCTCCCCGCCGAAGACGATCGTCGTGACCGTGTGCGGCTCGCCGCCGGCGCCGTTGCGCATCCCGAACACCGTGCCGTCGGCGGAGGCGCGCACGTACGTCCCGTCGACGGGCATCTGGCCCTCCGTGATCTTGACGTCGAGCACCTTGAGCGTGGCCGGGTCGAGGAAGTGCGCGGCGCCGGCGCGGAACCGGTCGCGGCTCGCCGTCCCGACGTAGAGGGGGCCGCGCGAGTCCGAGCCCATGCACAGGGCCGCCAGGGTCCCCTCGACGGGGCTCCCGGCGCTGGCCTCCTTTTCAAAGGTGGTCAGGCTCCAGCGCTGGATCACGTTGTTGTCGGGATAGCCGACGACGAGTTGGTCCGCCCCGGCGGCGATGAGCGCCCGCTCGGCGGCCATCGGCAGGTGCTTGACCACCTTGGACTGGTTGGCGTCGAAGATCGCGACCTGCTTCACCTTCGGCAGCGTGACGATGAGGAACCGTCCGCCCCCGCCGACGCACACCTCGGCGACCTCGGCGGCGAGTTTGACCTCCGTGCCCGGTACCGTCGGCTCGCCCGGAGGCGGGTCCGCCGGGGGCCGGACGGGCGGCACCGGGGGGCGCACCGGCGGGCGCGCCGGTCCCGGACCCACGGCGACCAGACCGGCGGTCTCGAACCGGCCGCCGGAGCGGTGCTGGTCCCGGACGAACGCCTCGGCCTCCTCCGCCGGGATCGCGAAGGCGATCGTCTCCGCGCCGCGCAACTTGGCGACGCTGACGCCGACCACCTCGCCCCGGGCGTTGGTCACCGGGCCGCCGGAGTTGCCCGGGTTCAGCCCGC
>JAFKJJ010000294.1 GCA_017306025.1 Planctomycetota bacterium
CCCGCTCCTGCGGGGAGAGGGTGGTTTCAAGCCGCCGGGCGGCTTGAAACCGGGTGAGGGGCGCGACCGACTCGAACTTCGATCGACCTTCTCAATGCAGCACGCGAGGATCAGAGCCATGCCGCGCGCGGATCGCATTTCGTACTGGACGAACCAGCTCAACAGCTTCGCGGCGCCGGGCACGTTCATTACGTGGGCCGAAATGGACGCGCGCGTCGAACAGAGCGAGGACGTCGATTCCGTGTTGGATGCGCGCATCCAGAAGGTGCTGCTGACGATCGTGAAGGAGCGCCTGGATTCCAGGCCAGAGGAGAACCAGCGCTTCAAGCCGACGACCGACTGGAAGATCCTCAACCAGCTCCTCACCATCGCGCGCCTGAAGGAACTGAGCCGCGTGAAGATCGTGAAGAAGGGGCGGTCCTCCGGCGGCGCCGGGTTCTACATCGAGGAGTTGTCGAAAACGCACTACGGCCGGCAGATCCTGGGGGGCCTCGGCTTCTCCAAACAGAAAAAAGTGCTCGACAAGGACGAGTTAGAGAAGGTGAAGGCCGAGTTCGCGAAGATCAAGCTCGCGCTGCCCGAGGCCGTCGAGCCGACCACCACCGAGAAGTATTTCGCACAGGACACCGCACCTTAATCCCGTGAGCCATCCATGACGGATTACACCGCGCTGCTGGAATCCAGGCAGGTGTCCGACCTCAAGCAAGAGGCGGACATCGTGTTGGAGGGGCAATACAAGGACGCCTACGACGCGATGATGGACGCGTACCACGCGAACCTCTACGTCGGGCTCATCGGTCCCGTCGGGGCGGGCAAAACGGCTCTGTGTCGCAAGTTCGCGCAGGACCTGGGCCGGCCGTTCGACTGGGTGACGTTCTCCGACCTCGTGCGGCCGTCCAACCTCATCGGCAGCTTCGACCCGACGCTCGTGTTCAAGTTCGGGTACTCCACCCAGGCGTTCGTGCCGGGTCCGTTCACCATTTCGGCCCTTCAGGGCGGCGTGTTCCTGGCCAACGAGATGAACCGCGGCGACGAGTACGTGCTCAACACGCTGCTCGACGCACTCGAAGAGCGCAAGCTCTACATCCCGGCACTTCGGACGTGGTATCAGGTACAAAAGGAGTTCTACCTGATCGCCGCGATGAATCCCAGTGAGCAGCGCGGCACGCGCAGGCTGCCCGGGGCGGTGAAGGACCGCATCAAGGTGTGGGTGCAACTGGGCTACCCGAAGCGGGCCGTGGAGCAGAAGATCGTGCGATCACACTGTGCGGAGTACGACCTGGCGCCGGCGCGGGTCGAGTCGATTCTCGAACTCGTTCATTCGACTCGCGAGGAACCCGCGGTTGAGCAACCGGCGTCGATTCGGTCCTCGATCGGAATTGCACGACTCGCCTCCGAACGCGCCCGACGACTCGGGGTGCCGGTCGATAACACGATCCTCGCGCAGTCTGCACAACTGGTGCTGACGGAAGCGATCAAGATGAAGCCCGGCCGCACCGTGCAGAGCTACCTCGAAAACCTGCTCACGCGGGTGTTGGGTACCACAGGGGCGTGAAGAAAGTAGTAGGCACACTCCGTGTGCCGTCGCGGTGCCAGACGAGGAGCAACGGCACACGGAGTGTGCCTACTACTTTGGAAACCCCCTCATGTCCGAAACGCACGTCGAGCAGCACCTGCCGGGCGACACGGTCACGGGCACCGACCCGCTGATGTTCTCGCTCGAATTCGTCACCCAGATGCGGAAGCGCAAGGGGCTGTCGCACGTCCCGAGCCTGCCGCCATCCCGCGGTTCCTCACGGCCCGCGCGTTCCGCAAGCTCGCGCTCATCCCGCAGGACTACCTCGACGCGGCCGTGCTCAACACGCCCTACGAAGACCAACCGGTCGCCTTCGAGGTCGCCCGCGAAGTACTGTTCCCGGCCGACACCAAGACCGCGGAGGCCGACGCCGCGGCCGCGGCGGTCGCTTCGCCCAAGACCGCACCGGCTACCGCACCCGACGCGGCCAGGTCGATCCTCGACGACCTCGCCGGGCTCAACATCGACCTCGACTCGCTCGACGACCTCACCGCGCTCGATTCACTACTGGAGAAGGCCGAAGACGCGCAGTTGTTCCACTCGTTCGACCTTCAGGAACAGATGCTGAAGTCGGCCAACGAGCGCGAGCAGGCCGAGGGCCGACTCGTGGACCGCTACGGCGGCGGGAAGGAACTCGGGGCGCGCGGCATCAGGACGGTCGAGGAGGCGATGGAGTTCGTGAAGGAACTGCTCCGCGGCCGCGTCAACAGCCTCGACCCCGACGAGATCGCCGACGCGTGCCGCGCGGGGCAGGGGACCATGCTCGGCAAAGAAGTGATCCAGCCGTGGGAGCTGGCGGGCGTGCTCGCGGGAACGAAGGACTTCAAGCGGCTACAGGAGCACCTCAAGGACGTGCTCGCCAACGGCTCCGCGGTCGATCTGGGCCGCACGCTGCGCTTTCTGGAACCGCACGCGGGCGCCGTGACCGGCTCCGAGTACGAACAGTTCCGCAACGCGGGGCTCGGGCGCGTTCGCGATCTTTCCGAACACGCGGAACTGCTCGACGGGCTCCGCAAGTGGATCACGCCCGCCGACGAACTTCTGAAACGCGCCGCGAGCGAGAACCCGGTGCGGGCGCTCGAAGCCGCCCGGTGGCTGCTCGACCGGTTCGGCGAGAACCTCCAGCCGCGCATTTTCGACCACTGGGCCGACAGCCACTCGACGATGCCGCTTCTGTCGGAACTGACCAAGCTCGCGGTCAACTGCCCGCGGTGGGAGTCGATGACGAGCGCCGCGTACAAGGACTGGGTCGCGGAGCACGACGCCGAGCAGAAGGCCGCGCAGAAGAGCGTCGCGGCCGGGAACCAACCCGACCCGAACGCCGCGGCCCACTTCCAGCAGCAGTGGCTCGACGTGGCCGAGCAACTCGTCGGCACGAAGCTCGATGCCGGTAAAGATCTCGCGCGCCGGGTCGTGGTCGATTGCCTCGAACGGGTCACGGAAGCGACACAGTTCCTTCCGATGCTCGACGCGTTCCTCGAACGGCTCATCTTCCCCTCCGACGTGCCCGCGGTGATCGCGGCCGGGAAGAAGCTCGGCATCGACGAGCGGCTCATCTACGAGCGCCTCGGCCAGCCGCTCGAACAGCTCGCGCAGAACGTCCGCGACAACGTCAACGACCCCGACCGCTACAAGCGGTTAATCGACAAGATCCGCAACATCCCCATCGAACTGCTGCGCGAGCTGTGCGCGAAGGCGTTCGGCGACAAGAACCTCTGCGGGATGGCGGCGCTGATGGCGGTGGACATGGCCGGGGCCGCGGCGCTCGTGCCGGACCCGTTCGCGGCCGACGCCTGCGGGCACAAGGGCATCGGCGGCGGGATGAACCTTCTCAAGCAGTGGTTCGAGGGGCGCGGGCGGCTCACGGACACTCTTCGGGCGCACGTGAAGGAACTCGCACGGCACGCGCTCACGGAACTGGCGTTCGACTGGATCGCCGGGGGCACCGGCAACACCGAGGGGGGAATGGTGCCGCAGAACCGGTCGCGCCCGTACCGCGCCGGCGACGAACTCGACCAGCTCGACTTGGAGGCGACGCTCGACAGCATCATTTCGCAGGGGAAGCAGCTCGACCACATCACCGAAGAAGACCTGTTCGTCCCGGTCCAGTCGAAGGGGCAGGCCGCGATGCTCGTCCTGCTCGACATATCGGGCAGCATGGGCGGGCGCGAACTGGCGAACTGCGCGATATCGGTCGTCATGCTCCTCGGCCGGATGGCTCCGGAAGAGATTGCGATCGCGTTGTTCGAGAGCGACACGCACGTCATCAAGGGGTTCGTTCAGGAGCGCGACCTCGACGAAGTGACCGACCGGTTGCTCGAACTCGCCGCCACGGGCGGGACGCGCGTCGACGCGGCGCTGCGGTGGGCCTACGAGCAGTTCGACGAGGTGCCCGAGGCCGAGTTCCGGGTGCTGTTCCTCCTGTCGGACTTCGAGTTCTTCGAGTCGCCCCGCGACCTCGAAGCGCTCACCCTGTCGCTGGCCGCGCAGAACGTCCGGTTTCTCGGCGCCGCGCACGGGCGGTACAGCAAGAAGACCGCCGACCACTTCCAGACGACGCTCGGCGGGCAGATCGTGAACCTGCGCAACCTCGACGCGGTGCCGGGGCTGCTCATGGACGCGATCCGCAACGTGAACTGACGCCGCTTCTCCTCAATTCGAAGGCAGGTTCTCTTCCGCCCCGGCGAAAAAAGCGCGGGAGAGTGTCACGCTCTCCCGTATAGGGGGGTGCATGAGCGAATTAGCCGCGGCTGCGGCCTCGCCCGCACCCGCCCAGACGCCGCCGGACCTCTCCGCCCACACCGACGCCGACCTCTTCGCGGGGATGGCGCTGGCCGGGGCGTCCGTCGCCCGCGCGCACGCCTGCTTCGCCGAGTTCCACCGCCGCCACGCCGCGTACCTGTTCGCCGTGTGCGCGCGCCGGTACCGCGAGGCGGCCGAAGAAATCGTGGCCGAAACGCTGCGCCGGGTGTACGAGTCCGCCCCGCGGTTCGACCGGTCGGCGCTGGCGGACGTTTCCGGCCCGGACGCCGCGCGGCAGCTCGTGCGCGCGTGGATCGGGCAGATCGTCCGCTGGGTCGCGGCCGACCACTTTGCGGACCGGACCCGCAACGCGGCCGTCGCGCTCGACCGCGCCGGACCGCTGTCCGAACCGCTGTCCGAACCGCGGACGGAGCCACAGTCGGTGGCCGGGCGCGGGGCGGAACTCGTCGAGCAGGTGCGGTGCGTGATCGAGGGCCTTTCGGCGCGCGAGCAAGAAATCGCCTGGACCGTCGCCCACGGCTGGAGCCCGGAACACGGCCAGCTCCGCTGGTCGCAAGAAGACCTCGACGCGATCGGCGAGCGGTTCGGGCTGTCGCGGGAGAACATCCGTCAGATTCGCGCGCGTCTCATTCGCAAGCTGCGGGCCCGGCTCGAACCGCTCCTCAACGCCGGCCCCGACGACAGGTGAGAGATGTCCACCGACAAGCCACCCGAACCGGACCGCGACCTGCCCGACGCCGCCGCGGACCGCCTCACGTACGAAGCCATGCGCCGCGACGGCCGATTCGTTCCGCAGTCGCCCGACGAGGTCGCCCGCGCCGAGGCCGACATCGACGAATCGGCCGTCGAGTTGCCCCCGGGCCTGCGCGACCCGCTCGCGATCCTGAGCCGCGCGCCGGCCGGCGGGGCCGCGGACCCAACGCTCCCTTCGCTGCCCGATCACGTGCCGAGCGAGCCGTCCTCGGCGCGCACCTCACCCGATCGCGTCACCCCAGAGCAGGAGAACCCGATGCGCGGCACGTGGTTCCGCAAGATGATCGCCTGGCTCGTCGTCGCCGGCACGGTCGCGACCGTCGCCGGGTACCAGTTCGTCGCGTGGCGGTCGAAGGTCGGCGACGTGCGCGACCGGGAACTCGCCCTTCAGTCGAAGCGCGACGAACTCAACCGCGTGCTGGCCGAACAGGCCGCCGCACAGAAGGAGTCCCGCAAGGACCTCGACGCGGCGCTGGCCGCCGAGGCCGAGCTGCGCGCCCGCGCCGCGGCCGAGTACGAGCGCGCCCGGAAGGCGATCACGGAGAAGGACTTCGTCGTCCGGCTCACCGGCCCGGCGCACGTTCAGCCCGGCGCGCCGAACAAGTGGCAGATCGAAACGCTCCGCCACGGCGCGGTCGCGCGGCCGAAGAAGCTCGACGTCGTGGTGAAGGACGCGAAGGACGTCGAACTCTTCCGGCAGACGCACGACAAGCCCGTTGGGGCCGCGACGCTCGAACTGACCGCCGCGTTCTGGCAGAACGTGAAGCCCGGCACCGAACTGTTCCTCAACGTCGTGGCGCACACCGACGACCGCGCGACCGTCCTGGCCGATCGGTTGCCGCTGGCGCGCCCGGTGTACGTCACGCACCTCGTCACGGACAAGCCGCTCTACAAGCCGGGTGAGGTGGTCCGGTTCCGCTCGCTCACGCTCGACCGGTCCAGCCTGCGTCCGCCGGAACACGACCTGCACCTCATCTTCCGGCTCCGCGATCCCGCCGACGCCGTCACCCCGCTCGACGAGGGCAACGGCCGACTGCTCCGCGATCTTCAACCCGTGATGGGGTCGGACAAGAAGGCTCTCCGCGGGCTCGGCGTCGGCGAGCACCTGCTTTCGGCGGACGCGCCCGGCGGCGAGTACAAGCTCGACCTCCTCGAACGGGGCGCCGACGGCAAGGACGTGCTCCTGGAGACGCGGAAGTTCGTCGTGAACCGGTACGTGCCCGACACTTTCGAGAAGAGGCTGGAGTTCGACGGGAAGAGCTACGGTCCGGGTGAGTTCGTGCAGGCGCGGATCGAGGTTTCGCGCACCGCGGGCGGTCCGATGCGCGGCGCGAAGGCGAACGTCGTCGCCTCGGCCGACGGGAAAGTGTTCCACGAACTAAAGGACGCGCCCTTCAGCGCGATCACCGACGCAGGCGGTACGAAAACCGTTCTCGACGTACGGTTCAAGCTACCCGCGACCGTCTTCGACGGCGCGAAGCCGGATGTGTCGCCCAGCGCGACGTTGAGTGTGACGATTCAAGACGGCAGCGACACGGAAGCGATCGTGCGGCCGATTCCGCTCGTCACGAAGAACTTGAAGGTCGAGTTCTTCCCCGAGGGCGGCGAGATGATCGCCGGCGTCCCCGGCCGCGTCTACTTCATGGTGCGAACGCCCGGCGGAAAACCTGCGGACCTGAAAGGCACCATCACCGACGGCACCAACACCGTCGCGGAGGTCGCGACGCTGACGGACGCGGAGAACCCCGGCGTCAACCGCGGGCACGGCGCCTTCACACTGAAGCCCGAGCCCGGCAAGCGGTACTTCCTGAAGCTGACCGCGCCCGTCGGCATCGTCGAGCCGACGAAGGACGGGTTCCCGCTCCCGGATGCGAAGCCCGACGGCGTCGCTCTGACCGCGCTCGACCCTATCACGGTTCGCGGCGGTGCGGTTCGCGTGCGGGTTCAGTCGCCGCTCGGGCCGAAGGTGGTCCACGTCGGCGCGTACGTCCGCGAGCACCTCGTCGCGCAGCAGAAGCTCGTCCTGCAAGGGAACGTGCCGGCCGAGGTCGCCCTGAAGGGCGACGATTCGGCCGGCGGCGTCACGCGGGTCACGGTGTTCGAGGAATCGCGGGACGATGCCGGCCGTGCCGTGCTCGTCCCGCGGGCCGAACGCTTGACCTTCCGCGAACCCGGCGAGCAACTCGTCCTGCAGGCGAACCCGGACAAGTCGCGGTACTCCCCTTCCGACAAGGTGAAACTCGACCTCGCGGCGCTCGACGAGAAGGGCCGACCGACCCCGGCCGTGCTCCTCGTCGGCGTGGTGAACCGCAGCGTCATCACGATGGCCGACAACAAGCACGATCGGCTCCAGTCGACGCACTTCCTGTTGTCCGGCGAGGTGAAGAACTCGGCGGAACTGGAACACGCGGACTTCCTGCTCACCGACCACCCGCGGGCCGCCGTCGCGCTCGATTTGCTGCTCGGGACGCAGGGCTGGCGGCGGTTCGCGGAGCAAGATGTCGCACCGGCGAACCCCGCCGACCGCGCGGACGTGGAAAAGATGCTCGTCGCGCACGGCGCGCGGCCCAGCGCCCCGTTCGAGCTAACGAAGCTGGAGGAACAGCGGCTGGCCGCGGAGTACGCGCCGCGGCTGGAGTTGGCCCGGCTGCGGGTGGTGGCAGCCGGGGTCGCGCTGAGCGCCCTTCCGCCGGTGCTCATCGAGAAGTTGACCGCGGCGCGCGTTGGCGTTTCGGTGGCCGAGGCGCAGCAGTCGGACGCGGCCGGGGTGCTACGGCGGTTCGAGTCGCGGTACGTGAAGATCCGTGATGCGTTCTTCTGGGCGGTGCTGATCGCGCTCGCGCTGGTCGTGCTGTACGTCCTCGCGCGGTTCGCATGGTCCGCGGCCAGGTCCGGGCGGCGCGGCCGCGTCTACCTCGCCGCTGCGTGCGGTGTGGCCGTCGTCGGGTTCGTGGCGATTGTGGTACTGTTTCAAACACAATTTGACGGAGCGAAAGGTAAAAAAGAAGCGGCCGCACCCCGCGCTGTGGGAAGTGCGCTCGAACCGGTACCCAATGCGATGAGCGCCGCGCCGCCGGCACCCAACTTTTTTGCCGCGCGAGAGGGGATTGTTCCGCCTGCGACGGATGGGTTTGCTACGCCGGAGGGAATCACGCGGTCGCATGCTCTACCGCTCGACCCAAAGACATCACCCCAAAGAACGGACGCCCCCAAGGTCTGGGACGAGGCGGCTGTCGCCGGAGTTGCGAAGGTGCTGAGGGAATCTGCGAGAAAGGGCAAAGCCGCTCACTTGTCAGCCAACGGACAGGCCGACATGGCGTGGCTCGCGGCGGCGATTGTCGGCACGCGCCCTCGAAATGCCTTGTACGAGGCTCCTCCGTGGGCTGGCGTCGGCACATTCACTTCTGAGGCTGGCACCACGGCCCCCGCCATCCCCGGGTTGCTCATGCGGGACCCGGTGCCCGGGCGACCGTACACGATGCCATTTGTTGTGCGTGAGTACGCGCACCAGCGGGATTCGTCGCTGGGCGAGGTGCGGGCCGACTTCACCGAAACCGTGTACTGGCACCCGGTCCTCGTGCTGCCGGAGAACGGGAAAGCGAGTGTCGAGTTCCAGCTCTCCGACGACATCGCCCGCTATCAGGTGCTCGTCGCCGGGCACACCCTCGACGGCCGCGTCGGCGCCATCACGAAAACGATCGAGGCCCGCAAACCGTTCAGCGTCGACCCGAAGTTGCCGCTCGAAATCGCGCACACGGACACCGTGGACGTGCCGGTCCGCGTGACCAACGACAGCGACGTGCGCCGGAGCGTATCACTCGCCACGACCCTCGCCGGCTTCAAGGCCGCAGGGCCGCAACAAGACGCGCTCGAACTCGCCCCCAACGCCAAGGGCCGGAAGTTGCTGCGGCTGACCGCCGACAAGCTCGACGGCGACGCGAGCGTGCTCGTCGCGGGCACCAGCGGGGCCGACAAGGACACCGTCCTGCGCACGATCCGCGTGGTGCCGGACGGGTTCCCCGGCGTCGGCTCGGTCAGCGACATGATGGAGGGCCGCGCCCGCGGGACGATCGCGCTTCCGAAGGACGTGGTGCCCGGTTCGCTCCGGGTGCGGCTGGAAGTGTACCCGACGTCGATGGCCGATCTGGTGAAGGGGCTCGACGGGCTGCTCCGCGAGCCGCACGGGTGCTTCGAGCAGACCTCGACCTCGAACTACCCCAACGCGATGATCCTCGACTACATCACCCAGACCAACCAGGCCAACCCGCAGACCGCGGCGCGGGCGCGGGACTTCCTCGCCCGCGGCTACGGCCGGCTGACGTCGTTCGAGTGCCCCGATACGCCGACGAAGGGTCGGCAGGGCTACGAGTGGTTCGGGGCCGCCGACCGGCCGCACCTGGCGCTCACCGCCTACGGGCTGTTGCAGTTCAAGGACATGGCCCGCGTCCACCCGGTCGATCCGCAGATGATTAAGCGGACGCAGTCGTTCCTCCTGTCGCGCCGCGACGGGCAGGGCGGGTTCCGCCAGCCCGCCGACGGCCACAGCTTCGGCTCGGCCCCGCAGCGGACGGTCGACGCCTACGTCGTGTGGGCGCTGGTCGAGAGCGACCCGGAGGATGCGGAGAAGCTCGACCTGCGAACCGAGATCGCGGCGCTGAAGGCCGAAGCGCTGAACGAGAACACCGTCGGCGGGAAGGACCCGTACTTCGTGGCGCTGGCCGCCAACGTGCTGCTCCTGCGCGGCGACCGCGAGACCGCACACCGGCTCCTCGACCGGCTCCAGGAGAAGCACACGAAGGGCGGCGTGGTGACGGGCGCGGTGACGAGCATCACGCGCTCCGGCGGCCGCGACCTCGACATCGAAACGACGGCGCTGGCGCTGCTCGGCTGGCTGCGGGCGAACGACCCGAAGTACGCCGCGACGGTGAAGGACGCGGCGAAGTGGATCAGCCAGCAGCGCGGCGGCTACGGCGGGTTCGGCTCGACGCAATCGACCATTCTCGCACTCAAGGCGCTGACGTTGTTCGCCAAGAAGTCCGCCCACCCGGCCGAGAGCGGCGAGATCCGTGTGACGGTCGGCGGTCGGGTGATCGGCACGCGGCGCTTTACCGAGAAGGACGTGGAGGTGATCGGCCTGGACATCGCGAACCCGGATGCGGTGTTCAAACCGGGGCAACGGACCGAGGTGGAGATCGTGACGGATGCGAAGCAGGCGTATCCGTTCGCGCTGTCGTACACGTACACGTCGCTGACGCCGGTGAGCGCCGAGAAGTGTGCGGTGCAGATCAGCACGCGGCTGGGCAAGGCGGACGCGTCCGAGGGCGATGCGGTGCCCTTGCACGTGACGTTCGAGAACAAGGTGGACAAGGGGCACGGGATGGCGGTAGCGGTGATCGGCATCCCGGCCGGGATGAAGGTGCCCACCGATATGAAGCAGCTCACCGACCTGCGCGAGAAGGGCTCAATCGCCTACTTCGAGACGAGGGGCCGCGAACTGGTGCTGTACTGGCGCTCGCTGGCCCCGAAACAGAAGATCGAGCTGACGGTGGATCTGGTGTGTGAGGTGCCGGGTACCTACCGCGGGCCGGCCAGCCGCGGGTACCTGTACTACGACGCCGACCACAAGCACTGGGTCGAGCCGCTCGC
>JAFKJJ010000429.1 GCA_017306025.1 Planctomycetota bacterium
GATCGCCTCCAGAAACGGCGGCTCGTGCGGCTCCTCCCGGAACGTGAACACGGTCAGCCGGTCGCCCCCGTCGAGCAGTCCGGCCAGCCGGTCCAGGACCCTCAGCCCGCGGGCGGTGGCGCACAGTAAGACGACGTGCATCACGGCCCTCCGGTGCGTTCCGGCGCGGACGCCCGGACGACGTACGACGGTCGGTCCAGCAGCCGGACGTGGACCCGGGCGAGGTACTCCCCCATGACGCCGAGCGCAAACAGTTGGGCGCCCGAGAAGAGGGTGATGACCGAGGCGAGGAACGGAAACCCGGGCGGGGCGGACCCCTCCAGGACGTACCGGGCGGAGATCACCGCGAGCAGCACGCCGCCGAGCAGGGTGAGCGAGAACCCGAGCAGGCTGGCGAGTTGCAGCGGCCGGGTGCTGAACCCGGTGATCATGTTCACCGCGTGGACGACCAGTTTCCGGAGGGTGTAGTTCGACCGGCCGACCCGCCGCGGCTCGTGGCGGGTGAACGTGTGCCCGAACCGGGTCGTACCCCAGGTGAGGAGCACGTCGACGGACACGAACGTGCCCGCGAACCGCGCGAACGCGTCCCGCAGCCGGGTACGGAACGCCCGAAACGCGCTGACCCGGCGGGCCGTCTCGGCGCCCATCGCCACCTGGAGGGCCACCTTGGTGGTCGCCGACGCCAGGTTCCGGAAGATCCCGTGGGGCAACTCCTCCGCCGCCCCGTACACCACGTCGTACCCCCCGTCGAGTGCGTCCAGCAGCCGGGGAATCTCCTCCGGCGGGTGCTGGAGGTCGTCGTCCAGGGTGACCGTCACCTCGTACCGCGCTTCCCGGATGCCGCACAGCAGCGCGTTGTGCTGGCCGAAGTTCCGCATCAGATCGACCGCCCGGACGAACGAGCCGGCGGCCAGTTGGCACGCGACGGCCCAACTCCGGTCCCGGCTCGAGTCGTTCACCAGAATGATTTCGAACGCCACGCCGCGGGCCTGCATCACGGCGATCAACCGGCCGACCAGTTCGGGGAGGGTCTGCTCGCTGTTGTAGACCGGGACGACGACCGACACCCCGGGCCGGAGGGAATCGTGAGTTGGCGGATTGGATTCCATGGCGGGTGACCTCTTGCCGGGTGCGGACTGCCAGCGCGGGCGCCCCGAACATCGGGGGCGCCCGCGCTGGCGGTCCACGGGGTGTACTGGGTGTCCTCGTCGAGAAGGAATTCACCGACGCCACCGGCCGGCGGCGTGTCAA
>JAFKJJ010000295.1 GCA_017306025.1 Planctomycetota bacterium
ACGTCCGCGCCGTCGCGCGCCGCGAGCGCCGCGAGCATCGGCGAGTTGCTGTCCACGATGCGAAAGCCCTCCGGCGACGCGCCGGGCGGCAGGAGCTCGTTCCCGGTCACAAGGATCGTGACCCGCGGCCGGCGGACCGCGCGCACGGTCGCGGTGCCGATCGACGCGAGCAGCCCCACGTCCTGCGGCCGAAGGAGCCGCCCCGCCGACAGCACCGCGGCCCCCTTCGCCACGTCCTCGCCCACCCGGACGACGTGCTTGCCGGGGGCGACCGGTTCGCGCGGCCGAACGAGACCGTCGGGATCGAGTTGCGCGTGTTCTGCCATCAGCACCGCGTCCGCGCCGGCGGGAACGGGCGCGCCGGTCGTGATCCGCACCGCTTCGCCCGGGTGCACCGCGCCCGCGAACGGCCGCGCCGGCATCGACGCGCCGACGACGGCGAGCGGGCGCGGTGTGCCGGAAGTGGGACGCGCTGTGTCATTGGCGCGCACCGCGTAGCCGTCCATCGCGGCGCGCGCGAAGCCGGGCACGTCTACGGCCGACACGACCAGCTCCGCGAGCACGCGCCCGGCCGCTTCGGGCAGCGGAACCGCCTCGCCGGCCAGCGGCGCGGTTCGCGCGTCGAGCAGCGCGAGGACCGCGTCCACTTCCGCGCGCCGCGGAAACCCGCGCATCCGAACGTCGACGAACTTCGCCCCGCCCATCGCTGGCCCCGTTCACGAGGGAACCGTGCGACCGCTACAATCGCACTTTTTTACCCCACTTCACGAATCATTGCTGTCGGTGTGATCCGCACAACCGCCCGCCTGCGGTCGAAAACGTTCCGGTTTTGCTCAAGTGTCCGGCGGCCCGCCCGCAATACGGCCTTACATTTGAATACCCAGAGTGACGGCCGCCCGGCCGCCGGCAGAGGGCCGGCGATCCGAGTCGCGGCTCGCGGGATCAAACGGCCCGCGTCCACCCACCTCTGCCCACGGACGGCCCGCGAACGGACGGAGCGACCATGACCCTCAAACGTGCCTTCATCGCCCTGATCGCCTTTACCCTTATGCTGCCCCTGTCCGGGTGCGGGTGCCACCGGCACTGCTGCGGCGACAACAACCGCAGCTTCGCCCCGCCGCCGGGAGCGTGCTGCCCGCCGGCCGGTCCGGCGGTCCCCGGCCCGTGATCGCGGGCGTGAACTGAAGCGAAATTCGTTCCGCCCGCGCCGCCCCCTTCGGCGGTGTCGCGCGGCGCGGTCTGCGGCCGCACGATCGGCGCGACCGATCCCCCTTCGCCAGCCCGGTGCGCTTGCCCCGTCGCGCCAGCACTTCGCCCTTTTCCCATTCTCCGATTGAATCCGCCCCTGCGCCGGTTGCACGACTCCAGCCCCCGCGCATGATTCCCACAGGTCGGCAGTGGGAAGCCGCGACCCGCGGCGCGCAACGGAGTCCTGTCATGAAAAAGCGCCTCTTGTGCCTCGGCCTCGTGGCCGCGGTGACACAGTTGTTCGCGACCGGGTGCATCTTCCACCCGGTCGCCCGCTGGCGGGCCAACCACCCGTGCGGCGTGTGTACCGGGTGTCATCCGGGGCTGCACCCCATCCAGAGCCGCCGCGTGGTCTTGGGCGAACCGGTCGGTCCGGCCGTCGGGCCGGTGGTGGGCAGCCCGCCGTGCCACGGGTGCAATAGCGGCGCGCCGGGGGTGCCGGTCGTCGCCGGCCGCGGACCCGGTGAACTGATCACGGTCACGAACCCGCCCGCGGGCTACCCGTCGATCGGCTACCCGACGCCCATCACTCCCGGTCCGACCGTGGTGCCGCAATACGAACTGCCCAACCCGATGCCCGTGCCGAAGAGTGGCGAGAACAAGTAATCGGATCGCGTGGACCCGTTGCCGTGGTTTTGTTGTGGTGCAGGCGTCCCGCCTGCACCCAAGCTCGATGCAGGCGGGACCAGTAGTTGCCACTACGTCGTTTTAGTCGGGTGTGGTTGTGGTGTATCGGTTCGCGCCGGATTGGTCGGGTCGTGCGGTGTGGTTGCTAACACGCGGATCAACGGGCTCACCCCGACCAACCGCAACCGGTGCATCGCGTCACGACCGGTGGTCGGCGCAGGGATTCACCCAACCGACGGTAACCCGACTCGACCCCGAGCCGGCGACCGTATACCGACGCGACCTGGGCCGCGGTGCTCCACCCCGCCGCACCGTGAGTCCACTCCAGCGCACCGGCGCCACCAGGCGCTCGACCACATCCGTAAGGGGCCGGCGGTCGTCCGCGCCAGGGGTGTGCCGGTACCCGGGTCAGAGGCTCACGGCGGTGGCGTGCGATCAGAACCAGCCGGTCCCGTCCTCCGATTGCGGCGGTAACCCCGGTCGTGGCCCCGTAAGTAGGGGCGCCGGTGGACGTCGATGGCCAAGGGCACCCTCGCCGCGCGAAGGCCCCGGGGCAACAGGCGTCGGAACCTGGCGGCGGGTCGGTGCTCCAGGACCCGTCGGTCGGCCGGGCGTGATGCGGCGATCCCCTCTCGGGTCGTCTCGCGCCCCGAGCCGGTGACCCGCTCGGCGACGGCCGAAACCGCGGCCCCCGAGCGGAAGCGACCGACGGGCATCGAGCCAGAAGGGCGCGGGTAGCCGGTCCGCCCGAGTACGTCGCGGAGCCATTGATCCCAGCCGGGTTGGCGAACGAGGTCGGCCGGGCTAAGGTGTCGGTGGCGCGTGGGAGCGCCCGTCGAATAGGTTGGTACAAACCATTCTCCGCAAACCTCACGCGCCGTTCGTCACCTTTGGCAACTACTGGTCACGCCTGCATCGAGCTTGGGTGCGGGCGGGACGCCTGCGCCACAATAAAGACATCCGGCAGCTTCCAACCGCCGGGAGTCTCGTGACCCGACCGCGAACCCGAGCCGATTGCGAACCGAGAGGTGCCCCGTGGAGTTCGTCTGGTTCGTTCTGATCGGGATCGCGGCCGGGTGGCTGGCCGGGCGCATCCGGTACGGGACCGGGTTCGGCACGGTCGGCAACCTGATCGTCGGCGTCCTCGGGGCCGTCCTGGGCGGGGTACTGTTCCGCTTCCTCGGCCTGTCCGCAAACACCCCCATCGGCAGCCTGGTGACGGCCACGGTCGGCGCGATCGTGGTCCTCGCGGTGCTGCGGTTCGTCCTGTTGCGAAGGCTGCGGGGGCGGTAACCGCGGTTACACGTGATCGGGCAGGCGCTGTAGCTCGGGGAACGCGGTGACGGTCTGGTCCGGGGTGTGGTTGAACACGACGCGGCCGGCGGTGTGCCACGCGCCGCCGTGGAACGTGAACACCGCGGTTGCGGGGCGGGGCTCCCGCGCGGCCGGCACGTCTTCCATGTCCGAGCCCTCGGCCGGCGTGAAGCCGATCTGAACCGGCACCAGGGCGACGATCCCGCCGGTCGCGGTGTCGCGGACGAGTACCGCGTCGCCGGTGATGCGGCACGCGACCCACCGCAGCCCGCGCGGCAGCCCGGTCGCCCCGGCCGCCTTGAGGAGCTGTTCCTCGAACCGCTCGTGCTGGAGCCGGAACAGTTCGCGGCACCGCTCGACCTGGACCGCGCGGCCGAGCAGCCACAGCCCCCGCACCGCGAGCGCCGCGAGGGCGAGCACCAGCACCCCGCCGCCGACCCACCACCACGCGCTGATGTCGAGCACCGGTCGTTACCTCGCGAAGATGCCGATGCGGTTGTCGCGGAGCAGCGGAATGGCGCGCACGGCCCGTTCTTCCTGCCCGACCTGATGGCTGTCCGGGAACCGACGTTTTACGATCTCTTCGGCGCTCAGACCGGCCCCCGCGTCGGCCTCGATGTCCGAGTACTTTCCCTTGATGAGCGCCCCGTTCACCATCCCGAACCCGGTGTTCGCCGGGAACGCCAGCGCCGCCGCGACGCACAGCCCGATCGGAACCCACCTGGAGCTAGAGCGGCTCGGAAGACCCGTCCGGGGAACGGCCGTTTGCGGGTTCCAGCCGGCGCCGAGCTTCACCCACACGAGGTACGTCATCGCGAGCAGCGGCCAGACGAGAAGCGAGTACCGCGACCACAGCCCCATCCCGCCGCCCCACCCGCCGCGGCCGACGCCGATCGCCATCGCCACACCCGTCACCCCGGCCGCGACCGCGATCAGACCCGCGACCGCGGGGCGCTCGCTCGGCTCGCGCCACAGCCGCAGGAGCCGAACGAGCGTGGCCGTTCCGAGCGCGAGCATCGCCGCGAACACGGCCCACCACACCGGGCTCACCCCGACCCCGAGCGCCATCGCGAGCACTTCGCCCGCGACCCGTCCCACCGCGAGCGGATCGGAACTGGGCGCCGGGTGGTGCGCGGGCTTGTGGTAATCGACGAAGTACACGCCGATATAAACGGCCGGCAGCGCCGTGAGGAAGAGCAGGATCAGCGCCCGGCCCTTCGAGCCGTCCCGCCATACGTTTACGGCCAGAAACGCGACCCACAGCGCGACCACTGGAACGACGACGAGCCCGGACCCGCCGGTGAGCGCGATCAGTACGAGCAACGCGCCCGCTATCGTGCCGGAGCGGAACGCGTTCTCGCGCGTGGTCCGGAGTGCGACCACCGCGAGTGCCGTCGTCAGCACCGCGAACAGCGCGAAGCACACCTGATAGCCCATCACGAAATTTTCCCAGTGCCCGGTGTGCAGCAGTGAGATCGGGAAGAAGCAGTCGGACCAGTCCCCCCGCCCGCGGAGCCGTGCGGCCAGGCGAATCAGGTACAGCGCGAGCGCGGAGAGCATCGCGACCTGGAGGACCATTCCGGCCCGGAAATCGTGCGTGAGCCGGAAGAGGGCGAGGACGACGAGCCGCGGGAGCGGGAGCCGGTGCTCGTTGTGCTGCTGCCACAGCCAGGGCAGGGCGGGTTCGTCGCCGAGGAGCGCCGGGACGAACTCCCACTCGTCGGCGTAGGGGGCGTTGGTGCCGATCACCGTGACGAACGCGAGCGCCAGGAGCGTGGCGACGGCCCACACCACGACGGGCACCCGGCCGAGCGAACGGGACGTCGCGCTTGTCGCGGGGTGCGTCGGCGTGTAAGTTTGTGTCATCGCTTCTGTACGTGGAGCGGCCGTGAAGTAGCGCTTCGTTACAACGGGCCGCGAGAACGGTTGGGCGGCTCTTACTCGGAGTGCAGTATATGGTCGAGCGGCGAATCGAACTGGACCGGCGTTACGCGCGCAAGAAGAAGATGAAGAAGATCAAGGAGAAGCTGGAGAGCGCGACGGGCGAGGCCCGCGAGAAGCTCCTCTACAAGATGCGCCGGCTCAGCCCGTTCTGGACGCCGCCGAAGGAAGAGGGCAAGTGACAGCGGGCAGTGGGCAGTGGGCAGTGGGCAGTGGGCAGTGGGCAGAAAAGAGAGAAGGCCAGAGCCAAAACGGTTCTGGCCTTCTCTCTTTTCTGCCCACTGCCCACTGCCCACTGCCCACTGCTCACTGCCCACTGCCCACTTTCTCCAGGTCCCGCCAGAATCCCGGATACGTTTTCGCGACGCACCCCGGATTGCGGATGACCACTCCCGGCACCTTCAGTCCGACGAGCGCCAGACTCATCGCCATGCGGTGATCGTTGTACGTGTCAACCGCGCAGCCCTTGAGCGGTCGCGGGGTGACGGTGAGGCCGTCGTCGCGCTCCTCGATCTCCGCGCCGAGCTTGCGAAGTTCCACCGCCAGTGCCGCGATGCGGTCGGTCTCCTTGTGGCGGATGTGGCCAACGTTGCGGATGGTGGTTGAGCCTTCGGCAAAGCACGCGACCGCGCCGAGGGTCATTACGGTGTCGCTGATGTCGTTCATATCGACGTCGACGCCGCGCAGCGTTCCGCCGTGAACGGTGATGCCCGCGTCGCACTCCTCGACGCGGCAACCCATCTGCCCGAGCACGTCCACGAATCGCACGTCGCCCTGGAGCGACGTGCGGTTCAGCCCGGAAACGGTGACGCGCCCGCCGGTGATTGCGGCCGCGGCCCAGAAGTACGACGCGGCGGAGGCGTCGGGCTCGATGACGTACCGATCCGGGCCACCCACGACGTTTCGAATCGGTTTGACGCGGTACCCGCCGGCCGTGCGCTCGACGTCGCACATCCAGTCGCGTAGCATCCGCACCGTCATCTCGACGTACGGCTCGGAGACCAGTTCGCCGTCCGGCCGGAACTCGGTCTCGACGCCCGCGAACGGGGCCGCGAGCAACAGCCCGCTGAGGAACTGACTGCTCACGGAACTCCGCACCGTAACGACCCCGCCCGGCCAGCGCCCGCTCGACTCGATCAGAACGGGCGGGCACCCGTTGCCGGTCTCGCTCGTCGCCCGCGCGCCGAGTTGGGAGAGCGCGTCGAGGAGGTCCTGAATCGGGCGCTCGCGCATCCGCGGCACGCCGTCGAGCCGGTAACGCCCCGCGCCGAGCGAAAGCACCGCGGTCAAGAACCGAACGGTCGTTCCGGAGTTGCCGACGAACAGGTCGGCATTCGAATGGGGGATCACCTCGGACCGTTTGTTCTGATCGACACCGATTGATCCGGCCGACCACATCGGCCGGAACCCGAACCCGAGCCGGTTGAGGCAGTCGAGCATGACCTCCGTGTCTTCGGAGCGAAGGGCACCGTGGAGCAGTCGCGGCCCCTTGTGCGCCATCAGCGCCGCGAGCACCAGCGCGCGGTTGGTGATGCTCTTGCTGCCGGGGACGGTTACGGTCGCGTTGACGGGCTTCGCGAGCGGGGCAATTTCCCGTTCGGCGGGGTAAGTCAATTCGGACATGGGTCGTACGTCACTCGCATCAGAAAGAGGCCTTCGGGCGGGGCGGTCGGACCTGCCAAGCGGCGGTCCATCGCGTTCAGCACGTCGGCGATCTGCGTTTCGGGCCAGAACCCGCGGCCGACCTGCACGAGGCTACCCGCGATCGCACGCACCATGTTATAGAGGAACCCGTTCGCCTCCACGTCGATCCAGATGCACTCGCCGAACCGGTTCACGCTCAGGTGGGTGACGGTCCGCACGCTGGTCAGCCGGTTCGGCCACTCCGTCTCGAAACAGCGGAAGTCGTGTCGCCCGATGAGGCACCGCGACGCACGCCACATCGCTTCGGCGTTCAGGTTCTGCCGCACGAACCACGCGTACTTGCGCAGGAACGGGTCGAGGAGGCGGCCGTCCTGAACGACGTAGCGGTACATCTTCCGCACGGCGTCTTTATTGGCGCAGAAGCTTTGCGGCGCTGCGACCACTTCCCGCAGGCTCACGTCGGGGGGGAGCTTCGCGTTGATCGCCTTGAGGAGCGTCTCACAGCTCAACCGCGACGCGGTGTAAACGTTGGCGACCTGCCCGACGGCGTGGACGCCCGCGTCCGTGCGCCCGCTGCAATTCACCCGCACCCGACCCTCGCGGGTGATCTCCGTGATCGCGTTCTCGACGGTCTCCTGCACCGTGCGCTTGCCGGGCTGCGTCTGCCAGCCCGAGAAGTCCGTTCCGTCGTAGCGGACGGTGAGCTTGAGATTTCTCATAAGAGAAGAGGAGAATAAGAGCCACGGATGACACAGAAGACACGGATCAAGCAAGAAGAGAGATCGAGTTTGAACTCTGTTCTTTTCTGATCCGTGTCTTCTGTGTCATCCGTGGCTCTTCATTTCTCACTTCACGATCCCGCGCTTCACCAGTTCCTCCGCGCACTGCACCGCGTTGCTCGCGGCGCCCTTGCGGAGGTTGTCGGCCACCACCCACAGGCACAGCGCGTTCGGGTTGCTGGGGTCCTGGCGCACGCGGCCGACGAACGTGTGGTCGCTCCCCTCTGCGTGGATCGGCTGCGGGAACTTCCCGTCCGTCGTCTCGTCCATGAACACCACGCCCGGCGCCTTCGCCAGCGCGGCCTTTGCGTCGGCCACCGAAAGCGGCTTGTGGAACTCGACCGTGATCGCCTCGCTGTGCGCCACCTTCACCGGTACGCGCACGCACGTCGGGCAGACGCCGATGTCGGCGTCGCCCATGATCTTCTTCGTCTCGTTGATGACCTTGTTCTCTTCTTCCGAGAAGCCGTTCGGGTCCAGCGTCCAGTCGAGCGTGATGACGTTGCCCGCGAGCTGTGCCCGGTGCGCGGTCGGCGCCGGGACCGGTTGGCCCGCGGCCCACGCGGCCGCCTGCGCGGCGAAATCGACCAGCCCCTTCGCCCCCTTGCCCGAGGAGGACTGGTAGGTCGCCACCACGACCCGCTTCACCTTCGCGACGTCGTGCAGCGGCTTGAGCGCGACGCACAGCGGGATCGCGACGCAGTTCGGGTTGGCGACGATGCCCTTCTTGATGTGGTGGAGCTGCTCCGCGTTCACTTCCGGCACGACGAGCGGGCAGTCCGGGTCCATCCGCCACGCGGAGGAGTTGTCCACCACGATCGCGCCGGCCCGCGCCGCGATCGGCGAGTACTCCTTGCTCACCGAGCCCGGCGTGCTGCTCAGGACGATCTGCACGCCCGCGAACGCTTCCGGCCGGATGGGCTCGACCGTGTACGGTTTCCCCGCGAACTCGACGGTTTTACCGGCGCTCTTCTCGGAAGCCAGGAATTTGATCGACTTGACCGGGAAGTTGCGCTCCACGAGCACCTTCCGCATCAGGTCGCCCACGGCACCCGTCGCACCGACAACCGCCACGTTCACGGACACGGCACACCTCACAGGTTGGAGAACGGGCGAAGCGCTCGCCCGAAGAAAGAATACGGATTCTCATTGACTTGGCTGAGCGAGGTGCGATGAGTAACGAGTGCCGAGCCGGAAAACGCGGCCCACCCTCGCTCCCACCCTTCACCCCTCACTGCCATGAGAATCGCCGTCGGCGGGTTCATGCACGAGTCCAACACGTTCGCCCCGCTGCCCGCGGACCTCACCCGGTTCCGCGAGGGCAGCCTCACCTACGGCGACGCGGTCATCCCGGTGTGGCAGGACGCGCACCACGAGGT
>JAFKJJ010000296.1:0-5296 GCA_017306025.1 Planctomycetota bacterium
CTGCTCGTTCCGGTCGCGTTCATCGCCGCGGCGCGCGGGGCCGGAGTCCCGGCCGGCGCCGCGGTGCTCGCGGGGTGCGGCGGGGTGCTGCTCGCCTGGTCGCCGGCCGTGCGGCTGATGCTCGAAGAGGGGCAACTGGACATGCTGGCGGCCGGGCTGGCGGCCGCCGTGTTCGTGCCGTGGCTCGGGCGGTACGCCAAGCGGCCGGGCGTCGAATCGTGGCTGGTGCTGGCGGCGCTCGCGGTCGTCGGGTGGTACGCGCACCCGCTGGTGTGGCTCGGGCTCGGCCCGGTCATGCTCATCTTCTACCTGGTGTTCGCCCCGCGCCACGGCCCGGGCTGGCACCTGGGGCTGGCCGGGATCACCACGGTCGGGATCGCCCCCAACGCGTGGTGGCTCGCGGACTGGGCGCGGTTCTGGTGGCTGCGCCAGCCGTCGGAGGGCGACCACATTCCGCTCCCGGAATGGTCCGCGGTGCTCGGCGATTTCGGCGACTACGCGGGCCTCTGCACGGGCCTGCCCGGCGGCCCCGCGATCCCGCTGATCGCCCTGGGCGGGCTGATCTTCTTGTGGGTGACCCGGCGCTGCGCGTCGGCGGGTCTGGCGGGCGTGGCCGTCGTGGTCGCGGTGGGGCTGGCGCGGGTGGCGGCCGCGTGGCCCCGGATGCCCGCGGACGTGCCCGCCCGCGTCGCGCCCCTGGCCGCGGCGTTCCTCGTCCCGGCCGCGGCGTTCGGGACGTGGGAACTGCTGCGGCGGATCAACTTCGCGAGCGCCGGAACGGTGGTCGTCGCGGTCGGGCTGTTCGTCGTCGCGTGGGCGGACGGCCCCGGCGCCCCGCTCGCCCGCGGCCTGGGCGTTCACTCCGAACCGCTCACGATCGGGTTCACCCCGGAGCAGAAGCAGTTGCTCGCGGCGATCGAGGAGCACACGGCGCCCGACGCCCGGGTCCTGTGGGACGACGCGGACGCGCGCGGGGGGAACTGGTCGGCGCTGTTGCCGGTGTACACGAACCGCGCGTACCTGGGCGGCCTGGACGTTGACGCGGAAATCGACCACGGCTACTGTTCGCTGTCCGACCAGCGGCTGAACGGCCGCCCGCTGGCGGAGTGGACCGACGCGGAGCTGACCGCGTTCTGCCGGTGGTACAACGTGGGCTGGGTGGTGTGTCGCGGCGGCCGGACGGCGGAGCGGTGGGCGCGCTACCCGGCCGCGAAGGCGGTGAAGCGGTTGTCGGAGGGCGGCCAGCCGGTGGTGCTGTTCGTGATCGACCGCCCGCGGTCGTTCGTGCTGAGCGGCAGCGCGGTGTGGGAGTCGGCGGACGCGCGGCGGATCGTGCTGACCGACGTGCGCCCGAACGCGGACGGCGTGATCGACCTGAGCCTGCACGCGTTCGAGGGGCTGCGGGTGTTCCCGAGCCTGGTGAAGCTGGAGTCGCTGCTCGACCCGACCGGCCGCGACCCGATTCACCACATCCGGCTCCGCGCCCCCGGCCCGGTCCCGCGCGTGACGCTGATGTGGGAGCACCCGTAGCGCGTCTGTGGGTCGCCCGTGTTATCATCGGGGCATGAACGACCGCCTCGCGTTCCTGCGTGCGATCCGCGCCAACCCCGACGACGACACCGCGCGGCTCGTGTTCGCCGACTGGCTCGACGAGCACAACGACCCGCTCGGCGAGTTCATCCGCGTGCAGATCGAACTCGAACCGATCCGCTACCGCGTCGACAACTCCCGCGCACTTGAACTGCACCGGCGCGAAGAGGAACTGCTCCGCGCTCACGGCGACGACTGGATCGGCAAGGCGAAGAAGATCGGCGCCGACTGGCCAGAATACGGGCCGCAGTTCCGCCGCGGGCTGCCGAATCACGCGAACCTGTCGCTCGACGCGCTCCTGAAGCACGGCAGGACGCTGTTCTCCGCGTGCCCGACGCTTCGCGAACTAACGGTGTTTGGCATCGCGACCCGCGGCGCCGAACTGGCCGCGTGCCCGCATCTCGCCAAACTCGATATCCTCGAAATCGCCGACTGGCCCACGGAAGAGGACGCGAAGGCACTCGCAGCGTCATCACACATCAAGCAGATTTCGCACTTCAAAATCTGGCTTGGTGGGGAATCAGAGGATCACCACTTCCCGAACGAGTTGATGCAACGGGCGACCGACGATTGGCCTCGTGACGTCGAGTTGGTGCAGCTCTTGAATGACCGCGGGAGCTTCTGGGCAACGATCGGAACGCTGAACCGATTGAAGGGATCGAAAGTTCGCGTCTCGCGACCGTGTGATATGCTTTTCCCGCTCGACGGCGACCTCGGTTACAACATGCGCGCGGGACGTCTGCCGGACGGCCGTGCCGCGCTCGCGGCCGGCAGCTTTGGTGATTGGGTGCTGGTCATCTTCCACAAATCGGGGCTTGTTAAGAAGGCCACGAAGCTCAAGAGTTCAGTCGGCGTCGGCAAAGGGTTCGATGCGCTGGAGAAGGCTGTTACGAACTGGATGGATAAGAAGCTCCGTCTGAAACCGGAACTGATCTGGGTGAAGGAATTTTTCAGGCACGGGTTGGGCGTTCACCTGTGGTCCGACCCGCGCCTTCTCGCAGACCCACGACCGGACCCGCCGGACCGATATACGCACATATCGGAATGGCGCTCTCGGGGTGGTGACGCACGCCAGTGGTACGAACACCGCAACTTCGTCATTTACTGGTTCAACAACTACCACGCTGATTGGCGCGGCGCCATTCACTCATCCTGACCGCCCGCGGGCGCGTCTTCGACACTTCACCACTTCGCGCGCGGGTCGAACATTCGGTACAATACGCGCCACCGCACCTCGCACGTGTCGTTGAGCCGGCCGGGCTAACGAACTTCACCCGGCTACGGAACCGACCGTGCCACGGAGAAATCCTCTCATGCCCAGTCCGTTTCCGGGTATGGACCCGTACCTCGAAAACTCCAAACTCTGGCCCGCGTTCCAGCACCAGCTCCTCGCGTGCCTCTACCAGATCCTCCTCCCCGGCCTCGTGGACCGCTACCGTGCCCGCGTCGGCACGCGCACTTACGTCTCCGAAATGCCCCTGTTCACGTCCATCATCCGCGAACAGTACTCCGAAGAGTTCATCGAGATCCGCAACCGCACCGACGGCAAGCTCGTCACGCTGCTCGAAGTCGTCAGCCCGGCCAACAAGACCACCGCCGCCGGCCGACAGGCGTACCTCGACGCCCGACAGCTCGCGGTCGCACAGAAGGCCGGGATCGTCGAGATCGACCTCGTGATGCAGGGCAAGCCGACGCTCACCTACTCGCGCGACGGGCTACCCGAGTACGACTACGCGGTTACCGTGACGCGGTCCAACGCCCCCGATCGTTACGAGATCTACACCGCGACGCTCCAGAAGCGGCTGCCGAAGTTCAAGCTTCCGCTCGCGGCCGACGACCGCGACGCGCTGCTGGACCTCCAGGCCGCGTTCGCACGCGCCTACGACCTCGGCACGTTCGCCAACCAGATCAACTACAAGGCGCCGCCCCCACCCGATGTGCCCTTCACCAACGAGTACAAGACCTGGGCCGACGAACTGCTGAAGCAGATGAAGTTGCGCTGACGCGTCGAATGCCGGGCGTTCCGCGTTTTGTATTTTGTCCTTCGCGCTACTATCACCTCGGCTCGGAACGCGGAGGACAGATTGCGAAATGCCGACACAAAACATCAAATGCCGGTCTCGTGTGGCGCGAATTCTGCGTTTCAAAGCGTAACTCGACCGGTCTGGTAGCACGGGATTTGACCTTTTTATCGTGTTCTCCTGACATTCGGGCAAATCCGGTTTAAAATCTTGCGATAACTGAATTTGTCCCCGTCGCTCTTTCGACCCGCAAACGGAGCGGAGGGACACGAGAACGGATTTCATCGTGCGACGGATCGCCTTCCGGCAAACACGGAGTAGGTGAGCCGTGGGTAATTCGATCCTCCGCCCCCTCACTGCGGGCAGCATGCCGACGCCCCCGCCCGATACGGTCGTCCCGCTCTTGCTCCGCCGGCTCCTCGCGTGTGGCGTCGTGTCGGCCGAAGACCACGACGCCCTCCCGCCCGCCGAACGCCAGGCCCTCGACGCCGCGGCCGACGATAACGCCCTGCTCGACGCGCTCCTGTCGGCACGCCTGATTACCGAATTCCAGCTCGAACGCATCCGCGCCGGGCGACTGTACGGCCTCGTTCTCGGTAACTACCGCGTTCTGGACCGCATCGGCGTCGGCGGAATGGGCGTGGTCTACCGCGCCGAGCACCGGCAGCTCCGGACGCTCGTCGCGGTCAAGGCGCTGCCGCCGACCCCCGACCAGAGCCCGCGCACGCTCGCCCGGTTCTTCGTCGAGGCGCGGGCCGTCGGCCGGCTGAAGCACCCGAACATCGTGTCCGCGATCGACGCCGGCGAGGAGCCCGCCCGCGGCCCGGACCAGCCCGCGATCCCGTACTTCGTGATGGAACTGGTGCCCGGCGTGGACCTCGAACGCGCCGCGTCCTCCGGCCCGCTGCCGGTCGCGTTCGCCTGCCACGTCGCCCACCAGATCGCCGACGCGCTGATCGAGGCGCACCGGCTCGGGCTCATCCACCGCGACATCAAACCGTCGAACGTGCTGATAACGCCGGACCGGCAGGCGAAGCTGCTCGACTTCGGGCTGGCCCGGTTGCCGGGCGAGGAGCGGCTGACGCGGACCGGCGCGCAGCTCGGCACGATCGGCTACATGGCCCCGGAACAGTCCCGTAACGCGCACGTGGTGGACGGCCGCGCCGACGTGTTCGGTCTCGGGGCGACCCTGTTCTTCGCCCTCACCGGTCAGGCGCCGTTCACCGACCTGTTGGGGGCGCTCGGCCCGCCGCCGTCGGCCCGGGCGCTGCGCCCGGAGGTGCCCGCGGGCCTGGACGCGGTCCTCAGCCGGATGTTGGCCGCCGACCCGGATCAGCGGTACCCTCACGCCGAAGCCGCCATGCGGGCGCTCTTGCCGTTCGTCCCGCACACGGCCGACGCGCCGGCGGCGCTCGTCGCGCGCGCCCCGACCGCGCTCGGGACCGCCCCCCGCGCGGCGGAGGCCGCCGCGGGCGCCACCGCCCACACCGCGCCGTCGCGCGTGCTCATCGTGGACGACCAGACGGACATCCGCCGGTTGTGCCGGGTCGCGCTGGGCGCCGAGGGGCTGGTGTGCGACGAGGCCGGCACCGGGCCGGACGCGGTCGCGATGGCCGCGGCGCACCCCTACGACCTGGTGCTGCTCGACGTGGACCTGCCGGGGTTCAGCGGCGAGGAGGTGCTAC
>JAFKJJ010000296.1:5319-14240 GCA_017306025.1 Planctomycetota bacterium
GCCAGAAGCCGCCCACGCGGCACCTCAAGGTGGTCATGTTCTCCGGTGCGGCCAGCGGCGACGACCTGTCCCGCATCCTGCTCGCGGGGGCCGACGACTTCGTGACCAAGCCGTTCAGCGTGATTCAGCTCCGCGCGCGGGTGAAAACTGCACTACGGTTGAAGGACGCCCAGGACCGGTCCGACGTCCTCAACCGCGAGCTGCTCACCGTGAACGCCGAACTGGAACAGGCGCTGGAGGCGCGCGACGACGAACTGCTCCGCGCCCGCAACGGGCTGGTGCTGGCGCTGGCGAAGCTGGTGGAGCACCGCTCGACCGAGACCGGCAAGCACCTGATGCGGCTCCAGCGGTACTGCCGCGTGCTGGCGGAAGAGGCCGCGACCGTACCCGCCTACGCCCCGATCATCGACGCGAACTTCGTCCGCGCGCTGGAGGACGCGGCCCCGCTCCACGACATCGGCAAGGCGGCCCTGCCCGACCACGTGCTGAACAAGCCCGGCCCGCTCGCCCAGGAGGAGCGCCTCATCATGCAGGCGCACACCACGATCGGGGCCGATACCTTACGCGAGGTGGCACGCCAGCACCCGTTCGCGACCGCGTTCCTGCACATCGCCATCGACATCGCCCGCAGCCACCACGAGCGGTGGGACGGTACCGGTTACCCCGACCGGCTCGAAGGGGCCAACATTCCGCTCGTGGCGCGGCTGGTGGCGATCGCGGACGTGTACGACGCCCTGCGGAGCCGTCGCGTGTACAAGCCGGGGCTGTCGCACCACAAGAAAACAACGTTCACCATCCCCGGCCTGCCCTACTCGTGCTCGCTGTCCTTCTTCTTGCGCGTGCTGTCGTTGTCGAGCTTGTTGAGCGCGTCGGAGCGGTGGCGGCCGAGGTCCTCTTCTGCGTGCGCCGCGCCCTCCGGGTCGTTCGCCAGGTTCTTCTTCAGCTCGGCGCGGCGGTGCTTGTTGCCGCGCTTCTTCAGCGCCCGCTTCAGGTCGCGGAGCATCCGCTTGTCGGGATCGGGCATGACACCAACTCCGTTGAGGGCGGCCGACGAGCTACACTTCACACAACTCTCACGCGCGCCAACTTGACACGCGGGCCGTAGCCCTGAAACTTTCAAAATGGCGCGCATCCTCATCGCGACCGACGCCTGGCACCCGCAGGTCAGCGGGGTCGTCCGCACCCTCGACACGACCGCGCGGCTCCTGCGCGAATGGGGCCACGCGGTCGAGGTCATCGAGCCGAGCGGATTTCCTTCACTTCCGGTGCCGTTCTACCCGGAAATCCCGCTTTGCACGATGCGCGCCGGCCGCGTCTACGAGCGCGCCCACGCGTTCAAGCCGGACTACGTTCACATCTCGACAGAGGGGCCGCTCGGCTTCTGGGTTCGCCGCTTCTGCCGTCGGATGGGCTGGCGGTTCACGACATCGTACCACACCCGCTTCCCCGAATACCTCCACCGCCTGGCCCGCGTGCCGGAGGGCATCACGTACCGGTTCCTCAAGTGGTTTCACGGCCGCTCGTCGTGCATGATGGTCGCGACGCCCAGCCTGGAACGGGAACTGATCGCCCGCGGGTTCCGGGCGCCGATCCGGCGCTGGTCGCGGGGCGTCGATCTGGACACCTTTCGTCCGCGGCCCAAAACCGCGGACGAGTTCCACCCCGCGGGGGCGGCGTTGAGCTACCCGCGGCCGGTCCTCCTTTACGTGGGGCGGGTGTCGCACGAAAAGGGCATCGACGACTTTCTGAAGTTGAAGACCGGCGGCACGAAGGTGGTCGTCGGCGACGGGCCGGCCCGGGCGGAACTGGAGCGCCGGTACCGCGACGCGGTGTTCCTCGGTTACCGCCGGGGCGAACCGCTCGGCGAGGTGTACGCGGCCGCGGACCTGTTCGTGTTCCCCAGCCGCACGGACACGTTCGGTATGGTCGTGATCGAGGCGCTGGCGAGCGGGCTGCCGGTCGCGGCGTACCCGGTGACCGGTCCGATGGACATTGTGACGCGACCGGAACTGGGGGCGCTGAGCGACGACCTGGGAGCGGCGGTCGGGCGGGCGCTGGAAGAAGGTGAGCCGGAGGCGTGTGCGGAAGAAGGGGCGCGGTACACGTGGGAGAACTGCACGCGGCAGTTCCTGGATAATATGGTGCCGTGTTGTGGCCCCGTCACGGAGTGACCGGACCACGGGGAAACTCTACTTCAGCCCTTCCGCGACCTGGTCGAGTTGCTTGAGCGCGTCTTTTATCCGCGGGTTCTCGGCCCACTTGCCGGTCGCGGCCTTGACCTTCGTCACGTCGTCGGCCGCGTGACCCTGCACCTCGCGCAACTTCCTGGCCGCCGGGGACTGGGGTGGTACCGTTGCCAGCCCGTCGTTGATCGTCGGCACCAGCCCGTCGCGGACGATGTCGCGGAACAGGCCGGTCAGTTCCGCGACGCGCTCGGCGTCCTCGGCGGCGGCCGCGGCGCCGATCGCGTTCGCCAGGTTCAGGGCCGACCTGCGGCACTCCTCGGCCCGCCGGTCCGGCGTGTCGGCCGCGGACAGCGCCACGCCGTCGCGCACGAGGTTGTCGAGCAGCGTTCCGTTGGCCCGCAGCAGGCGGAGCTTGTCTTCGGCGGAGAGCGGGGGCGCGGGGTTCTGCGCGCCGGCCCAGGCGGCGAGAACCGTGAACGCGGTCAGCAGGTACACCCAGCGGGCCATCTTACTTACCCCTCCGAAGCGCGTGTTCGCCGGCGCGGGCGGTCGCCGCCATGCGCTGGAGCGCCGGTTGAGCGTCCTGCGGGACCTCCCCCGACAACCGGTCGGCCGCCGCCGCGTCCGCGGCCAGCTTGTCGGCCAGGCCGTTGAGCAACTTCTTCTTGTCCGCCTCGGGCACGTCGTTCAGCCTGTCGATCTGCTTGACCATACCGTCCTTGACCACGTCGTCGTACCAGCCGGCCATCTGCCGGAGTTCGGCCCCGTTGGCGATGCGGGCCATGCCGCGGGTGTCGGTGGCGATGTCGTCGGCCATTCCGCCGAGGATCTCCAGCCGCCGTGTGGTCGTGTTCGCGCGGGCCATCGCGGTGTTGCCCGCCACGATCTTCTGCAAGAGCGGGTGCCTTTCGGGCGGCGGGGTTTTCACCGTTTCCGGCTGCGGGCGCGGCCACAACCAGTACACGCCGACGGCCACCAGTACCGCGGCGGCCAGCCCGCCGACGACGCTCGCGTTGCGGCGGAGGAACCGCACCGCGACGAGCCCGAAGCCGGGGCGGGTTGCGGGCGCCGCCATCGGCCGGATGACCGGGTCGGCCTGCATCAGCTCGCCGAGCAGCGCCTCTTTCTTGGCACCCGGCGCGGGCGGGATCGGCAGGCGTTCGAGCAGCGATTCCAGCCGCGCCGCGCCCCGCGCCCACGCCTGACACGCGGAGCACGTCAGGACGTGCTCGCGGAGCGCGGGCGTCAGCTCCCGCGGGTCCGGGAGGTTGAGGATCTGGTTCTGGACCGCTTGGCAGTTCATCACGTCACCGCAGCATAAAGACAATTGGCCACAAAAAAGCACAAAGATGAAGGCTAAAATCAAGATGTTTCGAACTCGGCCTTCTGCCTTCCTCTGTGACTTTCTTTTTGTGCCTCTTGTGCTTTTTTGTGGCCCTTACTCCTTCGCCTCTTCCGGAACCGCCCCCGGCGGGAGCAGTTCCGGCGAGAGCACCTTCATCAGCTTCTGGCGGGCCTTGAACACCCGCCACCGGGCCGTCTCTTCCGTGGTGCCGAGCACCTCGGCCACCTCGCGGAACGACAGCCCCTCGTCCACCCGCAGCATGAGCGCCTTGCGGAAGTCCACCGGCAGGTCCGCGACCGCCCGGTGAACCGTTTCCAGCGCCTCGCGGTTCTCGGCCACGCTCTCGGCCGATCCGACCTCCGGCGCCGGGGCGTCGTCGGGCAGTTGGTGTTTCGTACGCCGTTCCGCCCGCTTCTGGTTCACAAAGTTGTTGTGTCCGATGCGGAACACCCACGCGCGGAAGTTACTGCCGGGCCGGAACGACTTCACCGCGGCGAGCGCCCGCAGGAACGTCTCCTGGGTCAGGTCTTCGGCGGCGTGTCGGTCGCGGGTCAGGTGGTAAAGCCAGCGGTACAGGCGGTCCCAGTACCGCTCGATCAGCCGCGCGAACGCGGACCGGTCGCCCGCCTGGGCGTCCCGTATCCATTCGGCCTCCTCGGACGGGGCGGGGGGACCCGCGAGGGGTTCACTCGGCCCGTTCGGGAGGGGTGGCACCGGTTCACGGGTCACTACGGCGGGTCCGGCGGTGCGGGCGGTTGGGTGGCCTGGTGAGTTCACCTTAGCCGCCCGCGCGGCCGGTTGTCCAGCACCGGACGCGACTTAAAGGCCCCGTTCTGAAGGGCTAAACGCCGCCGCCCGCGATCCGTTGGCGGTCGCGGGCGGAATCCGGGGCGTCGGTCGGGCGCATCTCAGAATGCTCTCAGAAATCGCTCACGACCTCGCCGCCGTTGCGGGTCGCGAGGCCCCACCACGTCGGTTGCGGGATCGAATCGCGCACGAACCGCACGCTCCCGTCGGCCAGGAGGACGTTCACCCCGCCGGTGTGCGCGCTGCGGGCCGACGTCAGCGCCTTGTTGTGGCTGCCGTTGCCGCAGTCCCACTTTCCGGCCTGGTTGGGCGTGTAGTAGTGGTTGTACAGCGTGTTCCCGAAGTGCCCGTTGATCCACTGTTCGCCGCGGCGCGGGTTCCAGGTTCCGTTTCCGCTCTGGCAGTCGCTCGGGGTCGGGTCGTTGCCGCCGGCCACTTCCAGCACCACCAGCCGGATCGTTTGCGGGTCGGTCGGGGGGCCGGTCACGGTCGCGGCGTTGCCGATGAGGCTCTCGCTGAACGCGGCGGTGTTCGAGGTGCCGTCGGTGATGTCGGCGATCCGGACCGGCGTCTGGGCGAAGATGCCGTTGCCGTCGGGGATCTTGGTGTAGCTCGTGACGTTGCCGCTCGCGTCCACGGTGACGCCGGTGCCGTTGCACGCGACGTAGTTGGTGCCGAAGTACGCGCTGCCCGGCACCTGTCCGTTCTGCGGGTCGCTCGGGCAGACGAACAGTCCGACGCGGTTCTTCACGGCGGCCTCGTTCGGCGTGCCGGCGGCAATGGTGCCGTCCGGATCGACCAGTTTCTGAAGGTTCTCCTGCTCGACGTACGCCAGGAGCCGCGCCGGCGCGGAGACGACCTTCGGGTACGCGTTGCGGCCCTGCGGGAACACGCCCAGCGCGCTCTCGTGGTTGTGCATCGCGAGGCCGAGCTGTTTGAGATTGTTCTGGCACTTCATGCGTGCCGCGGCCTCGCGCACCTTCTGAACAGCGGGCAACAGCAGCCCGATGAGGATCGCAATAATCGCAATCACCACCAGCAGCTCGATCAGAGTAAAAGCGGGACGTTTACGCGGTGTCATGGTGTCGGTGTCCTGAATGGGAGGGAGCGGTTCGTTGTGCCGGTACGCGGCCGCGCGCCGCCCCGCAAAAGCGGGACGCGCGGCGCCGCGAAGAACGAACTCAGGACACTCGCGGAGGTGGGGTCGGCGGTCGGAAGGACGTGGAGCGGGCGTGCGTGTCGGCCGGGCGGGCGAAGGCGGGGACCTGGCGCGGTTCACGTCGCGCGATCGGAAGCACGGGCGCGACGCCCGCTTCGACGTCGAACAGCCCGACGGGGCTTTCGCCGCGGCACTTCTGCGCGAACATCACCGCGACCCACTTCACCGGCGGCGCGGGCGGTTCCCCCTCGTGCTTCGGTTCGGCCGGTTCGGGTGCGGAGCAACACGACGGCTTCTCCGACTTCGCGCAGCACGACTTCGGCTTCGCCTTCGCTTTTCGAGCCTTTCGCGCTTCGACCATCGGGCGGACGTGTTCCGGCGGCTCGATCCCCTGTGCCTCGGCCCACGCGAGCTTCTGTTCGAGCGTGAAGCAGCAGCAGTCGCCGGCCCAGCTCAGTTCGGACGAGGTGCAGGCGCACGCGTGCCCCTGGCACGGGTACGGGACTGGGGAGGCCGTCGCGTGTTTCTGCGGCGCGAGCACCGGCGCGCCGGTCGCGGCCACGACCTGCGCGAGCACGACCGCGACCGCCAGTGCGTGGCGCGCTCGGAAGCTCGGGTGTGGTCGCCGGAGTCGCATGGCAAAATCGGCGCGGGAGGAAGTGGGGCGCATTCTACGCCCGTCGGTCGGCGACGCCAGAGTGAATCGGCGACGTGAAGGGGCCACAAAAGCGTTAGCGCCCGACAAACGTCGGGCGCCAACCATTCTCGCACCCCGGGGCGCACGGGCTACTTTGACTTGAGGTCGAAGTTCAGCGGCGCCGGGGCGGGGATGTCGGCCTTCAGTTCGGTCTGGGTGTTGTACTTATCGGGGATGTACTGCCGGACCTCTTCCTTCGCGCCCTCCATGCCGACCTCGC
Organism: Planctomycetota bacterium; assembly: GCA_017306025.1. Taxonomy (GTDB): domain Bacteria; phylum Planctomycetota; class Planctomycetia; order Gemmatales; family Gemmataceae; genus Gemmata. Next base: position 11,734 of record JAFKJJ010000296.1, read on the forward strand.
CGGGCGGGAGCTTCATCTTCTTGTTGGCCGTGATCTGGACCTTGTACTTCCCGGGTAGCAGTTTGGCGGAATACTGGCCGTTGGTGATGGTCCCCGCACCACCCTGCCCGCCCTTCTCGGGGACGAACGCGATCTGACCTTCCGGGATCGGTTCGCCGTTGAACGACGCGGTCCCGGAGACGTCGTGCGTCTTCACCCCGCAGCCGACGAGCGCGAACGACAAGCCGAACAGGAGAACACACTGGACGGGTTTCATGGTCGATCTCGGGTGGGAAAGGAGAACAGACGCCGCACGCCCCTCGCGGGAGGGGCGTGCGGCGCGTGGGGAGGAAACCGCGGCTTATTGGAGCCCGAGCGTCTCGCGCCCGATGCGCGTGCTCGCCCCGCCCCAGGCGTTCGGATCGACGGTGTTCGTGACGAACTTGACGGACCCGTCCGACATCACCACGTTCACCCCGCCCATCCCGTTGTGGGCGCTCCGGGCGGAGTTGATCGAATTCGCGCCGCTGCCGACCGCGGTACACGGCATGTACGGCGGGAGGTTCGAGCCGCAACTGTACTGGGCGTCCGCGCTGGCGGTGTTCGGTGTGTAGAGGGCGCTGAAGAACGTTTCGCCCTGGTAACTGTTGAACAGGCGCCCGCGCCGGTCGTCGCCCGGGGTCCACGTCAGGATCTCGGCCGCCAGAAGGGTGTTGCTCGTCCCGTCGAGGACGTCCGTCAGCCGGAGCCGATCGCCGGTGAGGATCACCCCGGTGTTGCTTTTCCCCCCGGCCTTCGGCAAGGCCGTTGTGTTGTCCCAGAACAAGGTGTTGCCGTTGTTGCCGGCGTAGTTCGAGTGGAACCCCTCGTTGTTCGAGGACGGCTTGGTCTTCACCCCGTTCGGGTCGGACGGACAGACGTAAACCGGGTACACGTTCTGGATGATGTTGGCGGGCGCCGTGTACATGTTCCCCGTGTTCGCCTGCACCCAGGCGTAGATCGCGTCGTAGGACGGCCCCTGCTCGACGTACGGCAGGATGAGTACCTGCCAGGTGACGCACCCGTTTCCTTTCCAGGCGGGCGGGGTCGGCAGACCGCCGTTCTGGGCGTACGTCCCGAACTGGCCGTACGGGAAATAACCGCCCTGATCGTGATGGTTGTGGCAGGCCAGCCCGATCTGTTTGAGGTTGTTGGAGCACTTCATGCGGGCGGCGGCCTCGCGGACCTTCTGAACGGCGGGGAGGAGCAGTCCGATGAGGATCGCGATGATCGCGATGACGACGAGCAACTCGATCAGCGTAAACGCGCGCCGCAAGCGAGAGGGGGGCGGGGGCATTAGAACCTCGCAGTGGGAGAAAGGACCGACCGACGAGAACACCAGACAACACGAATGACCTCCCCCTGCTTAATCCATCCCTTCTCGTGACACAACTGAGAAAATCAGGAGAACGGCGACGGTGGGAATGCCGTCATTGATCGGCAATTGTCATTGCGATTTAGACACGCGCGGTTGGGGCTTCGCCCGGCCGGCTGGAACCTTGCCCGGGGGTGGTTACCGGAACGCCTACAATGTCCCGGGCCGTGATGATCGCACTTCGCGCCCGTCCGGCCGATCTTCGCAGCCCTTCGGCCCATCGCCCTGTCAGCACGCCCGTAACGTCGGTGCGGTTCGGCGCATCCAACACTTCGCCCCCACTCACGAGCGGAGCAGACCGTGATCGAAAACTATGACCTCGTCGTGATCGGTAGCGGCGTGGTCGGCAAGCTGCTGTCGTGGACGCTGGCCTCCCGGGGGAAGCGGGTGGCGGTGGTCGAGCGCCAGTACATCGGCGGGTCGTGCCCGAACATCGCCTGCCTGCCGAGCAAGAACGTGATCCACTCCGCCAAGGTCGCCTCGTACCTCCGGCGCGAGGAGTTCGGCACCGGGGGCGGCTCGATCGACATGGCGACCGTGCGCGACCGCAAGCGCAAGATGGTGGACGGGCTGGTCGCGGCGCACCTCCAGAAGTACCGCGACAGCGGCGCGGAACTGGTCATGGGCAACGGCCGCTTCGTCGGGCCGAGGACCGTCGAGGTCGCCCTCAACGCCGGGGGCACGCGGACCCTGCGGGGCGAGAACGTCGTCATCAACACCGGCTCGCGGGCCCGGATCGACGACACGCCGGGCTTGCGGGATTCGCGCCCGCTGACGCACGTCGAGGCCCTGGAACTGGACCGCACCCCCGGTCACCTGATCGTCCTGGGCGGCGGTTACGTGGGGCTGGAACTGGCCCAGGCCCTGCGCCGGCTGGGCGGCCGCGTGACGGTCGTCGAGCGCAACGGGGCGCTGATCCACCGCGAGGACGTCGACGTGACGGAGGCCGTCGAACAGCTCTTCCGGGACGAGGGCATCGAGGTCCGGACCGGGACCACGGTCCAGAAGGTCGAGGGGCGGTCGGGGGAGTCCGTCCGCCTGCACACCACGGGCGGCGCGATCGAGGGCACGCACCTGCTCGTCGCCGGGGGGCGCACGCCGAACACCGACGGCC
>JAFKJJ010000297.1 GCA_017306025.1 Planctomycetota bacterium
TTCGTTCGTTCCCCTTGCTGAACTTCCGGCCGCTCTGGACAATACGGTCGTTGCGAAGGATCGGTGAATTTCTCCCCACCGTGGCGGCCGAATAGCCGTCGCGGATTGCGGGCGATTGTTCCCGGTGGCGGAAGGCAGGCGGCTCATGCGACTGGTACTCGTCGGACCACCGGGCAGCGGAAAGGGGACCCAGGCCGAACGGCTGGTCCGTCACTTCGATCTCACCCAGGTCGGCACCGGGGCGATGTTCCGCGACGCGATGGCCCGTGGTACCAAAATGGGCCTGGAGGTCTCGCCCCTGATGAAGCAGGGGCTGCTCGTTCCGGACCCGATCGTCAACGACGTGGTCGCCGAGTTGTTCCGCAGCAAGAGCCGCCCCGAGTGCTTCGTGATGGACGGCTACCCGCGGACGTACGCCCAGGCGGTCGCGTTCGACGCGCTGCTGAAGTTGGAATACCTCCCGCTGGACGCGGTCATCAACCTGACCATCTCCGACGACGACGTGGTGAAGCGGATCGGCGGTCGGATGTGCTGCGCGAGTCCGGCGTGCGGGGTCTGTTTCAACGTGTATCACCGCCCGCCGGAGGTGCCGGGAGTGTGCGACGCGTGCGGCGAGCCGCTCGTCATCCGCGAGGACGACAAGGAGGAAACGATCCGTCGCCGGCTGGGAGAGTTCCACAAGAACACCGACGCGCTTCTGGAACACTACCGCCGCCAGCACCTCGTGGACGACGTCTCCGCGACGGACCCGGCCGACGTGATCTTTCGGAACATCCTGAAGGCCCTGGAACGGCGCCATCCCGGCGCCGCGGCAGGCGCCGCGACCGCAAACGGGGGGAAGCGATGATACGCGACGGCATACGTCCGCCATCCGCCTCCCGTAGCTCAGGGGCAGAGCCGCATCCTTATAAGTTGCAGGTCGTCGGTTCGAATCCGACCGGGAGGACACGAGAGGCGCGGAACGCGCGGTGCGGAACGACGAACGCCGGTCGTCACTTTTGCTTTTTCGCTCCGGCGTCTATAATTCCACATTCCGAACTTCGCGATCCGCGCTGATAGCCATGCTCCGACCCAACACCAACCGTCCGCCGGAACTGAAATCGTCTCGCGAGATCGCGCTGATGCGCGAGGCGGGCAAGTTGGTCGCTCGCGCGCTGCGCATCTGTCGTGAGATGGCCAAACCCGGGGTCAAGACGATCGAGATCGACCAGGCGGTGGAGGCCTTTTACGCGAAGCACAACGCGGTACCATTGTTCAAGGGTTACCCCGGCAAGACGCCGTTCCCCGCGGTGACGTGCCTGAGCGTCAACGAGCAGGTCGTTCACGGAATCCCCGGCCAGCGGGTGTTGAAAGAGGGCGATCTGCTGAAGGTGGACACCGCGTGCAAGCTCAACGGCTGGTGCGCCGATCGCGCGATCACCGTCCCGATCGGCACCGTTTCGTCCGAGAAGGCGCGGTTACTCAAGGTCGGTGAGGAGACGCTCCAGATCGCGATCGATCTGCTCCCCAAGCGGAAGTGGTGGAGCCAGGTCGCCAGCGAGATGCAGAAGCACGTGGAGCAGGCCGGGTTCAGCGTGGTGACTTCGTACGTGGGCCACGGCATCGGCCGGATCATGCACGAGAACCCACAGGTACCCAACTACGTCGACCGCGAGACGCGGAAGGCGGATTTCCGGCTCGAGCCGGGGCTGACGCTGGCGGTCGAACCGATGGTGAACATGCGGCGGCCCGAGGTGGACACGCTTGGCGATCAGTGGACCGTGGTCACGCGCGATCGGCTCGCGAGCGTTCACGTCGAACACACGCTGGCCCTCACCGCCAACGGCGTGACGATCATCACGGCCGACGAGGGGGCGTTCGACGACGAACCGAGGCCGCCCGCGACTGAGCACCCGGCCCCGCCGGCTCAATAATCCGACGACCGGGACTTGTCGGTTTTCCGGCCTCCGCTAAATTGGAGGTTTACCGGATGTTTTTCGGTTTTTCGGACTTTTGGAGCGATCGCGAAGCGGTACCTACTGCGACGGGTCGCGAGGTCAACCGGGTGCCCCATGAAGGTGCGAGCGAGCGTCAGGCGGATTTGCGATAAGTGCAAACTGATCAAGCGGAAGGGCGTCGTCCGCGTGATCTGCGAAGATCCGCGCCACAAACAGCGCCAGGGCTAAACGCCAGAGGTCAGAGAACGGACGCCAGAGGACAAAGCCTGCCTCTCGGTTTGCCTGCCTGACCTCTGTTCTCTGTCTTCGGACCTCTGATTTCGAGCGCAGCGAGAAAGATATGCCGCGTATTCAAGGCGTTGACATTCCGCCGGACAAGCCGACCCACATCTCGCTACGGTACATCCGCGGGATCGGGCCGACGACGTCGCTGGAAGTGTGCGAGAAGCTCAAGATCGACCCGCACCGGCGTGCCAAGGAGCTCTCCGACAAGGAGATCGCCGAGATCGCGGTGCTGCTCGACAAGGAGTATCTCGTCGAAGGGCCGCTGCGCCGCGCCGAGGGGGCGAACATCGCGCGGTTGAAGGAAATCAAATGCTACCGCGGCGAGCGGCACCGGAAGAACCTGCCGGTCCGCGGCCAGCGTTCCAAGACGAACGCCCGTACCCGCAAAGGGCCGCGCAAGACGGTCGCCGGCAAGAAGGGCGTGAAAGACTTGAGGTAGCCGTTGGCCGAAAGCCGTTGGCCGAAAGCCGGAAGGGGCTCGGCCGCGGTTCGGTCCGGCTTGTTTCGCTCGTGAACAGCTAACCGCCAAGAGCTAACAGCCACCCATGGCAAAGTCCAAGAAAAAGAAGGCGCGTCGCAACGTCAGCCGCGGCATCGCGCACGTGCAGAGCACGTTCAACAACACGATCGTTACCATCACCGACACCAACGGCGACACGCTGTGTCACTCGTCGGGCGGGGCGGTCGGGTTCAAGGGCAGCCGCAAGAGCACGCCGTTCGCGGCGCAGCGGGCCGCCGAGGAGTGCGCCGCCAAGGCGTCGAAGTTCGGCGTGAAGGAGATCGAGGTGCGGGTAAAGGGTCCCGGCGCCGGTCGCGAGTCCGCGGTCACCGCTCTTCAGGCCGCGGGGCTGAACGTCAAGGCGATCGAGGACGTGACCCCGCTCCCGCACAACGGCTGCCGCCCGCCGAAAAAGCGGCGCGTGTAGTTCGGCTGCGTCGTCGGTCCTCCGGGACTCCGGAACACAGAACACAGGGCGGAGGCCCTGTGTTGCTTTTCTGAGTGCCGGCGCTGTGGTGCCCTCCCTTGTTTCGACTCTGGGGTTCGCCAGGGGAGCCGCTTCAACGAACACCGGCGGCGCATTTTCGACACCGGCGAGTTCCGGCTGTCACCTGGCGCGGCCGTGAAGCGGTCCCGGTCGTGAACTGGGTCGCTGCGACGGGCCGCGAGGCCAAACCGACCCCTGACTCCTGCCCCTGGCTCCTGACAATGGCTCGCAACACAGACCCCGTTTGCAAGATGTGTCGGCGGGAACAGATGAAGCTGTTCCTCAAGGGCGACCGGTGCTTCAGCCCGAAGTGCCCCATCGACAAGGAGGCGCTGCCGCCCGGTATGCACGGCGCGCGACGCAGCAAGACATCCGAATACGGCATCCGCCTCCGCGAGAAGCAAAAGCTCAAGCGGTTCTACGGCGTGCTGGAGGCGCAGTTCCGCCGTTACTACACGCTCGCGACGCGGGCGGTCGGCAACACCGGCGAACAGTTGCTCTCGATTCTGGAGCGCCGGCTCGATAACGTCATCCACCGGCTCGGCTTCGCCATCAACCGGAACTCGGCCCGCCAGATGGTGGCGCACGGGCACATCCTGGTCAACGGCGTCAAGTGCGACATCCCGAGCATGCTGGTCAAGCCGGGCGACGTCATCAAGGTGAAGGCCCGCGACGCGAGCCTGAAGATGGCCCGCGAGACGCTGCAAAAGGGCGCGGTCCGAATTCCGGACTTCCTGGAGCTGACCAACAACGCGGACGCCCCCGAGGGCCGCATGACCCGCACGCCCACCCGCCAGGACGTGGACGAGCGGATCACCGACATCCGCGAGCAACTCATCATCGAAATCGCCACCCGCTGAGAGAGTGGCCAACCACAGAGGCACAGAGAAGACCGAGATGATTGTTTTCGAACTCGGTCCTCTTGTCTTCTCTGTGCCTCTGTGCCTCTGTGGTTAGTTCTTCTGCTGTCTGACTTCCGGCCGCGACCGCCGGTGTTTGTTCGACAGGTCGCCGTCTGGCTCGTCCTCCACTCCGGTCGCACGTGGACGGGCGGAAAGCCGACGGCTGCGGAGGATTTTGACCATGCGCGTTCGTTGGCGCGGATTGGAATTGCCGAGCCGAGTGCAAGCCGACCGCTCGGCTCCTCTCACCGACACTTACGGTAAGTTCCACGCCGAACCCTTCGAAAAGGGCTTCGGCATGACCATCGGAAACAGCATCCGGCGCATCCTGCTGTCCAGCCTCGAAGGCAGCGCGATCACCCGGGTGAAGATCCAGGGGGTCCAGCACGAGATCTCGACCATCACCGGCGTGGTGGAGGACGTCACGGACATTATCCTGAACGTCAAGAGCCTCGTGGTGAAGAACCTGTCCGACCAGCCCAAGACGATCCGCATCCAGAAGCACGAGGCGGGCTCGGTCCGCGGCGTGGACGTGCAGCACGACGTGACGATCCAGATCATCAACCCCGAGCACCACATCGCTACGCTCACGAGCGACGTGCCGTTCGTGATGGAGATGACGGTGGAAAACGGCCGCGGGTACCGCACCGCGGACGACAACGCGGGCAAGGAGCGCGAGGTCGGGGTGATCCCGGTCGATTCGAGCTTCTCGCCGGTCGTGCGCGTGAAGTACGACATCGAGGAGACCCGCGTCGGCCAGAAGACGAACTACGACCGGCTCGTGATGGAGATCTGGACCAACGGCACGCTCGCCCCGCAGATGGCGATCGTGGAGGCCGCGAAGATCCTTCGCAAGCACCTCAACCCGTTCGTCCAGTACACCGAGCCCGGACCCGAGATCGGGATGGACGAGGCGATCGAGATCGGGCCGGCGGCGTCGGTCGCCGACGCGCAGAACGCCGAACTCGAGCGCAAGCTGAACATGAGCCTCGCGGAACTCGACCTGTCCGTGCGGGCGACGAACTGTCTGGAAACCGAAGGCATCGCCACGGTGCGCGAACTCGTTCTGCGCACGCCGGAGGAACTGCTCGAAGTGCGCAACTTCGGCGAGACGACCCTTCGCGAAGTGAAGTCGAAGCTCGAAGAACGCGGCCTGACGCTGGGGATGCGTATTCCCCCGCGAAGGTCCTGAGAAGTGGGCAGTGAGCGGTGGACAGTGGGCAGTTGAAAGCCACGGTCCGCCGCTCAAACGTACCCCCGTGGCCCTTGGCACGGCGCGGGGTTCTTACTCTGCCCACTGCGTACTAACCACCCACTGAGGTAAGCCATGCGCCACCGCAAGCGCGGTCGTCACCTGAACCGCAACGCCGCCCATCGGCGGAGCCTGTTCCACAACCTGACCCGGGCGCTCGTCACGCACGAGTCGATCGTCACCACGCTCCCGAAGGCCAAGGAGCTGCGGCCGTTCGTGGAGAAGCTCATCACGCTCGCCAAGAAGGCGAACGCGGTCGTGGCCGCGGCCGCGGGCAAGGGCGAGGCCGAGGAGAAGAAGGCCAAGCTCCGCGCGCTGCACTACCGTCGGCTCGCGATGGCCGAACTCGGACCGGTCCACGGCACCGCGATCTGGAACAAGGACGAGGATCTGGTCGAAGATCCTCTGAACACGTCCACCAAGAAGAGCGCCGACACGGTGCTGAAGAAGCTGTTCCGCGAGCTCGGGCCGCGGTACGCCGACCGGCCCGGCGGCTACACCCGCATCCTGAAGCAGCACTACCGCCGGCTCGGCGACGCCGGCACGACCGCCGTGGTCGAGCTGCTCAAGAAGGGCGAGACGAAGGTGCAGGTCAGGGCGAAGCAGCCGGTGGCGCCGACGGCCCCCGTCGCGCCGGCGCCGGCTCCCGTCACGACGCCCCCGGCCACCGGCGAGGCGCCCGCGACCACCTGACCGTTTCCGCGAGCCGTACCGAACCCCGCGACGCAGTCGCGGGGTTCGTTTGTTTTCGGGTACAATTACGGCACGTCCGACGAAGACACACTTCTGGCGGCGATCGAGGCGCACCCGGACGATGGCCTTCGTGACACGCGGATCAGTACCGACGCGCTCGTCGTCCGGTTCGGTAGCCGCGTGGAACTGTAACCCGCCTTTCGTCGGAGGTCCGCCGTGCGGCTGCTCACCGTGACCGGAACGGCGCTGGTGGACTGCTTGGCGTTCTCGCTGGACGGCGCCCGCGTGGCCGCCGCGTGCCGCAGGGCCAACGTCCGCGTGTGGGACGCCGGTTCCGGCAAGCCGGCCTTCACGCTCCGGGACACGAAGAACGCGCTCTTCGTCGGGTTCACGGCCGACCCCGACCGGCTCGTCACCTCGTCGTGGGGAGCCTCACCGATCCTGTGGGACCTGCGCGCCGGGACGTCCCGCCCGCTCGGTTCCGGCCATATTTCGGCGCGGGACACCGCCCTCTCCCGCGACGGCACACGGATCGCGCTGGCGGAAGGGGCGATCGTGTGCCGCGACGTCGCGACCGGAGGCGAACTGTGGCGAAGGAAGTGCGACGACCCGTCGAACTCCCACACCCACGTCCGGTTCGACGCGGCCGGGGAGCGACTGTTCGTCGTCACCCACTGCGTCGCCGTCCGTGACGCCGCCACCGGGAAGGAACGGAACCGCTTCGACCTCGTGCCCGGCAAGCACGTCACCGTGGGCGCCGCGGCCGTGTCTCCGGACGGGCGATGGGTGGCCACACGCGCGTTCGCCGGGCTCCGGGTCTACGACTCGGCGGACGGACGGGTGGTGTTCGAGGAGCCGTCGGTCGAATCCGGACAGGCGCTGGCCTTCACGCCGGACGGCTCTGGGCTGGCGGCGGGGCGGTCCGGCCGCGGAGGGATCGACTTCTGGCACGTCGGGACGTGGCGGCGGGGAGCGGTGCCGAACCCCGGCATCGGGGAGGTGCTGTCGCTGGCGTTCTCGCCCGACGGGCTACTCGGAGCGGCGGGCGGACTCCGCGGCAAGGTCGCCCTCTGGGACCGAGAGTGAGCGGGCGCGGTGGCGTACAATACGGCATGAGCGACGAGGACGCACTTCTGTCTGCGATCGAGGCGCACCCGGAGGAAGACACGCCGCGGTTGATGTACGCCGACTGGCTCGACGAGCACGGCCGGCCGCTCCGCGCCGAGTTCATCCGCGTGCAGTGTGCGGTGAAGCAGCTCGAACACCGCCCCGCAGACGAGCAGCGGCGGCACGTCTCCCTCTGGCGTCGACAGGAAGAGCTCCTCGACCTGCACCGCCGCGACATGCTCGGCGCGCTCGGCGCCGAACTCACCTACTTTGACGTCATCTTTGACCGCGGCTTCGTCTCGGAACTGACCGTGTCGGCCCCGGTGTTCCTGCGCCACGCCGCAAGCGTCCGAGCGCTCCGCCCGACGCCGCGCATCCGTGTGACGCGGGGCGGCGGAACGAGCTTCGCCCCGCTGCTCCGCTGTCCCGAATTGGGTCTGGTTGAAAGTCTGTTGGTCGGTCACGACCCGGACGTCTGGAGCGCGATTGGCGAGCCGGAAGCGAGTGCGTTCGCCTGGTGTTCGTACCTCGGCCGGCTCGAAGTCCTCGACCTCGCGGCGAACAACATCGGGGACGCAGGGCTGGCGCACCTCGCCCCGGGTGCGAACCTGCCGGTCCTCTCCGAACTGAATCTCAGCGGTAACGAGATCACCGACGGCGGAGTGGAGACGCTGATCGGCTCCCCGCTGTGGCCGCGATTGCGGCGGCTAGACCTGTCGGGCAACCCGCTCAGCGACGCGGCCGCCGACCTGTTAACCGCCGCGGCGCGAACCGACCTCGAACACGTGAGCCTGCGGTTCACCAACATCGGCCCGGACGGCCACCTGCGATTACTCAATCGGTTCGGCGGGCGTGTGGATCTGTTCTGACGCTCGTCCCGCCCGCGCCCCGCGGGCAGTGGTCGCGGCGGGCGAAAATTCATACGCCATAAGGTGTATCGCCTCTGCGACCCGTGACCGTCCCGCTCCCGCGATGACCCACACAGCCGGTACCGACGGCAGCCCGCCCGCGCTCGGACACTGGCTGCCGGACGGCGCATCCCTCATCGACTCCCCCGACGCGTTCAAGGCCGCGATCGGCGACCTCCGTACACCCGTTGTCGTCGTCCGCACCGACCACGGGTCCGCGCTCGCGCGGGGCGGGTTCGTCGCGCTGGGCACGGCCTCGGACAAGGAAGGCAAGCCGGTCGCGGCGTACCTGCCGCCGCTGCCCGCGCAGCAGCTCGGCGACCCCGCTTTCCTTCAGGAGCACGGCCTCCGCTACGCGTACATGACCGGCGCGATGGCCAACGGCATCGCGTCGGCCGAGATCGTTGAGGCGATGAGCCGCGCCGGGATGCTCAGCAGCTTCGGCGCGGCGGGGCTGTCGCTCGAACGCATCAGCGCCGCCATCGACCGGTTGAAGTCGAGCCTCGGCGACGCGCCGTACTGCGTGAACCTGATCCACAGCCCCAACGAGCCGGCGCACGAAACGGCAACGGCCGACCTGCTCCTCAAGAAAGGCGTGTCGCTCGTCGAGGCGAGCGCCTACCTGGATTTAACGCCCGCGATCGTCCGGTACCGCGTCGCGGGGTTTCGCGGCGGGGTCGCGGGGCTGGTCGTTCCGCTCAACCGCGTCATCGCGAAGGTGTCGCGCGTCGAAGTCGCGACGAAATTCCTCAGCCCGCCCCCGGATCGCATTCTCAAGGAGTTGGTGGCGGCCAACCTCATCACGCAA
>JAFKJJ010000430.1 GCA_017306025.1 Planctomycetota bacterium
ATAAGCGCCGCGCTTGGCAGCGCGAGCTACTGGCCGAAGAGATTCAGGCCGTTGTGGGCGACCATCACGCCGCGGCGAAAATTCAGAACCTGGCACACCGGTGCCTCGATCTCGCCGCGGGAAACCTGTAACTTCGCGCAAAGTACAGAATCCTGCAAGTGCGCTCATGCCAACTATGTTTCCCGGCGAGTCTCGAAGCAGCCTTGTTTTAACATCTTCGAGTCCGTGGTCGTTGGCTTCCATTTCCACTACAGCAGCTTTAACAAGGGATGAGGCCGAAGCATGGTTCACAGCGGTCATCAGGAGTTCGGCGGTATCTCGACTGAAATTCAATCGGTCAATCAGCATTCTGGTGATCCAAAATAACTCGAACTCGGACAGGTTCGCTTCGGTGAGACGTTTGGTGAGCATTTCCAGTAGCGCCGTCCCTGTCCCAACATCGCCGAGGTATCGATAGAGGCTTTTAACGAGGTGTGGGTAGGTGCCGAAGACGAGTCTCGCTAGTTCAGAGAAGCTCGACTCGTCTTTTCGTAGCAAAGAGAGGGCAAGCTCAACATCTTCTTCTGGGATGGCCGGGTTCTTGATGAGGGATTGAAGATATTCGAGTTCATCAGCCTCCAATTCAACGACATCATCTTCGTCATCGCCGCCGCTGGCCGTGCGCTCTCGTTTCTTTAGAAGGCGCTTCTTGATCGAATCAAGTTGATGCTCATCGAAGTCCGATTGCTTCGAGCCAAACTTTGTTTTGGCGCTGTTCAGATACAAGGCGTGACCGCCCAGGATCTGTTGAAGCACGATCACATCGTGTTCCAGCACGGATAATGAGTTCGAGAATAAGTACACGTCATCCAAGAATCTGATAGCCGCATCGCTCCGAAGCTCGGAGCTAGACTCAATGAATGAGAGATAGAAGTTGCCGATGGTCTTGGCGGGATGGATCCCTTGAGGAAAGCAGTTTACTGATTCGCCTGTGTTGATTTCGCGAAGGAACCTGCCAAATTGAATGGACTCTGGGACCGAGATCGTTTTCTCCACCCATTGGGTGAGCTTGTGGTGGTAGATGCTGTTAAAGCAGTTGGCAATATCGACTGTACTTGTTTAGCGCCCCGGCAGCAGCACGGGTCGAGGCAGTATCCGGTTGCCGAACCAGCGCAACGTTCGGCTGACGTGATCCACCACCGATAGTGCCTGCCGGGGACACGTCTCGAACACGGACATCAACGCGCCCTGTGCCCGAG
>JAFKJJ010000431.1 GCA_017306025.1 Planctomycetota bacterium
CCGCTCGTCGTCTCGGTGACGGCGCTCGGCGAGACGAATCAGCGCGGCGTGGTGTCCCGGAGCGGCGCGCGGCCCGGCGACTGGCTGTTCGTGACGGGGCCGCTCGGCGGGAGCATCCTCGGCCGCCACCTCGACTTCACCCCGCGCGTGCGCGAGGCGCTCGCCCTGGCCGGCGTGGTCGATCTGCGCGCGATGTGCGACATCAGCGACGGGCTGGCCGCGGACCTCAACCACATCTGCGAGGAGAGCGGGTGCGGCGCGGTGCTGAACGCGGACGCGGTCCCGATTTCCGACGCGGCGCGCGAACTGAGCCGCACGTCGGGCCGACCGCCGCTCCGGCACGCGCTCGGGGACGGCGAGGACTTCGAGCTGGTGTTCGCGGTGTCCGCGGAAGACGGGGCGAAGCTGTTGAACGCGCCGCCGGTGCCGGGATTGGCGAAGATCGGCGCGTGCGTCGAATCGGGGCTCTGGCTGGAAACGAACGGTCGGCGCGAACCCCTCGCGCCGACCGGATGGGTTCACGCTTTGTGAACGTGAGGGCGTGATACCGGATCGGGTGAGCCCGTTACCGGCGCGCCGTCTTCGGTCCCTCTCCCGCAAAGGGGGGAGGGCCTCTACGATTCCGCCCGATCCGGACCCGAACGTCGGTAAGCGCCTCGTGACCCCCGTTCGGTCGTCACGGCCCGCGCGTCCGGGTGCTCATCCGCCGTCGAGCACCTCGCGGACCTTGTGGGCCAGCGCGTACGGGGAGAACGGCTTCTGCAAGAAGTGGGCGTCCTCGTGCAGCACCCCGTGCCGCACGATCGCGTCGTCGGTGTACCCCGACAGGTACAGCACCTTCGCGCCCGGGTGCAGCCCCGCGACCCGCGCGGCCACCGCCCGGCCCCCGATCCCGGGCATCACCACGTCGGTCACCAAAAGGTCGATCCGCCCGGCGTGCCGCTCCGCGACCCGGGCCGCCTCCTCCCCGTCGGCCGCCTCCAGCACCGCGTACCCGCACCCGGCCAGCACGTGCCGGGTGAGCGCCCGCACCGCCCCCTCGTCCTCGGCCAGGAGGACCGTCTCGGTCCCCCGGGGCGGGACCCGCAGGTGCGACGCCGGGCGGTCCGCGCGGGGCGATCGGCCGGTCGTCGGCAGGTACACCTTGAACGTCGTCCCGACGCCCGGCTCGGAGTACACCTCCACGCCCCCGCCGGCCTGGGGGGCGATCCCGTGGACCACCGCCAGCCCCAGCCCGG
>JAFKJJ010000298.1 GCA_017306025.1 Planctomycetota bacterium
CTAAGAAGGAAGGGGGTGGCGCCGATAGCTACAGACCGAGTCGGTCAAGGAATGGGGCGACGTGGCTTCGCTCCCTGAGCGACGCGGTTCATCGGACCCGGCGCCACCCCCTTCCTTTCCAGGGAAGGGGGACGGGGGGTTAGGTTCCCCGCGTATTATACGCTCACCAGCGCAGGGGCTTTTGCCACGCCTCTTTGAGCGTTGCCAACTTAACCCAGATGAGCCACTCGCCGTTGGCACCCGCGATCCGCAAACGCGGATCGGACGCAGTAGCGCCCACCCGCACGACCGGCACGCCCGCGAAACACGCCTCCAGCGCGGCCGCGTGCTCCGGCTTCACTTCCAGAAGGAACCGCGACGGCGACTCGCTGAAGAGTTTGGCTTCGTCGGACAGTTCGCCCGGCAGCCCGGTGAGGTCGGCACCGATCCCGCCCGCGAAGCACATCTCGGCGGCCGCGACGGCCAACCCGCCTTCGCTCAGGTCGTGACACGCTCGAACCAGCCCCCGAGCGATCGCCGAGTGAACCGCCGCGAACACCTTCGGAGCCATTTGAAGATCGACCGTCGGCACGCTACCGCCGCTCCGGCCCGTCACCAGATGGAAGTGCGACCCGCCGAGTTCGTCCCTGGTCGCTCCGATCAGATAGAGTGCATTGCCGGCTTCCTTCAGGTCCATCGTAACGCATTTCCGCACGTCGGGCACGCGGCCGAGGGCCGTCACGAGTAGCGTGTGAGGAATGTCGAGCCGCTCGCCACCCTTTCCGGCGTAGGTGTTGTTCAGGCTGTCCTTGCCGCTGATGAACGGCGTGCCGAACGCCACCGCGACGTCCCGACACGCCTCCGCGGTGCGGACCAGCGCGCCGAGCACCTTCGGGTCGTGGATGTTGCCCCAGCAGAAGTTATCGAGGATCGCGACCCGCTTCGGATCGGCCCCGACCGCGACGACGTTCCGAACGGCCTCGTCGATCGCGCACGCCCCCGACCAGTACGGGTCGAGGTCCGCGAACCGCGGGTTGATGCCGCACCCGACCGCCGCGCCGGTCCACGAGCCGAGCACCGGCATCACCACCGAGGCGTCCGAGGGGCCGTCGTTCATCACGCCGACGAGCGGCTTCACGGCGCTGCCGCCCTGCACCTCGTGATCGTACTGGCGAATCACCCACTCCTTCGAGCAGACGGAGTAGTGGCCCAGAATCGCGAGAAGCGCGTCTTGCGGCGACAGGTCGCGCAGTTCCGCCGCCGGGCGCCCCATCACGAACATCGGGGCGCTCCACTCGGCGGCCTTCTTCACCGTCGGGCGGCCGTCGTGGAGGAAGTGCATGTCGAGGTCGGCAACGATGTTCTCTTGATAGGAGAGCCGCAACCGGCCGCTCGGCTCGAACATGCCGAGGGTCGCGACCTCCACGTCCTCGCTCGCGCACAGCTCGCGCAGCTCGTGCCACTTGTTTGCCGGCACCGACAGCACCATCCGCTCCTGCGATTCGCTGATCCAGATTTCGGTGTAGCTCAGCCCCTCGTACTTCAGCGGCGCCCGCTCCAACTGCACGAGCGCGCCGAGGTCCGCGCCCATCTCGCCGACGGCCGAACTGAACCCGCCCGCGCCACAGTCGGTGATCGCGGTGAACAGCCCGCGGTCGCGGGCCTGGAGGATGACGTCCTGAACCTTCTTCTCGGTGATCGCGTTGCCGATCTGCACCGCTCCGCCGCTGACCGTTTCCGACTCGTGCGTCAGTTCGAGGCTGGAGAACGTCGCCCCGTGGATGCCGTCCCGCCCGGTGCGGCCCCCCACCGCGACGATGAGGTCGCCGGCGTTCACCTTCTTGAACGCCTTGTCCTTCGGAATGGTGCCGATCGTGCCGCAGAACACGAGCGGGTTCGCGAGATACCGTTCGTCAAAGAGGATCGCACCGTTCACGGTGGGGATGCCCATGCGGTTGCCGTAGTCGCGCACGCCCGCGACCACCCCCTGCATCACGCGGCGCGGGTGGAGCACGCCCGTGGGGAGTTGATCGGGCGGGAAGTCCGGCGGCGCGAAGCAGAACACGTCCGTGTTGCAAACGGGCTTGGCGCCGAGACCGGTGCCGAGCAGGTCGCGGATGACGCCGCCGAGGCCCGTGTTCGCGCCGCCGTAGGGCTCGATCGCCGACGGGTGGTTGTGGGTCTCGACCTTGATCGCGATGTGAACGTTGTCGTCGAACGTCACGACGCCCGCGTTGTCCGCGAACACGCTCACGCACCAGTCGTCCGCGCCGAGTTTGGCGCGGATCTCCTGCGTCGCGCCGAACACGGTCTCTTTGAGCAGGTTCTTGTAGACGCGTGTCGTGCCGGTGCCGTGGTCGGTGAACGTGATCTCGCCCTTGAGCGTCTTGTGCGAGCAGTGTTCGGACCACGTCTGCGCGATCGTTTCGAGCTCGACGTCGGTGGGCTCGCGCCCGAGTTCGCGGAAGTGCGCCTGCACCGCCCTCATCTCGTCGAGCGACAGCGCGAGCGTGTTCTCCTTGCTGAGCTTCACGAGCTGTGCGTCGTCCAATTCGCGGAGCGGTACGGTGACGAGTTTGAACTTGTACGGCGAGCCGAACGCGAGGTGATCGGCCCGCACCGGCCCGACCACGATCTGCTCGATGGCGTCGTTCGCGAGCACCTTGCGGAACAGCACGTCGCGGTCGAGCGAGGAGATTTCCGGCGGGCCGAAGTATCGCTTGAACGTGCGCACCGCGGCGGCCGGGATGCCGAGCAACTTCAGCGTGTCGAGGACGGTCTGTGCGACGGGGTCCATCACGCCGGGTTTCAAGAGCACGGTGTAAGCGTGGGCCGCGCGCGCCCCGACGGGGGCGAACTCGCCGCTCTCGACCAGCGGGTCGACGAGCACCTCGTTCACGAGCCGCGCGCGGTGCTCGTCGCTCAGTTCGCCTTCGAGGAGGAACCCGCGGGCGCTCGCGGTGACCAGATCGCCGCCGCGCTCGGCGTGCGTGAGCAGGTCGAACTCGTCGCACACGCGCTCGCGTTCGCCGTCGCGGCCGAGCGGCCGGATCTCAAGTTCCCAGAGCATCGCGCACCTGTTTCCCTTCGGTGAGCCACTGAACGAGGCCGGCGCGGTCGCCGGCTTCGAGCATCGTTCGGAATGCGGAGAGTCGGGCGGCGAAGTAGTCGAGCGCCGCGAGCGTGGCGTCGCGGTTGGCCTCGAAGATCGCGGCCCACAGTTGCGGATCGCCGGCCGCGATCCGGGTGACGTCGCGGAACCCGCCGGCCGTGAGGTTGAGCCACTCTTTCGGCGTGCTGCCCGCGACCGCCGACGCCACGGCGTGCGGCAAATGGCTGGTGACCGCGAGCACCTTGTCGTGCTCGTCGGCGTTCATGAGCACGACGCGCGAGCCGAGGGCCTCCCAGAACCGCCCGACCGCGACCGTTCGGTCCCAGTCGGCGCTGAACTTCTCGACGAGAACGACCGTCGCGCGCCCCTCGAACAGGTCGGCACGGCCGTGCTCGGGTCCGGCCTTCTCGGAGCCCGCGAGCGGGTGCGCGGGCACGTACGGGAAGCGGTCCGGCAGCTTCTTCGCGACGCCCGCGAGGACGTTCCGCTTGGTGCTGCCGGCGTCGGTGAAGAGCGTTCCGGGTTTCGCGTGTTGGGCGGCCGCGAGGAGGACGTCCGCGATGCGGTCGACCGGCGTGCAGACGACGACCAGCCCCGCGGCCGCCACAGCGTCGGTCAGTTCCGCGCCCGCGTCGATCGCGCCGACGGCGACCGCTTTCGCGATGACGGCCGGGTCGCGGTCCACGCCGACGACGCGGCGCGCCGCCCCGCGGGCCTTCGCCGCGAGGCCGACGGAGCCGCCGATCAGCCCGACGCCGACGATGGTGATCTGGTCGAACAGCATGCGGTGATTATAAGGACGCGACCGCAAGAAACCGCTTGCCGAAGGCCGCTCACACCGTGATAAGAGAGTGATGCCCCGCGCTGCCGCTCCAACCGCTGCCCCCGTCCCGCCGTCGCGCCGCGACTGGCTCCGCATCGGCGTTCCCGCCGCCCTCGGCGTACTTGCGCCACACACCAGCGCGAGGCCGGGAGGCTCGCCGGGCGTGCATCCGGGCTTCGGCCGGGCGAAGTCGGTCGTCGTGATCTTCACGAGCGGCGGACAGAGCCAGCTCGACATGTGGGACCCGAAGCCGAACGCGCCGGAGGAAATCCGCGGCGCGTTCGGCACCACACAGACGACCACGCCCGGTCTGCGCGTCTGCGAGCACCTGCCGCGAATGGCCGCACTCGCCGACCGCTACTGCGTCCTGCGGTCGATGACGCACGACGACCTCGACCACGGCTCCGCGTGCTACCTCGCTCTCACCGGCCAGTTCCATCAGCGCAAATCCTCCAACCCGCCGCCGCGGCCGACCGACTTCCCCGCGCTCGGCGCCGTTCTGACACGCAACACACGGCCGTTCACGTGAACGGCCCGCTGCTCGCGCCGCGGGAGGTGGCACCCGGCCAGTACGGCGGGCTCCTCGGCCGTGCGTACGAGCCGGCCGAACTCGGCGACGTGACCGACACCGACCGGCTCGTCGCGTCGCTCGACCTGCCGTCGGACGTGCCGGTGGAACGGCTGAAGTCGCGCCGGGATCTGCTCGCCAGGCTCGACCCCGGCACGAAGGCCGATCCGCTTGCGCAAAAGGCGTTCGAACTGGTGAACGCGCCGCGCGTGCAGGCGGCGCTCGACCTCGACCGCGAGCCGGAGAAGCTCCGCGACCGCTACGGCCGGCACCGCTCGGGGCAGGCGTGCCTGATGGCGCGCCGGCTGGTCGAGGCGGCCGTGCCGTTCGTCACCGTATTCTTCAACCACGGCATCCGCGGCCAGGACGACCGCCCCGACGACACCGACGAGTACGGCTGGGACACGCACAACGACATTTTCGACTCGCTGAAGACGCACCTGATCCCGCGGTTCGATCAGAGCGTCTCGTGCTTCCTCGAAGACCTCCACACCCGCGGGCTGCTCGCATCGACGCTGGTCGTGGTGATGGGCGAGTTCGGCCGCGCCCCGCTCGTTGCGATCGAAAAGAGCTTCGCCGGCCGCGGATCGCCGGGCCGGAAGCACTGGGCCGCGTGCTACTCGGTGCTGCTCGCGGGCGCCGGGGTCGTGCCCGGTTCTGTGTACGGAGCGTCGGACCGGATCGCCGCGTATCCGCAATCGGACCCGACCGCGCCGGGCGACCTCGCGGCCACGATGTTCCACGCGCTGGGCATCCCGGCCGACGCGCACTACACCGACGCGACCGATCGCCCCTACCGCGCCGTGACCGGGAGCCCGATCACCAAGCTGTTCCGCTGAACCACACCCATGCGCACCCTGCTCTCCCTCGCCACGTTTACCCTCGCCGTCCCCGCACTGGCCGCGGACGACGGCTTCACCCCGCTATTCGATGGTAAATCACTCGACGGCTGGTCGTTCATCGTGAAGCCCGACAAGGACGGCAAGCGGGCCGACCCGAAGGAGACGTGGAGCGTGAAGGACGGCGTCATCCGCTGCACGGGCAAGCCGAACGGCTGCATGGTGACGAAACGGGAGTACGGCGACTACACGCTGAAGCTGAAGTGGCGCTGGCCCGCGGACGGCAAGGGTGGCAACAGCGGCGTCCTGGTCCACGTACAGGACGAGAAGTACTGGCCCACGTCGATCGAGGCCCAGCTCCTCAGCGGCCGGGCCGGCGACCTCCTGCTGACGAACCCGCCGGACGCAAAGCTCGATGTGGACAAGGCGCGCCAGGACCCGAAGCTTGAGCGCCGCTTCTTCCGCATTGAGACGAAGGAACCGGTGGAGAAGAAGCTCGGCGAGTGGAACGAGGCGGAAATCACCTGCCGCGGGGCCGAGATCGTCTTCGCCGTGAACGGTGTGAAGGTGAACGAGGGCAAAAACTGTAGCTTCAAGTCGGGCCGCATCGCTCTTCAGTCGGAGGGCGCGGAGGTCCACTTCAAGGACGTGGTGCTGAAGAGCCTGAAGTAGCCGCGTCACTCGTCCGGCGGCTCGAACCCCAGTCCGCGGAGCAGCCGTTCCACCTGCGGCCACGCGACCGTCTCGCGCACCGCGGCCGCGTGCGGACCGGTGATCGCCTCCACGAATCCCGCCAGCGCGTCGCGCAGCGCCCGCTCGCCCGGCGTCAGCAGCGGATCGAACCGCGCGCCGACCAGCAGGTGCGCGGAGTCCCGTGTCCGGGACACGAGGTAGTCGAGGAAGATCTCCAGGCGCCGCGCGGCCTCCGCCTCATCCGCCCGGGAGAGCCTCTCTCGCTCGTCCATCCGAACGCGACGGATGTCGCGGTCCCACAGCACTTCCGCCAGCCCGCCGTGGCCGAGCGCCAGCGCCGTCCCGAAGTGCGCCGGGCGCTGGGCACCCGCGCGGAGCCGGCGTACCGCGTCCACGACGCGGTGAAAGTTGTCGTCCGCGAGCGAGAAGCCGACGAACAGCACGTGCCGCGTCACCAGGAACGCCTGCACCAACCCCGCGAGCGCCGGCAGCCGCTCGTCGTAGCGCGTGTAGCTCGACCGGGTCAGCACGACGCGGGCCGGGTCGCTGAGGCACCCGTGCATCTTCAACAGCCACCGCCGCGCGTCCGGGTTGATCGCGCCGGGCAGGACCGACAGCCCGGACGGGTCGGAGAGCGCCCACGCGTCGTCGAACAGGCGGTCGTAGTTGGTGGTGACGGCCTCGCGCACCGGCAGGGCCGCCAGGAGCGCGTGCGGCAGCGCGTAGTGGCGCCGGTCGCCGAGCACGGCCGCCACCGCGGCGCCGATCTCCTTGCGCTGTTCGGTCAGGCGCCGCTCGACGACGGTCGCCTGGTCGAGCGCGCTGCGGAGGTCGGCCAGCGCGGTCCGCTCCTCGCGCGACATCCCGGCCTGTGCCGCGAGCAGTTCGAGCAGCCCGCCCCAGCTCGGCAGGCCCGCCGCCATGCTCACGCCGGCGCCGAGGAACAGCGCCAGTTCGCCGCGGAGCGCATAGCCCGCGAGCGTTTCGGCCTCGCGCCGGAGTTCGGGCGTGAGGTCCGGCGGCCACGGCGCGCGGCGGACGCGCTCCGCCTGTGCCGCGGCGTGGCTGGCCGCATCCCAGCACACGAGCGCGACGTCGAACCGGCGCCCGCCCGGAAACGTCCGCGATACGAACGCTTCGAGGCGCGGCAAAAGCTCCTGAACGATCTCGCCGGCACGGGCCGCCCCGCCGCCCATCCCCGTGCCGACGACCGGCAGCGCCAGCAGCGACCGCGCGCGGCCGAACAGCGGCGGCGCGCCCTCTTCCGTGATCGCGCGGGCGGCGGCTTCGAGGAACTCGACGGCGCCGTCGGTGAACCACGACACCGGCATCGCGCCGCGGCCGATCCAGCCGAGCCACGGGCGCGGGCGGCCCGGCTCGGCCGGGAGCAGCGGCTGAGCGCGCGGGCCGTCGTCGGCGAACGGGTTCCCGAAGCGCGGACCGGTGTAGCCGTCGGGGAACCACTCGTAGCCGGGCCGGGCCTTGCGGCTACACGGGATCAGCCACGCGTCGCACGCGATGCGCCGAAGGTCGCCGCGAACGATGAACACGTGGCCGCTCATACCGTGCCTTCTCGTGTGGTCCGGTCACTCCGTGACCGGAATCCGACCGAAGACCGGTCACGGAGTGACCGGACCACATTACAACCGGATGCCGCCGGACGCGTCGAGCCACGCGCCGGTGATCCACCGGGCGTCGTCGGAAGCGAGCAGCGACGCGGCGTCGGCGATGTCCTCCGGCTCGCCGATCCGACGCAGGGCGGTCGCGGCGATCTCCTGCTTCTCCTCCTCCTTCGTCTTGCCGCTCTTCTCGCTGTTCATGTCGGTCCGCGTCGAGCCGGGCGCCAGCACGTTCACGCGAATCCCCTTCGGCCCCAGTTCGGTCGCGAGCACCCGACTCATCACGTCCACCGCACCCTTCGTCGCGGTGTAGACGACCGCGCCGGGGTACGCCATGCGGCTGATCGCACTGGCGACGTTGATGATGCACCCGCCGTTCGTCATGTGCTCCGCCGCGTACTTGCACGCCAACAGGTAGCCGCGAACGTTCACATTGAAGTGCGCGTCGATCGTCTCGGCGGTCACCTCCGGCAGAAACAGGCGCTGCATGATCGCGGCGTTGTTCACAAGGATGTCGAGCTTGCCGAACGCCTTGATCGTGGCCGCGAACAGGCCGGGGATCTCGGCCGGGTTGCCCATGTTGGCCTTCGCGGCGACCGCCTGCCCGCCGGCCGCGGCGATGGCGGCGACCACCTTGTTCGCTTCTCCCTCGCTGTGCGCGTAGTTGACGACGACCTTTGCGCCGTCGGCGGCGAACCGCGTGGCGATCGCCGCGCCGATCCCGCGGGACGCACCGGTGATCAGGGCGACCTTCCCGGCCAAACGCTTGTCCGACATGACGGCTCCTGTGGTAGAGTGGCGAACCTAGACCAACTTATCGCCCCGGCGTGCTGTTTGAAGTAGTCCGCGTTCCCCACGGTACCGTCATGAACCGCCGAACGTTCCTCGCCGCGTCGCTCGCTTCTCCCTTTGCATCGCGCCTCCGCGCCGAACCGCCCGCGCCGGCGCGCCTGCCGCGCGACAACCTCCTGCTGTACCGCGGCGCCGACGGCAAGCCGCGCGAGGTAAAGACCGTCGAGGACTGGGCCAAACGCCGTGCCGAGGTCGTCCGCGGGATGGAATCGGTGATGGGCAAGCTGCCCGGTGCGGAGAAGCGGTGCAAGCTCGAACCGAAGGACGAAGAGGACGAGGTCGATTGCGGCAAGTACGTGCGCCGGCTCGTCACGTACGCGTCGGAGCCCGGGTCGCGCGTTCCGGCGTACCTGCTCGTTCCGAAGGACGTGCTGAAGGGCAACCGCAAGGCGCCGGTGGCGCTGTGCCTGCACGGCACGAACAACGTCGTCGGGCACGGGGTCGTTGTCGGGTTCGGCAAGATCCCGAACCGGGGGATCGCACTGGAACTGGCCGAGCGCGGGTACGTGTGCCTCGCCCCGAACTACCCTCTCCTGGCGAAGTACCAGCCCGACCTCAAGAAGCTCGGCTGGGAGTCCGGCACGCTCAAGGCCGTCTGGGATAACATGCGCGGGCTCGATTACCTGGAGTCGCTGCCGTTCGCGGACGTGAAGAACGCCGGGGCCATCGGCCACTCGCTCGGCGGGCACAACTCCGTTTACACCGCCGTGTTCGACGACCGGCTGAAGGTGATCGTTTCGAGCTGCGGGCTGGACTCGTACCTCGATTACTACGGCGGCGACGAGAAGAACTGGGTGCTCGAAAAGGGCTGGTGCCAGACGCGGTACATGCCGAAGCTCGCGAACTACAAGGGGAAACTGGCCGACATCCCGTTCGACTTCCACGAAATGATCGGCGCGCTCGCCCCGCGTCACGTCTTCATCAGCGCGTCGAAGGAGGACAGCAACTTCAAGGCGGACAGCGTCGACCGGGTCGTGAAGGCCGCAAAGGAGGTGTTCAAGCTGTACGGGAAGCCGGACAACCTGCGGATGGAACACCCCGACGGTGGCCACGACTTCCCGCCCGCGATGCGCGAACTGGCGTACAAGCTGTTCGACGAGGTGCTGACGAAGCCCGCGAAGTAGCGAAAAGCCGCGGGGCGATTCGGCGAATCTCCTGGAGGGGAAGGCCCTCTAACTCGGTGAGTTATTCCGCCCAGGAGATACATAGATGTTCTTCGATCCGCTTTACCTGCTGTTTCTCGCCCCCGGTGTGCTGCTCGCGCTGTTGGCGCAGTGGCGCGTCACGAGCGCTTTTCAGCACGCGAGCCACGTGCCCGCCGCCAGCGGGATTTCCGGTGCCGAGACCGCGCAGGCCCTCCTCCGCGCCAACGACATCCGCACGGTGGAGGTTGAACCCGTACCGGGCCAACTGAGCGACCACTACTCGCCCGACGAGAAGGTGCTGCGGCTCAGCCCGGACGTGTACGAGGGGCGGTCGCTGGCGTCGCTGGGTATCGCGGCACACGAGGTCGGCCACGCGATCCAGGACGCGAAGCGCTACCCGCTGTTGAGCCTCCGCAACGGGCTGGTTCCGCTCGCGAACCTCGGCGGGTCGGTCGGCTGGATCATGATCGCGATCGGGCTGGTGTTCGCGCTGTCCGGGCTGGTGTGGGCGGGCATCGCGGTGTTCTCCGCGACCGTGCTGTTCCAGTTGGTGAACCTGCCGGTGGAGTTCGACGCGAGCCGACGGGCACGGGCGGAACTGCTCGCCAACGGCCTGATCGCCCGCGAGGAAGAAGGCGAGGTGGCGCGCGTCCTGAACGCGGCCGCACTGACCTACGTCGCGGCGACGCTCACCTCGATCCTGACGCTCCTGTATTTCGTCACCCGCGCCGGCGGGTCCGACGAGTAACGGCCGAAACGCGAACGGCCCCGAAACATCGGGGCCGTTGTCGGTTGTGTGGATCACTTCACGGTCAGCAACTTGTCTTCCTTCGGGAAGGTTTCGAGCACCAGCCCCTTGAAGTGGACCTCCTGCGCCTCCTTGTTCGAGTGCAGTTGAAGGCCGATCGGCCCCTCCTTGATGCGCTCCGGCTCCGGGTCGCGCCAGTCCACTACCGCGGCGCCGTTGATCGCCACCCGGATGCGGTTCCCCTGCGCCAGAATCTCGATGTCGTTCCAGTCGTGCTGCTTGCCGACCTTCTTCGCCGGCCCGCCGTCCACGCCGAGCCCGTTGCGGCCGAACAGGTCGTACAGCCCGTAGCCGGACGGGAACATCACCAGGTGGCCCGCGTAGGTGTACTTCGTGCGGTCCTTCTCCGGGTCCTTGCTCACTTCCGGCTTCACCGTCCACCAGAACGCAACGCCCGAGTGCATCTCGGACTGCACCAGCTTCGAAGCGAACGTGAGCCGGAAGTCGGAGTACTTGTTCTTCGTCAGCAGGTACGTGCTGACCTTCACCGGGTCGGTGTTCTTCCCGACGATCACGCCGTCCTTGACGCTCCACAGGTCGGAGTACCCTTCCCAGCCGTCGAGGGACTTGCCGTCGAACAACTTGATGGTCTCGCTCTTGCCCTCGCGGGGCTTGACGACCGGAGCTACCTTCTTCGGCGCGTCCTTCTTGGGCGGGTCCTTCTTCTCTTGAGCGAGTGCGACACTCGTCGCAACGGCGAGCAGCAGTGTGAGGGCGGTACGCATGGAGGGGTTCCGTGGGAGGGACGTTGGGCGAGCGGCCGATGATACCACAGCGAAGGAATGGCAACCACAAGCGAGTTTCGGCGCGAAAACGCCAGAAGCCCGCAGATGCGGGCTTCTGGCGTTTCGGAAGTTCTCGGACCGCTCGGACCGACAGAGGTCAGGTGCGGGGCATGCTCGCGGCCTTCCGGATCGCGTTCTTGCGACGAGCTTCCTTGCGGCGGCGCGCCTCACACGGCTTCTCGTAGTACTCGTGGGCGCGCAGTTCGCCCTTCATCCCGCTCCGCTCGATCAACTTCTTGAACCGACGCAGCGCGGCGCCGATCGGCTCCCGCTCGTGAACGCGCATCCGCAAACCCATTCGCTCTCCCGTGGTGCGAGCCGGTTCTCGGCTCTGTGTTAAAGGTAACGTCAGTATAGAAGACGACGGCTGATTCGGTATTCCGCCGGCGTCAAAATGCCATGTTTACCCTTCCGAATCCGATCCGTCAAGGGTCGGTGCGAATTTTCACCCGCGCCGGCGCTTCCGCGCGGACACCTTCCGCTTGAGCCGGAACTCGCCGCTGCCGTGATAGGTGGCCAGAATCGCGCCGACGCCCGCGTAGCGGTCGAACAGGTCGCACACCACCACCTCTTCGTCCGGCCAGGGGTAGGCGAACACGACGTCCAGGTCGCGGACCTCCAGGTCGAGGTCGTCGTAGGCGTAATCGCCCTCGGTGGTGAGCCACGAGTACGTGCCGCTCGCGTGGACGCGGTCCTCCGCCCCGGGCGGCACGAAACTTCCCTGTACGAACTCCACCGGCAAGCCGAAATCCTCGGCCAGTTTCCGCGCCTCCGCGACGAGCAACTCTTCGATCTCGATGCCGCACGCGTCGAAGTCGAGGAGCGCCGCGAGCCCGACGACCACCCCGAACCCGCTGCCCCACTCGCAGAACCGCCTCCCGCGGGTCAGCGCGCCGTCGGACAACGTCCGGAGCACCCCGAACGCCGCCCGGTAGTCGCACGGCACGAACGCCGGCACGCGGCACTCCGACTGGAACCGGTCGATGCGGTCCTCGGCCTCGCGGATGAACTCGGCCGCGTCCACCGGGAGGGTGTCCGGCGTGACGTCAAAGGCGAGTTCGCGGAGCGGCATCGGTGGTGCTCGTGGAGCGGCGCCGGGTTCGCGAACGTTGCGCGAATTTCGCGCCCGTTCGGATTAGCCTCATAGGATGTGTTGGTATTGTATTGCCCACCGTACAGTTGAGGGCGTCCCGTGTCCGAACCAGCCAACGAGATCCCCGTCGAACGACGTCAGATGATATTCAAGGCCGTGGTCGAGGCCCAGGACGGCGGGCAGAGCGTCGCAGACTCCCGCGCGGCCGTGGCCCGTCAGTTTTCGGTGACCGAGGAGCAGGTGAAGCAGATCGAGCGCGAGGGGTCGGACAACCAGTGGCCGCCGCTCTGAGGGATTCGGCAACAATCCGCAAAAAATGTTAGCGACGGGCGCGGCGCGCCCTGTTAGAGTCTACCACACTCGACGGGGTCCGTCATCCCGTCGGCCGACGCCGAACGCTCGCTGCCCCGTCCGTACCGACAGGTGTCACCGGCGGAGATCCACTCCGCCCGTTCGTACGTCCCCCGCCCGCCGGTCCGGGCGGGAAGCTGATTCCTCAGATGCGGCCGGGACCGGGCCGCGGGAGTTCGTCGTGGGCAAGAAGTTGTACGTCGGCAACCTGAGCTGGGGGGTCAACGACGCCCAGTTGCAGGAGCTGTTCTCCCCGTACGGGACCGTCGTGTCGGCTCAGGTCATCATGGACCGCGACACGGGCCGGTCGAAGGGGTTCGGGTTCGTCGAGATGGGGACCGATCAGGAGGCCCAGGCGGCGATCACCGGGATGCACGGGCAGGTGATCGAGGGCCGCCCGCTGACGGTGAACGAGGCCCGCCCGAAAGAGGGCGGTGGTGGCGGTGGCGGCCGCGGGGGTGGCGGCGGCTACGGCGGCGGTGGCGGCGGGCGCCGCTATTGACGCCGTCCCGCGCGGCAGTACAAACTGGGGCGACAGCTCGCTCGCCCCGGTTCTTTGGCCCACAGAATGCGCACTCGGAACTAGTGT
>JAFKJJ010000299.1 GCA_017306025.1 Planctomycetota bacterium
CGGGCAGGTCGAACTCCGTCGTGTCGAGGGTCAGGTCGGGCGTGCCGATGAGCCACCTGCTCTTCGGCTCCGGCGGCGGGGCCGGGGTCTTCGTCAAGTCGCCGGCCGGGGCGCCCGACTTGACCCAATCGGCAACGGTAGAGCGCTCCTCGTCGGTCAGGCCGCGGCGGTTGATGAACGGCCCGAACTCGTGGCTGGCGAACCAGGGCGGCATCCGCTGGTCGGTGATCGTCTCCGCGATCGCGTCGGCCCGCGCCGCGGCCTGCTTGTGCGTGGTCAGCGCGAAGGGGGCCGACCCGCCCGCCTTGTGGCACTCCCAACAGTGCTTCTGAAGAATCGGCGCGACGTGCTCGGCGAAGTTGACGTCCCGCGCCGGCCGCGGCTTCGCGAACGTGATCGGGCAGCCGTCCACTTCGGTCTCGGGTACCGCCGGCTTCTTCCCGGCGAGCACGGCGTCGATCGCGTCCCTCAGCTCGCACGCGGTCGGCTCTTTTCGGGCACCGCCGAGCCGGAACTGGTCGTCGATCCTCCCGCGGTAGCTGATGCGCCGGCTCGCGTCGAGCACGACGGCTTCGGGCGTCCGGGTGACGCCCAGCGCGCGGGCGCACGTCCCGCCGAAGTCCTTCACGCACGGGAACTCGACGTCGTACCGCACGGACTGCGTCGCCAGCGCGATCACCGTGTCCTCGTCGGCCGCGTTCACGTTCACGAACTGCACGTCCTTGTCGCGGTACTCCTTTTCGAGCGCCTGGAGGACGGGCAGGTACTTCTGTGCGACCGGACAGGTCGTGTTGGTGAACACGAGCACGACGGCCTTCTTCTTGCCGAAGTCGTCGAGCGTGCGGGGCAGCGACCGCGTGTCGGTGAACTTGAGCTTGCCGACCGTGTCGCCGACCTTCGGCCGGTCGTCCGCGGCGCGGGCGGCCCCGGGGGCGAGCAGGAGGAGAACGGCGAGCGCGGGCGAAAGCCGCATGACGGGGTCCTCGCGGGAGAATCGTTCGGTGGTTCGTGCCTTTATATGAGCTACGCGGTGGGCGGCCCGTGTCCCTGCCAGCCGCTCATGCTCCGCGACACGCCCAGCGCGCGGCAGAGCCCCTTGTACCACGTCCGCGGGAGGCCGGCGCACAGCCCGTACATCGCCCGCAGCACGAACGGGAGCATCACGAACTCGCGCCGCGCCTGCACCGCCCGCACCACCGCGCCCGCGACCTTCTCCGGCGTGAGCCAGCCGGCCAGCGCGCCCGGGTCGGCGCCGTCGAACAGGCCCGTCGTGATGTAGCCGGGGCAGACCGCGGTGACCACGACGTTCCGGCGCCCGAGCAGCCGCAACTCCTCTTGCAGCGATTCGGTGAAGCCGAGCACGGCCCACTTGGTCGCGGCGTAGGTCGTGGCGTTCGGCAGCGCGATCACCGCCGAGGCGCTCGCGACGTTCACCAGGTGCCCCGCGGGCCGCGCGAGCAGGTCCGGGAGGAAGGCGTGTGTCACCGCCAGCACGCCGGAGAGGTTCACGTTCACGGTCGCCTGGTGCTTGCCGATCGGCACGTCGAGGAACGGGCCGCCGAAGACGACGCCCGCGTTGTTCACCAGCACGTCGATCGGGCCGTGCTCGGCCGCCAGCCGCGCGCGCACATCCGCGATCTGTTCGGGGCACGTGACATCGAGCGCGTACCCGCACGCGCCGGGCAGCTTCGCGGCCGCGTCCCTTACGCGGTCCGCGTCGAGGTCCGTGACGACGACCTTTGCCCCGGCCCCCGCGAACGCCGACGCAATGGCAAACCCCAGCCCGCGCCCGGCGCCGGTGATGAGGACGCGAGAGCCCAGAACGCGCATCACGACCGCCTCCGCTGATGTGGCCACATCGTACCCGTTTCGCCCGTCGTTCGCGAGTGTGCTAGAATGCCGCTCAACTGTTTCCTCGTTCCGAGAGGCGTTCTCGTGGCAATCCGCACGCTTTGCGCGTTCTGTGCGCTCGTCATCGGCTCGCCCGCGCTCGCGGCCGAGCCGCGGTGGTGGTCCGACGACGTCGAGGAGGCCCTCAAGGGCGCGAAGGACAACCGCAAAGAGTTGGAGAAGGCGCTCGTCGACGTGCCGAAGGACCAGCGGAAGGGGATGGCGTTCCTGGTCGAGAACATGCCCGACGCCGACCTCGCGTCGCTCAAGGCCGAGTTCCTGCTGACGAACTGCGACCTGGCATACAAGGCGCGGCGCGAACTGCCGTGGGGCAAGGACGTACCGGAGGAACTCTTCCTCAACGACGTGCTGCCGTATGCGAACGTGGACGAGAAGCGCGACGCGTGGCGCAAAGAGTTCTACGAGATGTGTCTGCCGATGGTGAAGGACTGCAAGACGCCCACCGAGGCGGTGCAGAAGCTCAACAAGGAGCTGTTCGCGAAGCTGAAACTCGGCTACTCCACACAGCGCCGGGCGCCGAACCAGAGTCCGAAAGAGTCGATCGAGCAGGGGAAGGCGAGCTGTACCGGACTCTCCATCGTGCTGAGCGACGCGGCCCGGTCGGTGTGCATCCCGGCGCGGCTGGTGGGAACGCCGCTGTGGGTCGACAAGCGCGGGAACCACACCTGGGTCGAGATCTGGGACAAGGGCTGGCACTTCACCGGGGCCTGTGAGCCGGACCCGAACGGCCTGGACCGCGGGTGGTTCGTCGGCGCCGCGTCGCAGGCCAAGAAGGACGTTCCCGAGCACGCGATCTACGCGACCAGCTTCAAGAAGACGAAGCAGCACTTCCCGCTGGTGTGGGCCGCGAACAACCGGACCGTGCCCGGGGAGAACGTCACCGACCGCTACGCGCGGGCCGCCGCGCCGGACGTGAAGGCGGAAGAGGCCAAGTCGGCGTCCGCGCTCAAGGAACTGCGCGCCGCGCTCGACGCGAACCCCGCGGCGCTCGCGGAACTGGTCGACAAGCCGTTCGCGAAGATCCCGCTGACCAAAGCCGACTCCCTGACCGCACGCGAGTTGTTGTGGAAGGCGCACGTCGCGCGCATCAAGAAGGACCGCGTCGCGGAGGTCCGGGGCTGGCTGATCCAGGACGGCGAACTGGAAATGGCGTTCGCCTACGACACGTTCGGCGCGAAGCCGAAGGACGGGCGGAGCCTTTACATCTCGCTGCACGGCGGCGGCCAGGCGACGAAGGGGCTCAACGACAGCCAGTGGGCGAAGCAGCAGCGGCTCTACAAGATTGAGGAGGGCATCTATCTCGCGCCGCGCGCCCCCACGAACACGTGGGACCTCTGGCACGGGCCGCACATCGACCGCATGTTCACCCGGCTCATCGAGGACCTCATCGTGTTCGAGGACGTGAACCCGAACCGGGTGTACGTGCTCGGCTACTCGGCCGGCGGCGACGGCGTGTACCAGATCGCCCCGCGGATGGCCGACCACTGGGCGGCCGCGGCGATGATGGCGGGGCACCCCAACGGGGTGTCGCTCCTGTCGCTGCGGAACGTGCCGTTCGCGCTACAAGTCGGCGAAAAAGATGGCGCCTACAACCGTAATAAGGTCGGCCGGGAGTACGGCGAGCGGCTCGACAAGCTCCGGAAGGACGACCCGAAGGGGTACGAGCACTTCGTGAAGATCCACGAGGGCAAGGGGCACTGGATGAACCTGGAGGACAAGGTCGCGCTGCCGTGGATGGCGAAGTTCACGCGCAACCCGGTGCCCGAAAAGGTGGTGTGGAAGCAGACCGGCACGCCGCACGACCGTTCGTACTGGCTCGCGGTACCGGCGGGCGAGGCGAAGGGCGATTCGCTCGTGATCGCGACGCGCGCGGGGCAGCTGATCGACATCACGACCGCCGAAAAGGTCACGAGGTTGCTGGTGCGGTTCGACGACCGGACGGCGGACCTGGACAAGCCGGTCGAGGTGAAGCACGGCGGCAAGACGCTCTACGCGGGCGCCGCGCCGCGCACGATCGCGACGCTGACGAAGACGCTGGTCGGGCGCGGCGACCCGGCGCTGGGGTTCGAGGCGGAAGTGGAAGTGGCGCTGCCCGCGGCGAAGTGAGTCGGTTGCGAGGGCCGTCTGGGGGGCTATGTCCGGCGATCCGTTTTCCGGCCTGACCGACACGTTTCAGGACCGCAAGCGGCGCGGCGGCCGCGCCCGCGCCCGCAAACAGAAATGGGTGGCGTTCTGGGCCTCGCTCGGCGCGACCGTTCTGGTCGCCGTCTCCACGGGCGCCGGGGGCGCGTGCGGCGGCTGGGCCGTCGAACGCGCCCCCGCCAACGTGCTCGATCGTCTGGCGGGCGGGGCGGTCTGTGGGCTCGCGGGCGGAGCGTTCCTGTTCCTCGCCGCGCTCTGGCGGACCACGCGCCGGACGGTCGTCAACGACGCGCTGGGGATCGAGGAGGACGTCGACGTCGGCGCGACGCTGTTCTGGGCGGCGGTCGCGGGCGCGGCCCTCTTCGGCAGCCTCGGGGCGTCGCGCGGGCTCGCGGGCAAGGGGGCGTTCGCACCGGGAGTGCTGGGGTGCGCGGTCGCGGCGGCCCTTCTGGCGCTGGTCCCGGCCGGCCTGCTGCGGGGCGCTGCGAGGAGGAAGACCCGCACCGGCTCCGGCCCCGCGGCTTTTCGGAATCCCGTACCGGGAACCGACCCGGCGAAAGGGGACGGGGTACCGCCCGCGGCGAAGTGAACCCCGCCATGACACCCGTTGAGGTCCGAGCACCGATGATCGCTGGCGCTTGTGAAGGCTGCGGCCACCGCATTCTGGTTCGGGACGAGGCCGCGGCGCGGGGCACGCGGTGTCCGAAGTGCGGCGGCGCGCTCGGCACCCCGGCTCCGGTCCCGGTCGCGGAGGAGCGCCCGGAACGCGCGGGCCGGCCCGCGCCGGGGCGGCCGCGCGCCGCACCGGCACCCGACGAGCGCCCCGAACCACGACCGCACGGCCCGCGCTTCCTCGCGGCGGCGGCGTGGGGGCTGGCGGCGCCCTTCGTCTTCTTCTTCGTGCTGTTCGTCGAGATCGGTCTCGAATCGCTGCTGGGCCGGTCCGCCCACTCCCGGGTGGCGGTCGACCTCTTCCCGCGCGACGCGTTCTTTAAACTGTTCTTCGTGGCGCTCCTCGCCGTCCTCGCGGCCGTTCTCGGCGGCGTCGCGGGGCACGCCGGCGCCCGCCTCCCCGGCGCCCTGCTCGGCGCGGGCGCGGGTTACCTGTTCGGCGGCGCGGGCGGCGGAATACTCGTCGAGCTCGTCACGGGAGGGCGCGCCCCGCGCGGGCCGAATTGAGGTCGCGTTGCCCGCGGCCGGTCGATCGATTACTGTGCGACGATGACGCTCCCGGCTACCGACCCGTTCGTCCTCGTCCTGCAAACGGCGATCTCTCCCGTCGCGCTGATTTCCGGCGTCGGGCTGCTCGTGCTCTCGATGACGAACCGGTTCGGCCGCACGGCGGACCGGGCGCGGGGCCTCGCGGCGCAGTGGGCCGGCGCGGACGAGGCCCACCGCGTGCGGCTCGTCAAGCAGATCCGCATCCTCTACCGGCGCTCGCGCCTCCTGCTCTACGCCACGGGCTTCGCCCTGGCGAGCGTGCTGGTGGCGGTCCTGTTGGTCGTCGCGCTGTTCGTACACTACCTCGCCGGCGTGAACCTGCACCGCCTGGTCGTGGTCCTGTTCGTCCTGAGCCTGGCGACCCTGGTGGCGTCGCTCGGCTACTTCATCAAGGACATGACCCTCTCACTGCGCGCGCTGCGGGAGGAACTGCAGGACCATCTGTAAAAGCGGTTCGGGCAGCGGGAACGTGAAAGACCGTCGGTCGGCTCGACATTTCATCTCTTGTACGGGAGGTTTACCGTCCCCCAACCGTGAGAGGTCGCCATGCGTGCCGCCCTCGCCCTGTGTTTGTTGCTCGGTTCGGGCGCGCCCGCCCAGGAGCCGAAGAAGCCGGACCCCAAAGCGGAAATGAAGAAGCTCGAAGGGGTCTGGGAAGGGTTCGTCGTCGAAGGAAAGGGCGAGCGGGCCGACCGCGGGCCGTACCAGTTGCGGATCACCGTCACCGGCGACAAGATGACCGCCGTCGACCTGAAGAACAACAAGGACATGGGCAGCGGCACGTTCAAGATCGACCCGACGAAGTCGCTCAAAACCCTGGACGCGACCGGGGTCGTGCCGCCCGCGAAGCGCGACAAGACGTATCTGGGCGTCTACGAACTCGACGGCGACACCCTCAAGTGGTGCGTGGACAACAGGCAGCGCGGCGAACGTCCCACCGAGTTCCGCAGCAACAACGGCAACTTCCTGATGATCCTCAAGCGGAAGAAGTAGCACCGCGGCCGGCGGTTCCCACCCGCGGCCGTTTTGCCGCGACCGCGCCTTGACCGGACGGCCGTCCCCGCGGAAAATCCAACCTGTTTGTGAGCGAGCCGTCCCGCCCGGGCGGGACGGCTCGCGCCGGCGCAAACGGTTCCGGGTTTCGCGGCGGAGGGCGCCCTGTGGCCATCGTTGTGACGTGTTCGGCCTGCAACACCCGCCTCACGCTCGGCGACGATCGGGCGGGCGATCGGTTCGAGTGCCCGCAGTGCGACGCGACGATCAAGGTCCCCGGTCCTTCGCCGCTTCCCGCCGGCGCGGCCGCGGCACCGACCCCGGTGCCGCCCGCCAAACCGGAACCGGATTTCGACCCCGAATCGGAACACACGGGTCCCGACAAGCGCGTCCTGATCGGCGTCCTCGCCGGGGTCGCGGCGCTGCTTCTGGTCGGGGTGGCCGGTGTCGTGCTTGCGGTCCGCCAGCCCGCGGAGGTCGCGAAGACGGACCCGGAGCCGTCGCCCCCCTCGGGCGCGTTCTCGGGGACGTCGCTGAAGGCGCCGACCGGTCCCGACGACGGCCAACGGCCCGACACGAAACCGCCCAACGGGGCACAACCCGGCGGGAAGCAACCGGGGGCGTCGGGGCCGGGCGGTTCGGGAGTTCAGCCCGTGACGCCGGCCCCGACGGTCCTCACGCAGTACCAGGCCACGTTCCTCGGCAGCCAGGGGCGGGGGCGGCGGTTCTGCATCATCGCCGACAGCTCCGACAGCATGCGCGGGGCGAAGCTCGCCGACCTCAAGACGCAACTGCTCAAGACGCTCGACGACCTGAACCCGGACGCCGAGTACTACGTGTTCGCGTTCAACGCGCGGCCCGAGCCGATGCCGCACCCGACGTGGCTCCGGGCCGGCGCGCCCGAGACCGGGAAGGTGAAGGCGTGGGTCAAGGGGCTCGGCACCCGGTTGGGCACGTTACCGGTCCCGGCGTTCGAGGCCGCGTTCGGGCTCGACCCGCCGCCCGACGTGATCTTCTTCATGACCGACGGCCAGTTCGCCGCCGCCGTGCCGGGGAAGGTGGCCGGGCTGAACGGCGCCCCGCGGAAGTCGGTGGTGAACACCATCCTGTTCGCGGCGGCGAAGGGGCCGGCCCCGTCCAAGGCCGCGGCCGCGGAGGGCCTGCTCAAGCAGATCGCCGATCAGAACGGCGGCACGTTCACCCGCTACGCGCCGTGAACCGTCCGGTCGGTGCCGGCGGCGCACGTAGGAGGAGCGATGGACGTCTACCCGCTGCTGAAGCCGCACGACTGGCCGCACAGGGAACTCGTCGCGCACCGGCCCATCACGGACCAGGTACCCGGCGTGCCGATCGTCGCGTTCGGGTACAACGCGGACCGCACCTACCGGTTCGTGCCGCGCGACGAGTGCCCCGACGCCGGGGCGATGTACGCGGAGGCGCTGGCGAACCTCGCGAAACTCGATTACCCGTGGGAACTGGGCGACGTGCAGGGGCTGCGGTTCGCGACCAGCTCCGGCAACGACTTCTCGGCCGAGAAGGTGCTCGACCCGGTCGCGATGCGGGCGTGTCACGACCTGCTCGAAGCGGACCGGATCTTCGTGACCGCCCCGCGCCGGACGTGCCTGATGGCGACCCGCGACGGCCTCCCCGACGAGGAGATGGACCTGTTCGTCCGGCTGACGTTGCGCACCTACAACGACGCTTCTTACGGTCACGCGCCGATCTCGCCGGCGCTGTTCATTCTGGAAGACGGGGTCACCAGGGGCGTCGCGTTCGCGGAGTGAGCGCCCCGCTGCGCCCGTGCGGGTGCTGCGGGCGGACGCGAGCTTACCGACGCGCCGGGTTCGGGGAAAGAGTTGAGTCGCGCGCGGCACGCGCGTAGGCTGACGTCGGACCGTTCCCCTCCGGCGCCGAGCAATGAGCACCGCCCCCGAACCGCCCGCGTCCGTCGCCCGCGTGGTCGCGGCCAGCTTCGTCGGCACCGCGATCGAGTGGTACGACTTCTTCCTCTACGGCACCGCCGCGGCGCTCGTCTTCAACCGACTGTTCTTCCCGACGGTCGATCCGGTCACGGGCACGATGGCCGCGTTCGGTACGTACGCGGTCGGGTTCGTCGCCCGGCCGTTCGGCGGGGTGCTGTTCGGGCACTACGGCGACCGCTTCGGCCGCAAATCGGCGCTCGTGACGACGCTCGTGCTCGTGGGGCTCTCCACGTTCGGCATCGGGCTCCTGCCGACCCACGACGCGGCCGGGGCGCTGGCGCCGGTGCTGCTCGTGCTGCTGCGGTTCGTGCAGGGCCTGGGCGTGGGCGGCGAGTGGGCCGGCGCGGTGCTGATGATCGCGGAGCGCGGCGACCGGCGGTGGCGCGGGTTCTCGGCGAGCTGGGTGCAGGCCGGCGCGCCGGTCGGGCTGCTCCTGGCGACCGGCGCGTTCGGGCTGGTGACACAGCTCCCCGACGCCGACTTCCTGGCGTGGGGGTGGCGGGTGCCGTTCCTGCTCGGCGGGGTGCTGACCGCGGTCGGGCTGTTCCTGCGGCTGAAGGTGCTCGAAAGTCCGATCTTCGCCCGCGCGCTCGCCGAGGAGAAGCCGGACGGGCCGC
>JAFKJJ010000432.1 GCA_017306025.1 Planctomycetota bacterium
GTCCGGGGCGTAGTTGTCCTCGTCGGGGTACACCGCGTCGGCGGTCGCGGTGGCCATCAGGAACAGCGGCTTCTGGCCGGGCCAGACGGTCGCGGCCAGCGCCTCGGCGAGCTCCCGCGCGCGGTCGCTCGACCACCCGCCGACGACCGCTACCGGGGCCGGGCTCCGAGCGGCCAGGGCCTTCACCCACGCGTCGGTCGGGGCGTAGTTGGTCACCTTGTACCAGCGCACGCGAAGTTTGCCGACGAACCCGTCGCGCGAGATGACCACCTCCGGTACCGCGGTGGTCCGGTCCGGGAACGCGCCGGAGTCGTCCACGCGGAGCCCGGCCGGGGCGCCTTCGGTGCCCATTTCGGCGCGCTTCAGCCCCCACACGAAGTTTTCCCACGTCTCGCCGGAGGTGGGGATGTGCAGGAACGCGACCTCCAGGTCGCCGCCCGGCACCGGCAACGGCTTGGCGATCTCCCCCGCGCGCCACCAGCCCGAGCGGTACAGTACGAATCCGCTCACCAGCACCGCCAACGCGGCCACCGGCCACCACCGTCGGAACATGACCACGCCCTTACGTGTGCGAACCGTCCTCACTGTATCAGTTGCGACCAGGGTTTGCCGCGCCAGTGGGCCGTTCGATCGGGGCGCGGGTCGGCTTATCGGGTCCGGAACTCCGGGGCTATCGCCTACGGTCTGTAAAATTGAATACCGTCACAGCGACCTCCGCTCTCGGCTTCCCCTCTTCCGACCCGCGGTCTATAATTTTTTCGTCTTCTGCCCGTCCCGGAGAGAGACCGGATTTTATGGCAACGGCCACGCCAACGCCGGAAGTGCTCCCCGCAGAGGAGACCGAAACCCGCACGCGGCGCCAGCCGCCCTACGCGGTCATCCTGCACAACGACGACACCAACACGATGGAGTTCGTCGTCACGGTGCTCCGGAAGGTGTTCGGCTACACGGTCGAGAAGTGCGTGAAACTGATGCTGGAGGCACACGAGAAGGGGAAGGCCGCGGTGTGGATCGGGGCGCTGGAAGTGGCCGAACTGAAGGCCGATCAGATCCGCTCGTGCGGGGCCGACCCGCTCGTCAAGAAGGGCGGGCACCCGCTGGGCGTCAGCGTCGAACCGGTCGCTTAGCGAGTCGAAGGTCGTAAGGTCCGAAAGTCGTAAAGTCGAAGACCGGGGAGACCCAATGTCTTCGACTTTACGACTTTCGGACCTTACGACCTGTGATACGGGA
>JAFKJJ010000001.1 GCA_017306025.1 Planctomycetota bacterium
GCCGCTCGTCGAGGGGCTGACGAACGGCTCCGCGGGGATCGCGTTCAAGCTGGAGCTGACCGCCTACGAGGGCACGACGCAGATCGACAGCAGCTCGCTCGACGTGCAGGTGCTGAGCGACCCGCACGAGCAGCAGAACCCGCTTCCGGACCGCGAGTTCCTCTCGAAACTCGCCCGGTCCACCGGCGGGCGCGAGCTCCCCGACGCGGCGGCTCTGACGGACGCGCTGAAGGGACTGTCGGTCCCGGGCGGGCCGGAGACCGTCCGCCGCACCCCGCTCTGGAGCCGCGAGTGGCTCTTGTGTACGCTGATCGTATTGTTGGCGGCGGAGTGGTTCGCGCGGCGGTGGCTCGGCCTGGCCTGACTCGCGGCCGAATGTCGTGCCCCCGGTATCGTCGAACACAGTTACAGGAGCGAGACGAAATGGGAAGGGCGGCGCGGGAGATCACGGACACGGAACTGTCTCTGCTCAACGAACTGTGGCAGCGGCCCTCGGCGACGGTCCAGGAGCTGACCGAGGCGCTGTACGGCAACACCGCGCCGGCCCTCCTGGCCACGGTGCGCAAGCTCCTCGACCGGCTCGAATCGGAGGGATGCGTGGGCCGCGACCGGACCAAGTGGCCGCACCACTACTTCGCCGTCCTCAAGCGCGACGAGCTCGCCGGCCGGCGCCTGCAGGCCGCGGCCGACGAGCTCTACGACGGCGACCTGGCGCCGCTGCTGACGCACCTGGTCCGCTCGCCCAAGCTGACCCCGCACGACCGCGAGGCGCTCCGCAAGATGCTCGACGAGATGGACGGCGAAGGCAAGAAGCGCAAGTGATCGGATCGGCTGGAGGGGCGGTCGTGACCGTGGTCCACGCGATGCTCAGCAACGCCGCCGTTGCCGCCCTGCTGGCGCTCGCGGCGCTCGCCGTCGGGCGCTTCTGCCGCTCCCCGCGCGTGCGCCACGCGGTGTGGCTGGTCGTCCTCC
This sequence comes from Planctomycetota bacterium, assembly GCA_017306025.1. Lineage (GTDB taxonomy): Bacteria > Planctomycetota > Planctomycetia > Gemmatales > Gemmataceae > Gemmata. The sequence continues at coordinate 973 of JAFKJJ010000001.1, forward strand.
TGAAGCTCGTGACGCCGCCCCTGTTCGACGTCCCGCTGGCCGTACTGCCCGCCTCCTGGGAGGCGGAGCCGGCGGGGCCGCCGGCGGTTCGCGTGTTCGTCTCGCCCCCCGCGGCCACCGCGAGCCGCGCCCCGGTCGACGCCGCGGTCTCGGCGCCCGCGGCGTGTGACCGGTACCGGCCGCGCGGGGCCTTCGAATGGCTGGTCGCCGTCTGGGCGGCCGGGGCGGTCGGGTGGTTCGTCTGGCAGGGCCG
>JAFKJJ010000002.1 GCA_017306025.1 Planctomycetota bacterium
AACCTGTCGGGCGGGTCGGGGGCGACGGTGTCGATGGGGCAGGCGACGGGGACGATCGTCAACGACGACAGCATGCCGTCGGTGTCGATCGGCGGGGGCGTGAGCCACGCGGAGGGGAACGGCGGGACCACCAACTTCGACTTCGCGGTCACCCTCTCGGGGCCGAGCGGTCAGACCGTCACCGTCGGCTACCAGACCGCCGACGGCACCGCCACCGCCGGTAGCGACTACACCGCGGCGAGCGGGACCCTGACCTTCGCGCCCGGCGAGACCGCCAAAACGGTTACCGTGCAGGTCACCGGCGACACCACCGCCGAGGACGACGAGACGTTCACGGTCGAGCTGAGCGGCGCGACCGGCGCGATGCTGTCGACCGCACAGGCCACCGGCACCATCCACAACGACGACAGCGCCCCGACGCTGTCGATCAGCGGGGTAACCCATGCGGAGGGCAACGGCGGGACCACCAACTTCGACTTCACGGTGTCGCTGTCGGCCGCCAGCGGCCAGACGGTCACGGTCGACTGGTCGACGGCCGACGGCACCGCGGACTCGATGAGCGACTACACGTGGGGCAGCGGCACCCTGACGTTCTCCCCGGGCGAGACCGCCAAGACGGTAACGGTGAGCGTAACGGGCGACACGACGTACGAACCCAATGAGACGTTTACGGTCAGCCTGTCCAACTCGTCGAACGCCAGCGTATCAGTGAGCCAGGCGACGGGAACTATCACCAACGACGACAGCATGCCGTCGGTGTCGATCAGCGGGGTGAGTCAGAGCGAGGGCGATGGCGGGACCACTCCCTTCGACTTCACGGTGTCACTGTCCCAGGCCAGCGGCCAGACGGTGACGGTAAACTGGGCGACCGCCGACGGCACGGCGAGTGCCGGAACGGACTATGCGTCGGGCAGCGGCACCCTGACGTTCGCGCCCGGCGAGACGTCCCAGGCCATCACGGTGGGTGTTAACGGTGATACGGCTTACGAGCCGAACGAGACGTTCACGGTGAACCTGTCGGGTCCGTCGGGTGCCAGCGTGTCGGTGGGGCAAGCCACCGGGACGATCGTCAACGACGACAGCGTGCCGTCGGTATCGCTGTTCGGCGGGGTGAGCCAGAGCGAGGGGAACAGCGGGGCCACCAACTTCGACTTCGTGGTGTCGCTGTCCGACGCGAGCGGGCAAACGGCGACGGTGAACTGGTCGACGGCGGACGGGACGGTGGTGTCGCTGTCCGACGCGAGCGGGCAAACGGCGACGGTGAACTGGTCGACGGCGGACGGGACGGCGGTGGCGGGGAGCGACTACACGTCGGCGAGCGGTACGCTGACGTTCGCACCCGGCGAAACGGTCAAGACGGTGACGGTGCAGGTCACGGGGGACACGGCGTACGAGGACGACGAGACGTTCACGGTGAACCTGTCGGGCGGGTCGGGGGCGACGGTGTCGATGGGGCAGGCGACGGGGACGATCGTCAACGACGACAGCATGCCGTCGGTGTCGATCGGCGGGGGCGTGAGCCACGCGGAGGGGAACGGCGGGACCACCAACTTCGACTTCGCGGT
>JAFKJJ010000003.1 GCA_017306025.1 Planctomycetota bacterium
ATCCCGGCGACGGCCGCGTTGATGAGCGTCGCGAGGAACCCGCCGGCGAGGGCCCGCACGCCGAGCCGGGCGAGGTCGGCGCGGCGCTCCGGGGCCATCGCGCCGATCCCGCCGAGCTGGATGCCGATCGACCCGATGTTGGCGAACCCGGTCAGCGCGAAGGTGGCGAGCACGTAGGACCGCGGGTCCATCCCGCCCGCGGCCCCCGGCCGGAAGTTCTGCGTCATGGTCTGGAACGCGAGGAACTCGTTGGCCACCAGCTTGATCCCGAGCAGCTCGGACACCCCGGGCACGTCGGCCGGGGCGACGCCCATCAGCACCGCGGCCGGCGCGAACAGCCCGCCGAAGAGCGCCTCCAGGGAGAGCCGCCCGTCGATCTGCCGGAGCCCGTGGTTGACGGCCGCGATGAGCGCCAGGAACGCGATCAGCATGGCGACGATGTTGATCGCCAGCTTCATCCCCTCGGACGCGCCGCCGGTGGCCGCGTCGATCACGTTGGCGTGGGCGCGCTCGTCGGCGACGGCCACGCGGCCGCGGGTGAGCGGCTCCTCCGTCTCCGGGAGGAGGATCTTGGCCACGTACAGCCCGCACGGCGCCGCCATCACGCTCGTCGCCAACAGCGCCCGCGCGTCCGCCCCCATCTCGATGTAGATCGCCATCACCCCGCCCGCGACGGTCGCCATCCCGCCGACCATGACGGCCAGGAGTTCGGACCGGGTCATCCGCCCGACGTACGGCTTGACGATGAGCGGCGCCTCCGTCTGGCCCATGAACACGTTCGCCGCGGCCGACAGGCTCTCGGCCCCGCTCACGCCCCGCCGGCCCATCACCAGCACCATCAGCTTGGCGAACACCCACACCACCGCCTGCAGGACCCGCAGGTGGTACAGCACGGTGAACACCGTGGACACGAAGATGACGGTCGTCATCAGGATGATGCCGAACGGCACGCTGCCGGGGCCGAACCTGGCCCCCATCGCCCCGTCGGAGGCGAGCGGCCCGAACACCAGCCCGGCGCCGGCCCGGCTGAACCCGACGAACAGCTTCACCAGGTCGCCGGCCGCCTCGAACGCCTTGCGGACCGGGTCGGCGTGGATGACGAGCGCCGCGAGCGCGAGCTGGAGCGCGAACCCGGCGCACACGACCCGCGCGTTGACCGCGCGGAGGTTCGCCGACAGCAGGCACGTCAGCAGGAGGAACCTGACCACCCCGAGCGCGGA
>JAFKJJ010000004.1 GCA_017306025.1 Planctomycetota bacterium
ACGGCGAGGGCCGTCCGCAGTGGAGCGGGATCGGCACGCTGCGGCGCTCGGCGCTGACGCCCGACGGCACCGGCCGGCCCGCGTACGCGCTGGAGACGGCGCCGGGCGTGGTGAAGGTGTACGTGGTCGCCGGCCCGGGCGTGGAACTGGACCGGCTGGCGGGCAAGCGGGTGGACGTGTACGGCGCGCAGCAGACCCGGAGCGGGTTGTCGAAGCCGTTCGTGATCGCCACCGCGGTGGAACAGGCGCCGTAGACAGAGCAGAGCCACAGAAGGACAGAGGGCCACAACCCGCCGGTGCTCTTCAGCCTTCTGGTTCTGTTTGTTCTCTGTCCTTCTGTCCTTCTGTGGCTCTGTCCCCCTGATCTCTGTCCCCTGTGGCTCTGTCCTCTGTCCTCTGTCACTTCTGCAGGATGGGCAGGTAGTTGTTCGGCAGTTGCAGGACGATGAGGCTCATCGCGGTGGCGTAGGCGGTGCCGTGGAACTGGTCCGTCCAGACGCCGCCACCGGCCCGGGCGCGGCCGAGCAGTTCGTCGCGGACCGCCGGGAACCACGTGCGCCAGTAGTCGCCGCCGGCCGTCCACATCGCGAGGGCCGCGTAGTACTGGCCGTAGTAGTAGTGCTGCGCCGGGACCTCGCGCGCGCCGAACTGCCGCCCCGGGATGAACTGCTGGAGGTACCGCAGCCCGCGGTCGATCGCCTTCGCGTTCAGCTCCTCGTCCTCCGGGATGCTGGCGCTGTACAGCCCGACGATCGCCGCCGCGGTCCGCGCGAACGCCGAGAACCCCTGCCCCTTGAAGTAACTGAACCCGCCGTCGGGCATCTGGCAGCCGCGGATGTACTCGGCGCCGGCCCGGATCACGTTCTTGCGGACGAACACGCCCGCGTTCCGGGCCGCCCGCAGCGCCATCATGATCGCGACCGTCACCGACACGTCCGCGAACGCGGCCCGCGGCTCGTACCGCCACCCGCCCTCCTTGTTCTGCGCCGCGACCGCGAACGCGGTGGACTGTTCCAGCGTCCCGCGGACCTTCTTCTGCCGCTGCTCCTCGGGCATCATGCCGCACACTTCGGCGAGGAACAGGCTGGCGAACCCGTGGCTGTACATCGCGGCCGGCTGGTTGACCAGGCGGCCGAACTGGGCGTCGGCGGACGTGAGGAAGCCCGGGTTGGTCGCGTTCGACAGCCCCAGGACGTAATCGACGGCGCGGGTGACGTTC
>JAFKJJ010000451.1 GCA_017306025.1 Planctomycetota bacterium
CTCGGGCATGCGGTGGAGCGCCGACGGCGCGCACGCGGTCTGCCACGTCCGCGCCCTCTACCGCAGCGAACACGCCCAGTGGACCGACTTCTGGAGACGGTCCACTGCTGCTTGACACAAACGTCCACTAACTAATGCCACGCCTACCCGCCGACGGCCGGCCGATCACCGGACTCAATCCCCGGACGAAACCGGTGCCGGCTCCGCCCCGCCTTCCTCCTTTTTACTCGCGCCGCTGTCCTCACCCGCCCGGCGCGCGTGCCAGTCCGCGGCGAGGCGGTCCTGCAGCGCCAGGATGCCGCCGAGGCTCTTGAACAGGATGCGGGCGGCCTTCTCGGTCACCTCCGCCACCTGGGACATCAGGTCGCCGATCCACTTCCCGTCGAGGCTCGCCGCCCCGGCCGGGAGGTCGCTCACCACCGCCCGGTTGAACAGGTACGGGCCGAGGGGCGCCCCCGCGGTCATGTTGGTCAGCGGCACGAGCTTCAACTGGTCCGCCGCATAGAGTTGCTCCGCGAGCGCGTCGCGGTACCCGCGGAGCACGGCGACCGCCTGTTGGAACTGCTCCTGCGGCACCTGCCGGGCGCCCTGTAGGCCGGCGAGCGTGGCCTGTACGCGGTTCGTCCACGCGACGAGCACCTGGTGGATCTTCTGGACGGCGAGGTGGAACACGTACCGGGCTTCCAGCTCGTCCGCGTGCCCGTCCCCGAGCTGGCGCGCCATCGCGTAGTGGACCCGCAACGCGGTCCGGTCGTGGAGGTGCATCCAGGCGAAGTCCTGGTTGAGTTCTTCCTCCACCTGCGTCAGCAGGCGCTTGGCGTCGCCCGTCACGTAGCGGTTGCCGCGGTGCTCGAAGTCCCGCCCGGCCAGGGCGACGAACCCGCCCGAGATGCCGGCCAGCCGGTTCGCCTCCTCGTGCCGCTTCCGGTGGGCGTCCATCCGGTCCTTCAACTCGTTCCCGCTCAGGTTCGCGTGGGCCTCGGCCAACCGCGCCGGGTCGTCGAACTCCGCCCACGCGCCCCGCATCAGGAGCTCGCTCAGCTCCCCCGGCTTGACGTACCGGTTCTCGTACAGCCCGTGGTACTTCGCCGGGTAGGTGGTCTCGGCGTGCTCGGCGTCGATGAACGCCTGCACCGCCTCCGGGTCCTCAAGGGCCGCCGGCAACGGTTCCTTGCGGTTGTGCTTGTACGCCTCCCACGTCATCCGCTCGCGCACCGCGTCCGTGTCGCGGAACAGCGCCCAGGCCGGGCGGTCGTCGGCCGGGCCGCGGAAGTACCGGGTCTTGGCGTTGGCCTCGCGCTCCGGGTTGGCGGGGTGGGTCGCCCACATGGCCGGCACCCGCGTGTCTTCCGGTTTGAACACCCGGACCGTCTGGGTCGGGTCGGCCGGCAGTTCCGGCACTTCGCCCAGGGCCGGGTCGCCGCGCTTCGCCTTGAGGAACTCGGCGGCCCTCGTCTGGTGGTAGTACACGTCGCGGGAGTAGCGGCCGTGGTCGGCGGCGGCCATCAGGTCGCCCCAGGCCTGGCCGAGCGTGTCGGCGGCGAAGTCGAGCCGGGCCAGGGCGAAGACCAGCGGGTCGCTACCGGTCACGCTCACCGCCACGAGGTCGGCGTTGTACTCCATCTGCCGCGACAGCGACACGTTGGCGAAGTTGATCGCCCGGAACAGGAAGTGGAGCCCCTTGCGGACGACCCACAGCCCGGCCTGGAAGACCCACACGAACACCGAGATGCGGATGTCGATCCGGCCGGCCGCGGCGACCGCGTCGTCGAGCGCGTCCCGGGCGTACACCACGTCGGCGATGATCCGGTTGGCGGTGTAGACGTAGCTCCCCAGCCGCATGCTGTTCTGGGAGAAGTGGCCGAACTCGTGGGCGAGCACGGCCTTGAACTCGGCCAGGTTGAGCCGGTTGACCAGGGCCAGGCCGATAATCAGGTTCTTCCGCGACGGGACCAGCAGGTTGATGAACGACTCCTCGAAGGCGACCGCGGCCCTTACCTCCGGCACGAGGTAAACTTTGTGGGGGAACGGCGCCCGTGTGTCGGCGCAAAGCCGGCGGATTAACGCGAACAGTTCGAGCTGGTCCTTCTCGGTGACCTCGACCCGGATGCCGGGGTTGCGGTCGCCCCGCTTGAAGAACCCTTTCACCAGGAACAGACACAGCAGCCCGGACATGATGCCGCCGGGGATCAGGACGATCGGGCTCGGCGGTTCGCCCTGGCGCTCGTAGCGGGTCTGCATCCGGCCGCTGCGGTCGTAGTAGGTGACCTTCCGCCGCGGCTGGCTCGGGTCGCCGCCCAGCGCGTCGAAGCACCAGTAGCAGAGGTACGCGGACCCGAAGGTGAGTCCGAGGTAGACGGCGAGGAAGGCGAACAGTGACACGAGCACGACCACCACCCGCGTGCGGTAGCTGCCCGACGGTTTGGTGAGTCCCAGGGGAACGTTCCCAGGAGTGGGCGGGTAGAGGACGGTGGTATCGTTCATCGGAGCGTCTTGGTGTGGCCGGGGATGCCCCTACGGTCGCAGACGCGAGAGAGAGATGCAAGGGGCGGGTGCGCTAGAGGCGCGGCGAACGGATCGGCCCCGTCGCCGGAACCGGGAACGGTGAGCAGAGGGTCCGCCCGCCCGGTCGAATCGGTTTTCGGCACTCCGGTTCTTGCAACCGCTCCGCCCACCCGCGACACTACCGGGGCGAACATTGTGAAGGGCGCAGCCGTGAAAGCCGACCTCACGCCGACATTCCTGCACGAACTCGCGCAGGTGTACAGCGCGCTCCGACCACAGCCGCTTTCCGCCGAGTTCCTGTGCGAACTCGCGCAGGTGTACGGCGCGTTCCGACCACAGCCGCTCTCCGTCGAATTTCTAACGGCGCTCGCGCGCGTTCACGCCGACCTGCCCTCCGCCTCGGACGCGATCCTTCAGTTCCTGGCGTCCCGGTTCGGCGAGTGGCGGAGCGGAACCCGGGAGTTCGTCCGCGCCAGACTCGCCGAACTGGCGGAGGACGACCCACTGCGTTGCCCGATCAGCCTGTTCCGCACGATAGATTCCGGGCGCCTCGAAACCGCCCACACCCGCGCCCTCGCGTGGCTCCTCCACCCGGCGCGCGAGCACGGATTCGGCACCGCCCTTATGGGCGCCCTGCTCCGCAGGCTGTCGCGCGGGCGCGGTCCCGAAGGGATATCGGTTTCGCGTGTCGAAAGCGAGTACCCGATTCAGGTGGCCGGCGGCAAGGGCCGGCTCGACGTCTTGGCGGAAGGCGAGTGGGGTGCCGGTACGAGGCTCAGCTGGGCACTGGTGATCGAGGCGAAGGTGGATGCGGGCGAGGGAGACGCACAGCTCCAAAAGTACGAGACGTGGCTCGAGCCCCACGCGGGCGGACGCGAGGTGTTCCGCGTGTTCCTGACGCCCGCGGGAGCGGAACCCGAAACGGGCGCCGAAGATTGGGAGCCGCTCTCCTTTCTGGAACTGGTCCGCTGCTTCCGATCCGTGTACGGCCGGCTCCGCAGCGCCCCGGGGTTCCACTTCCTGCGGTTCTATCTCGCGGGCGTGCTTCAGGACGTGTGCGGTTGGCCGTTCGCCACCGGCGCGGACGCGGCCGACCCATACGCGCTGGCCGCCTACCTGAAATCCGTCGCCGACTCCGAAGGGGGGTAGCAGCCGTGCCGCAGCTCGGTAAGCCGCTGGTGTTCTACCTGAAACACATGGCGGAGATGAACCGCCTGTATGCCCATGACGAGGACGAAGAACCCGACCTGACCGGATTGGCCGACGCGGACCGAGTTCGCGAGATGTCGCGCGCGGTCGGGGCTGCGGCTGACGGGCTGGCCGCAGATTTCGCGGAACTCTGTAACCGCGGATTCGAGGAACACTTCACAAAGTCGGGAGCAGCCGTATTCACGAGCAAGCGAAAGCGAAGTTACAATCTTCAAAACTGGGGCGGTAACGCGCGGTTTGAGGTGCCGTCGGTGCCGGGCGGATGGTTCTCGTGTGGGGCCTGGTTGACCGCCCCGCCCGAGGTCCGTGTTCCTCTGCCGGAAGGGGCGTGCGGGTTCGTCGTGGTATGGCTCTGGGCGAAGGGCGGTCGCAAGGGCGCAGAAGCCATCTGGAAAGCGCTTGGCGGCCGGGCGCACTCGCGTGGAGAGGAAGGCGCCATCGACGGCAACGGTTCGGTCGCGCTGGCGTGCGTCCCGATCCGCCCGGAACCGCCGGACAGTTTCGACGTGGACCGCGATCGGCTTCTAAGCGAGGTGCTGAAGACGATGACGTGTGTGGGGCCGCAGGAAGTGAAGGCGATCGCCGGCTTCGTCGCGGGTCTGACCGAAGCGGACGAGAGCTGACCGCCGCGCCCGGTTCGTCGGCCGCGATGCCACAAGGCCGAAGACCTTCCGGGCGGCACGGCCGTATCGTGAGCAACGGGACCGAGCGCTTCGCCTCGTAGCTCGCCTTCCGCGATGTTGACCCACGCGACTACGGCCAGCACCTTGAACGTCGCTGGCCTCGTCACCTGACGCGGGTTACCACTCCCCGTCGCTCAGAACGCGGTCGAAGTCCCCGACGCCCAACCGCATCGCGAACTGCCGGAACGCGCTCCCGTAGTCGTCGGTCGTGTGGTGCAGGTGCTCGCCCTCCGAGATCAGCGGCAGGAGCTTCCTCCGACGGACCCCGTGGGCGCGGAGGACGCGCCGGAACGGTTTCAGGTCCGGAGCGTAGACGTGGAACAACTTGTGCTCGTCGAACTGCACTTCCATCGGCACCCGGTCGGCCAGGACCGCCACCCCGGTACAGCCGTCGTGCGTCAGCAGGTCCTCGAAGTCGCAGAAGTGGCTCGCCAACACCGGTAAGTCGATGTGGCTGCGGCGGAGGTCGGTGTGCTCGTCCGTCGCCGCGCCGTGGCTGCTCTCCAGTACCACGTGAACCTCGTCGCCCAGCGGCTCCAGAAGCGCGAGGAACGTGTCGAAAAGGCGCTCGGCGGAGACGGCCGCGGAGAGCATCGGGAGGCGAAGCTTCGCCTTACGGTCGCGATAGATCTCGACGCGGTACCCCTGGCGCGGGCGAATCGGCAACCCGGCGCCGGGCCGAACCGCGTCCGTAAGGGTAAAATCGCCGTAGGATTTGACAGACAGGTGTGCGGCCAGCCGGTCCGGGTTCACGGGACACCTCGCGCGACAACGGGTCATCCGGCCCAGGGTCAATACGGCCGCGGTCGATCTCGATCGGACCGGGCAATCTTCTGGTGGTGTCGCGTCGTGGCGGGCGGCGTCTAAGTGGGAACCCCGGGCACTGCAAACATAGTCCCTGTTCGGCGTCGTGGCGTCCCTGCCGGGCGAATTATACCCGACCAGGAGTCCGGCGGGCGCGAAACTGGCGCAAAAGCCGTGTGTTCGGGTTGTTTGGGCCGGTGTATGATCGGAGCATTGGTCCGGCGGCGCCGGTGCGCCCGCCCCGCCCCAACGAGCCGCCCCCGGTTTCCGTTGAACCGATCAAGCCGCGCGCCCGCGGGAAGAGATGACTCACGAACGCGGGCGAATACGGCGATGATTCTTGACCGCGCCGGGGTTAGACTTCTCAGCCGGCCGGCGTCCCAAAATCGCTTTTCGATGAGGAGGCGGGTTATGTGGCGACACGTTCGGGCTACTGTTGCGGTCGCCTTCGGCCTGGGTGCCCTCGCGTTCGTGTCGCTCGCGACCGCACAGCCGCCGAAAACCGACGACAAGAACCTCGTCATTTCGCCGAAGGGCTCCGGTGCGTCGGGTTCGTCCGACCCGCTCAACAAGCCGGGGTTCCTCGTCATCCGGCCCAACGGCAAGGCACCGGTTCTCGTCTCCGACCCGCCCTCGCCGGTTCCCACCAGGCAGCCCACGTCCGGCCGACCGAACCCGCCCGCGGCCGGAGTTGCGGTCCCGTCCCCGAACGCCAAGCTCGACGCCGACACGGTGTTCGATTTCTGGTTTGTTGCGGCCGTGGAAGGCCAGCGGATCGGATATGTTCAGTGGGGCGCCAAGAGGGCCAAGAAGGGCGAGCGCGAACTGGTCGTCGGGGTGAAGTATCAGAACTTCACCGTGTCGCGGTTCGGGCAGGTGGTGAGCCAGTGGGGAGAAGAATCGACGGTCGAGACCCCCGACGGCCAGATACTCGTTACCGGGATGCGGCAGGGCATCGGGAAAGATCAGGCGCTCGTGCTCAGCGGCGTGGTCGAGGGTAAAATCCTGAAAATTACCGGCGAGGGGGCCGCGAAGGGCGCCAGCGACACTCCGTTCCCGGAGGGCGTCGTCGGGTGCGTTCGCGAGCCGGCACTGTTCAAGGAAAAGAGGCTCAAGGCCGGCGAGTCGTTCGAATACCCCGCTTACATCGGCGTCGTGAACCGCGTGGTCAAGATGACCGTAACGCTCGAAGGCGAGGAGTCGGCCGCCCTGTGGCCGAAGGAGCCGGCCCGCAAGTTGCTACGGTACGTTACAAAAATGGAGCCGGTGGGCAATTTCAAGCTGCCGCCCGCGACGACCTGGGTCGACGCCGAGTCGTTCGAGCCGCTCAAAATGGAGTTCGACTTCCCCGGCTTCGGCGGCCGGGTGAGCTTCCTCCGCACGACCAAAGAGGCCGCGACCGTGCTCGTCGCGCGGCCGATCGAGCTGTTCAACGCCCAGTCGATTCGGCTGGACCGCGAGATTCCCGGAATACATGCGGGGCGCGGCGTCGTCTACAAGGTAACGGCCGCGAAGGACGACGACCCGGGCACCCTGTTCCCGAGCGACGCCCGGCAACAGGTCAAGAACCTGGACGCGAACGCGAAGACCTTTGAGTTGCACGCCCAGGCGAGCCACGGACCGACGAAAGGGGCGGTCCCGCTGCCCGCACCGGGTCCGGAGTTCACCGCGAGCAACTACTTCATCAACTGGGACAACGACGGGGTGAAAGCGCACGCCGCCGCCGCGGTAAGAGCGCTGCCGGCGTTCTCCACCGACTGGGAAAAGGCCGCCGCGGTCGAGCGGTGGGTCCACCGCAACATGAAGGCGTTCGAGTTCTCCCAGGCGATGGCGACGGCCGATAACGTGGCGAAAACGCTCAGCGGCGACTGCACGGAATACGCGATGCTCTCCGCCGCGATGTGCCGGGCGCTGGGCATCCCCTCCCGGACCGTACTCGGACTGGTTTACGCCCCCGCAAAGGACGGCAAACCTTACCTCGCTTACCACATGTGGTTCGAGGTGTACGCCGACAAGCAGTGGCTCCCGCTCGACGCGACGCTCGGCCTCGGGGGCGTGGGACCGGGGCACCTGAAGATCGCCGATCACAGTTGGCACGACGAGAAGACGTTCGCCCCACTATTGCCGGTGCTCCGCGTGCTGTCCGCGAAGCCCGTCGTCGCCGTGGCGAAGGTGGAACCGTAGTCCGTGTCCCCCGCCCCGAAATACCGGGGCGGTCGAAGGCGAGGGTGCCGGAGGCCTCGCCTTCGACCGGGGCCTCGGCGCACGAAACCCGGAACCGTTCGACGGCGGTAGCACGAATGAAATTTGCGTGTTCGATAGCTTCTTGCACGACGGGCGTCTATACTCTTGACAAGCTTCGAATCTCGTTCCGTGAGCCGGGTGTTCCGGCACTTCGTGAGCGCGCGGGCCGCCCGCAGCGCGCCATTTACGGAACGGGTCCTCTCCTCGCCCCGCGTGCGGGAACACCCCCACGACGCCGACGTGAGCGACAGCCGATGACCGTGCCGGTGTCTGCCAGGGTGTCGGAATGACCGACCGGGAGTCACACACCCCGTCCCCCGTACCGCCAGCCCCCCGGCCGTCTGCGCCTGCTCCCTCACACCCGGACGCGACCCACGAAGGTAACGGCTCGCTGATGACCGCGACGATCGCCACCCGCACCGCCGTCCGCACGCCACCGTCCGCCGACCCGACCGACCGGGGCCGCGCGTGGCTGGCGCGCCTGTTCGCCGGTGACTTCTCGTTCCCGACCGTCTCGACGGGGTCCCTCCCCCCCGCCGGGCGGTCCGCCGCCGAACACGACGCCGTCTCCCGCGCCGCGGGGTGTCGCGACCTGTTCGTGATCCACTCCGACCCCGCCGCCGGCGAGCGGGCGATCGCGGACCTCGCCCGCTGCGTCGCCGACCGCGTGCTGATCCTCTCGCCCGACCCGGCCGCGGCCGACCGCGTCACCGAGCGCCTGTTGAAGTGCGGCGAGTCGGTCCTTCGTGCGCTGGCCGACGACGAGAACCCGACGCGACCGTCCGCGATGGTGAGCAGGGCCACCTCCCGGGCGCTGGGCGGCGGCCAGGTCGAGCAGGTGAAGCGCGCCGCGGCCGGCGCGGTGGCCGCGGCCGAACAGCGCGTGGCCGCGTTCGCGGTCGTGGCGAAGGCCGTCGCCCGGCTCGCCGAGGTGAACGACCTCTCGAAGAAGGCCGACGCGGACGTCGCGGAACAAACCGCCCGGCGCGACCGGGTCGAGGCGGACGTGGCCGACGAGGCCGCCGGGCGCGCGGTCACCGCGTTCACCGAGCTGATCGAGCGCCGGAAGGCCGACCACGACGCGGCCCTTGCGGGACTGATCGAGCGCCACGTCACGGCCCGAAAAGCGGCCGAGGAGAAGGACGCCGAGGTTAACGCACTGCGCCAGCAGCTCGCGGGCGCCGCACACAAGGGCGGGTTCTTCGGCCGACTGTTCCACAAGTCGAAGCCCGTCACCGACGTCGACGAGGTCCGGAAGCACCTGCAGGCGTCCGAGGCGGAACTCGCCGCCCTGACCGCCGCCGCGGACGCCCGGCAGGCGGAGGCGGAGGCGC
>JAFKJJ010000452.1 GCA_017306025.1 Planctomycetota bacterium
GGAGCGCGTGCGCCCCGCTTACATCTCGCCGAAGCTCGTCCCGATCGACGACGCGCCCGCCGCACCGCTGCCGGCACCGGCGCCCGCGCCCGTCGAGCCGCCGGCGCCGGCCGCACCCACACCCGCGCCCGATCTGTCGGGCGAGTACCGCACGCTCGCGGAGCGCAAGCAAAGGCTCGACGCGGAAGAGGCCGACCGCCGCGCCGCGTGGGAGGCGCGCGACGCGGACCTCGTTCGGCGCCAGCGCGCACTCGACCGGCAGACGGAGGAACTCGAAGCGGACCGCGCCCTGTGGCACGAGCGCCGGCGCGCGATCGAGCAGGAACTCGCGGACCGGCGCGCCGAGGAGGCCGCCGCGCAGGAGGCCGAGATCGCCCGGGTGCGTGGCGAACTGGCCCGCCTCCGACAGCAGTGGCTCGACGAGTGCAACCGGCAGCGCGAGGACCTCGTTCGCCAGGCCGAGCGGCTCCGGACCGACCGCGCCGCGTTCGAGGCGGACCGCGCGGAGTTCGAGCCGCAGCGCGAGGCGCTCCGCGAGGACCGGACGCGCCTGGCGGCGGAGGCGCGGGAGTTCGCCCGGCAGCGCGAACTGTTCGCGGCCGACCGCGACATCTTCGAGAAGGAGCGCGCGACCTTCGACACCCAGCGCGCGGCCGACGCCGAGCGGTTCACCGCGTGGGAGGCGCAACTCGCCGTCCGCGACAAGGAGGCGGCGCGCCGCGAGGGGCTGGTCCGCGCCGCGCGCGACGAGTTCGAGCTGGAGCGGTCGCGCTTCCGGGACGACGTCGCGCGGCTCGAACGCCGCACCGTTACGGCGGAAGAGGCCGAACGCGCGCTCGCGACCCGCACGCAGGAAGTGGACGTCCGGCTGGAGCAACTGAAGCGCGACGCGGCCGAACTGGAGGAAACGCTCCGGCTGGCCGCCGCCGAGCAGGAGCGGCTCCGGGCGGAGGCCGAACGGCTCGCTCGGCAGAAGGCCGAACTCGACGCGCAGTCCGCCGCGCTCGCCGAACGGGCGGCGCAGATCGAGAGCCAGCAGGCGGTGGTCGCGGTGTTCCGCGCGAAGCTCGACCGCAGCCGGCAGGACATGGAGCGCGAGGCGTGGCAGCTCGCCGCGGCCCGCGTCCGCGAGGACGAGTCGCACGCGGAGCTGCGCAAGCGCATTCAGGAGGCCGAAGAGCTCCGTGCCGCGCTGAGCGCGGTGCAGGCCGATACGGAACAGGAGCGGAAGCGGCTCGACGAACGCGATTCACTGCTCGCGGCCAGCTTGGAGGAGATCCGCCTTCAGAAAGAGGCGCTCGCGGCCGAGGCCCAGCGGCTCCGGGATCGCGAGGCCGAACTCGACGCCCGCGCGGCGGAGTTCGCCGAACAGGCCGGGATGCTCAAGGGCCGCATGTCGCAGGCGCTCGACCTGCAGGTGCGGCTCGAAGCCGACCGGGTCGCGATCCGCGAGCGCGAGGCGGCACTGGCGGGGTCGGAAGCGGCCCGGCAGGCGCTTCAGGAACAGTTGCGGCGCCGCGCCGACGACCTCACCAACCGCTCCCGGACGCTCGACGAGTTGGCGCGCCAACTGGCCGCCGACCGGGCGGCGCTCGGCGAGGCCCGGTCCGTCGCCGAGACCGCGCGCCAGACGAGCGAGGACGAACTCGCGACCCGGCGGCTGGAACTCGAAGCCCGCGCCGCGGACGCGGAACGGCGGGTGGCCGATTTCGCCGAGAAGGAGCAATCGCTCGCGCGCCAGGTGACCCGGCTGAAGGACGTGGGCGCCGCGGTCGCCGCGGAGCGGAAGAGCCTCGCGCAGGCCCGCGCCGCCTGGGAGGCCGACCGGTCCGCCGCGCTCGAAGCGGACCGGCTCGCACGCGAACAGCTCGAAGCGTTCCGCTCGCGGGCCGCGTCCGACCTGGAGGCGCTCCGGGCACAGGCGCCGGAACTCGACGATCAGGCGAAGGTCGCACTCGAACGGCTCGGGGGCGCCCGCGACATGCTCCGCGGGCACCTCACCGAACTGAACGAGTTCGCCCGCACCAGCCGTGCGGACCTCGAAGCGGCCCGCGCGCAGGTTCGACAGGACGCGGAGCGGCTCCGCGAGCAACAGGAGGCGCTCGACCGCGCGAAGGACGAGCACAGGCTGGCGGTGACGGCGTTCCGGCAGCAGTTGATCGAGTGGCAGGGCACCGTCGCGGACATGCGACGGCTGCTCTCGACCAGCGAGAACCGGCTCGAAGCGAAGACCGTGGCCGCGGCCGAGGCCGCGACCGCGGCCGCCGACGCGACGCGCCAGCTCGCGGAGGAGACCGACCGCCTGCGCCGCGAGCGCGAGGAGCTGACCGCGCGCCGGACGGAGATGGAGCGGCACCTGTCGGACATGCGCGAGTGGTACCGCAAGAAGCTCCGCGAACTGGCCCGGAGCAGCGCGGAGCGGGCGCCACGGAACGCGGAACCCGAACCGGGGCCGGCGGTCCCGCGGCTCGCGGACACCGGCAACGCGTCCGGTTCCGCGCTGGAGGAACTCGAACCCGGCGACCGGCAGCTCGGCGAACTTCTCAAGTCGCTCGCGCTCGTCGAGCCGGACACCCTTACGGCCCTCTGGGGCGAGGCCGGCCGCCAGCGGCGCACGTTGCGGCAGGTGCTGCTCGCCAGCGGGGCCGTCACGCTGTACCAGCTCGCGCTCATCGAGGCCGGCAACCTCGACGCGCTCGTACTCGGCCGGTTCCGCGTCATCGACCGGCTCCGCGTTTCGCCGAAGGAGGCGGTTTACCGCGTGTTCGACCCGAAGCGCGGCGCGGAACGGGCGGGCGGCGTGTACCTCCTGCGGCACCTCGGCGAAGCGGAGACGGCCGACGCGGTGCGGCCGGACGAGTTCCGGCAGCGGTTCTCGGCGGCCCGCGACGCCGCGCACCCGAACCTCGCGGGCGTCGTCGAGGTGCTCGACATCAACGGCCGCCCCGCGGCGCTCCTGGAGTGGCTCACGGGCGTGTTCAGCGCCGACTGGCCGGCGTTCGCGGCCCACCCCGGCTGCTGGGTGCGGCTCGCGACGATGGGCGCGGCCGCGCTGGACTCCGCGCACCGCGTCGGGCTGGCCCACGGCCGGCTCACGTCCGATTGCTTCCTGCTGACGGCCGACGGCATACTGAAGGTGACCGGCTTCGGCGAGCCGCCGTGGCTCTCCGGTTCGCCCGCGGCACCGGAGGTGTCGTTCGCGGCCGACCTGCGATCGTTCGGGCAGGTGCTGTTCGGCTGGTCGCAACTGGCCGGCAAGAAGCGCGTGGCCCGTGCGAAGGCGTTTCCCGAAACGCTGTGGGGCGTGATTCGGCGCCTGGAGGCCGACGCGGAACCGCCGATGGCGGACACGGTGGCGTCGGCGCAGCCGTACGCCTCGGCCGGCGAGTTGCTCACGGACCTTCAGCGGATCGCCCGGGACACGCCGTTCAGCGACGACGCGTGGGAGAAGCTGTTGAAGCACGTCGCGGACCACACCCCGGACACGCCCGCGGGGCTGCGGAAGGCGGGGTAGGACGAGAGCACCGCCGCGAAAAGTGAGGGGCAAGAACACAGAAGAGGGGCGAAAACGTCACGGGCTCTTTGCTTCGCCCTACCCCCCGCCTGCTACGGCCGCGAAGCCGCCCGCGGCGACCTCTTCCTCATGAGGGGAGGTTGAAGACGAGAGGGCCGCGGGTAACGCGATGGTGAACTTCGTCCCGCGGCCGGGCGCGCTCTGCACTTCAATGGTTCCGCCGTGCGCCACGACGATCTTTCGCGTCGTGGCGAGCCCCAGGCCGCTGCCGTCCGGCTTCGTCGTGTGGAACGGGCGGAACAGCTTCGCCATCGCCTCCGGCTCGATACCCGTCCCCGTGTCGATCACGTCGAGGAACACCCGCCCGCCTTCCGCGCGGCCGATCAGCGCGAGCGTACCGCCGTCGGGCATCGCCTGTTCCGCGTTCAGCATCAGGTTGAGTAGCGCCTGTTCGAACAGATCGGCGTCGAGGCACACCGTGGGAAGGTCGGGGGCGGGGAACCATTTGATGTCGATGCCCCGCGGGAGCGCCGTCGGGCCGAGGAAGTCGATCATCCGCGACACCACCGCGTCGAGCGTGGTCGGCCTGGCGTGTAGCTCGCGCAGCCGGGCGAACCGCAGGAAGTCGTTCGACAGTTCGACCAGCTTGCGGCACTCGCCGGACAGGCGCGACACGCGGTCGAGTGCGCGGCGCTCGCGGGGCGTCTCCGCCCCCTCGAAGTCCTCCGCGAGCAGTTGCAGGTTCAGCGAGAGCGTGCCGAGGTGGTTCTTGATCTCGTGAATGAACCCGGCCGCCAGTTCCGCGATCCCGTTGGGCAGTTCCGGCGCGGGGGCGGCCGCGGCACACGGTCCGGCCGCGGGGGCGTCGAGGAGAGGGGCGTCGGTCATCGCGGGACCTCCGTCGTCACATCTAATCTACGCACTCGCGCACTCTTGAAAACGCGCGCCCGATCACAATCCTAACCTGACCGGCCCGGCCCCTCCGTGTCTTCCACTCCGGGCGAACCGGCGCACCCTATTCGGACGGCAGCAATGGCGGAACCCACCCGTGGCAAGCTCGGCATCGTGGTCGGCGGCGGTCCGGCCCCCGGCATCAACGGCGTCATCAGCTCGGTCACCATCGAGGCCATCAACCGCGGGCTCGACGTCGTCGGCATCCGCGACGGGTTCAAGCACCTCGCGGCCGGCGACGTCACCCAGGTCCGCCAGCTCGCCATCGCCGACGTCGCCCCGTACTACCAGCGCGGCGGTTCGCTCCTGGGCACCAGCCGCACCAACCCGGCCAAGAACGCCGACCACATGGCGGCCGTCCTCGACGGCCTGAACAAGCTCGGCATCAGGTACCTCGTCACCATCGGCGGCGACGACACCGCGTACAGCGGCTCGCAGGTGTACGCGCACGCGAAGGGCGCGATCAAGGTCGCGCACGTGCCCAAGACGATCGACAACGACCTCCCGCTGCCGCCCGGCATCCCCACGTTCGGGTTCGAGACGGCCCGGCACTACGGCGTGCAGGTCGCCCGCAACCTGCACGAGGACGCGAAGACCACGACCCGCTGGTACATCATCGTGAGCATGGGCCGCGCCGCGGGGCACCTGGCGCTGGGCATCGGCAAGGCGTCGGCCGCGACCGTCACGCTGATCGCGGAGGAGCTGAAGGGCAAGGACGTGTCGCTGGAACTCATCTGCGACACCATCATCGGCTCGATGATCAAGCGGAAGGCGCAGGGCAAGGGGTACGGCGTCGCGGTGCTCGCCGAGGGGCTTCTGGAGCTGATCGGCGAGGCGAAGCTGCGCGAGATGATGGAGAAGAACCCGGGCAAGTTCGGGAGCATCGAGCAGGACGCGTTCGGGCACCTGCGGCTGGGCGAGATCGAGTTCGGGCGGCTGATCCGCACCACGATCGCCACGCGGCTGAAGGACCTCGGCCTGAAGTTCGACATGGTGGACAAGGACCTCGGGTACGAGCTGCGGTGCGCCGACCCGATCCCGTTCGACGCGGAGTACACGCGCAACCTGGGGTACGGCGCGGTGAAGTTCCTGATGTCCCCGGAGGCCGACAAGAACGGCGTGGTGGTCACGTTCGTGGGCGGGAACATGGTGCCCCGGCCGTTCCCGGAGATGATCGACCCGGCGACGAAGAAGATGCGCACCCGCAACGTGGACATCACCGGCGAGACGTACGAGGTGGCACGCCGGTACATGATCCGGCTGGAGCAGGGCGACCTCGACGACCCGACCCGTCTGGAGCGCCTCGCGAGCGTGGCGAAGATCGCCCCGGCCCAGTTCCGCGAGCGGTTCGAGTACCTCGTGCGGTGAGCGGCGCGGGCCCGCGCCCCGGCTGGTCGGTTCCCCTCCGGCCCGCTCACCGCGGCGCGAGGGTGGCGGGGATGCCGTACGTCGGCAGGAGCGTGATCCCGGGACTGAAGTCGACGACCGCACCGGGGTCGAGTGTGAACCGGTACCGCTGGCCGACCGTCGCCAGCAAGATCGCGGCCTCCATCAGCGCGAACGTGTTGCCGATGCACACCCGCGGGCCGCCGCCGAACGGGTAGTAGGCGTACTTGGGGATGCGCTTCGCCAGGCCGTCGAGCCAGCGCTCCGGGCGGAACGCCTCCGGGTCGGGGCCGAAGTGCCGCGGGTCGCGGTGGCTCACCCACTGGCACATGAAGATCGTCGTACCCTTCCGCACGCGGTAGCCGCCGAGTTCGAGGTCGCACGTCGCCTCGCGGCCGATCAGGTACACCGGCGGGTAGACGCGCATCGCCTCCGTGATGACCGCGTCGGTGTACGGCAGGTTCGGCAGGTCGTCGGGCGTCGGCGCCCGGCCCGCGAGCACCCGCACCCACTCCTCCGCGAGCCGCGCCTCGGCCGCCGGGTGCGTCGCGAGCAGGTACCAGCCCCACGTGAGCGTGAGCGCGGTCGTCTCGTGGCCCGCGAGATAGAGCGTCATCGCCTCTTCGCGCAGTTGCGTGTCGGTCATCCGCGAGCCGTCATCGTCCCGTGCCGAAACGAGCCGCGACAGCAGGTCGTCGCCCGGCTCGGACCGCCCGCGGCCCTGCGCGATGAACCCGTCCACCACGCGGTACAGTTCGGCGATCGCGCGCTTCGTGCGCCGGTTCCGCCGGGTCGGGAGCCACAGCGGGACCTTGACGAGATCGCGGAACCGCTCGCCGAGGAGGTCGAAGGCCAGCCGCAGGCTCTCGACGAACGCGTGACGGTCGCCCGGGTCGTCGAGGCCGAACAGCGTCTTGAGCGCGATCGCGCTCGTCAGCGTGCTGAACTCCTCGTGGACGTTGACCGCCTGCCCCGGCCGCCACTTCGCGAGCATCGCGCGGGTGAGGTCGCCCATCACCGGCGCGTAGGAGGCCACGCGGTTCTTCAGGAACGCGGGCTGCGCCAGCCGGCGCTGGCGCAGCCAGAAGTCGCCCTCGCTGGTGACGAGCCCGTTGCCGAGCACCGGCTTGTAGGCCCGCGCCCCGAAGTGCTTGATGTAGTGCTTCGCGTCGGTGACCAGGACCTGTTCGATCAGGTCCGGGTGGCTGACGAGGAACATGCGCCGCGGGCCGAACCGGAAGCTCGCGATGTCGCCGTACTCGCGCGCGACCCGCAGGAAGAAGTCGAGCCGCTGCTCGTTGAAGGCGCGCAGACTGCCGCCGAGGAACGTCCCCTTCGGGCCGGGCGGTAGGGCGTTCGACGGCATGGCGGCTCCTGGCGGGGCGACTCCCCGGGAACGGTTCGAGCGCGGGCGCCGGTACGATTCACCGCGCGCCCGATTCGCGGCTCAGTCGGCGCCGGCCGGTTCGTCGAGCCGCACGCCGATTTCGGCGAGCGCCGATCTCAGCGCGGCGACGTCCTCTTCCGCCACCACCACCGCGAGCGGGCCGAGGCGCTCGGCCACGAGCGCCCGGGTGGCGGGCCACTGCACCACGCCGTCGGCAATTTCGGTCGTCGGCAGCCGCAC
Organism: Planctomycetota bacterium; assembly: GCA_017306025.1. Lineage (GTDB taxonomy): Bacteria > Planctomycetota > Planctomycetia > Gemmatales > Gemmataceae > Gemmata. The sequence continues at coordinate 7,479 of JAFKJJ010000452.1, forward strand.
CACGAGCAGCCGCGCCACCTGGGGAGAGGGGAACTGCGCGCCGAGCAGCAGGAGCCGCCCGGCCGGCGAGAGCGGCGCGCCGGTGCGGTCCGTGAACCACGCATCGACGTCCGAGAGCGGGCGCCCGGCTTCCACCGCGCGGCGCAACGACGCGGGCGTCAGCCGGAACCGCCTCACGCCGTTCGATTCGATCGGGAGGGCTTCCGCGAACTGTCCGATCTCCGCCTCCAATAGCAGGTCCGCCTGCGGCGTGTCCACGGTGAGCGTCACGCCGTCGTCGGCCACCGTCAGACACCGCTGCGGCTTCGACTCGTAATCGCGGTTGCCGATGAGCCGCAGTTGCGACAGCGACGGTTCGCCGCCGTCGGCGGTCATTCCGATGCGGTCGGTGAGCCGGAGCGTGACGACGCCGCGCGAAACCGCCGCGTCGAGCTCGGCCGGAGTCTGGAACTCGACCAGCACCGCCGACGAGAACACGGTGATGCGCTCGCGCTTGCTCGCCCAGCGCTGGAGCAGGTCGGCGACCCCCGCGGGCACGGGCCGCGTGCCGTGGCGGTTGAGCGTCTGGACGATCATCGGCAGCGTGAGGCCGCTTTCGAGCCCGCGGTACGTCTGCTCCGGAGTGAGTTCCAGCGTACAGGCCGGCCCGATGCCCTTCCACCCGGCGAACCGCGACAGCGCCGCGATCAGCCCCGGCGTAAGCCCCTGCCGGTACGCGAGCACCTCCGCGTTCGGCTGAACCATCAACGTTTGCGGGAAGCTCTGCGGCGCGGGCGGCTCGTTCTCGCCGAACAGCAGATGCCGGCCGAACGGCGAGAGCCGCACGAGATCTCCGAACGCCTCGGTCAGGCCGAGCGGGTACGCGACGCCGAGCAGGAACCCGCGAACCCACGCGGCGCCCTTGTCGTTCGCGCCCGGCGGAAGAACGCCGGCCCACGACGGGTGGTGCGACCAGAGCCACTCCGCGACCGCCCCCGGGTGAACGAAGTCGCGTGCGAGAAGCAGCGAAAGGAACCCGACGGTCGGCGTCGGCGACAGCCCGTTGTCGGTAGGCGCGTACCCCGCGCCGGGGTTCCACGATTCGACGAGCGGAAGCGCCGCGAACAGGTCCGCGAGGAGCGGGTAGAGCGGCCCGTCCCACGCGGGCGGGAACGCGGCGGCTTCGAGCGTGCCGTCGCGATCGGTGAGCAGCCCCGCGGCCTTCGCCCACAGCAGGGCGAGCACGCCCGGGTCGGCGATCGGGGCGAGTTGTTCGACCGGCGCGGCGGACAGCACCGCGTCGGTC
>JAFKJJ010000453.1 GCA_017306025.1 Planctomycetota bacterium
GACGACCTGGAGCGGTGGCTCCGCGGCGCGCCGGTGTGGGCGCACCCGCACAACTTCCTCTACCGCGCCCGCAAGCGACTGGTCCGGCGCCGCAGGTGGGTCGCGGCCGGCGCGGCGCTGGCCGGGCTCCTCGCGGGCGGGTGGCTGGTTCTGGCGGACCGCGGGGCCGCGGTCCCCGGCGGCGAGTGGGCGCGGCGCCACATCGACCGGCACGAGCTGTCCGTTCAGCGCCCCGCGCCGACGGTCGAGGAGCTCCGCGCCGCCGCGGCGCGCCAGAGAACGGAACTGGCGGACCACGCCCTCCACCGGGCGGGTCGCAGCGGTGCGTGGCTGTCCGGGCACATGCGGGCCGGCGCCCCGTTCGACCGCGCCGACGCCTGGAGCCAGGTGCAGGGAACGGCCTGCCTCCTGGCGGTCCCCGAGGTGCCGGCCGAGGACCTCCGACCGCTCGTCGCCGTGCTGCACACCGACCTGTTCGGCCCCAACCCGTTCTACCGGCCGTTCGACCCGAAACACGGCTGGCCCCACTTTTATGACAACCTCCCCGCGATGGAGGGCTGCGGCTGGGCGCTGACCGCGATCCCCGCGGCGCTGTCCCGGCCCGAACTCGTCACCCCCGCCGAGCGCGCCCTGCTGCTTCAACGACTCGATCAGATCCAAACCGTCATCGACCAGTGCCGGCTCCGCGACCCGCAGACCGGGCGCGAGACCGGGGCGTACAAGATGGTCGCCCAGACGATCGGCCGGCCGCCGTCGGCGAACGCCTACACCACGCTGCTCGTGTACCAGGGGTTGATCGAGCTGTCGCGGCTCGGGCTGCCGTGGCGCGGGGACGCGGCGCGCCGGGAAGAGCTGTTTCGGGCCACCCACGCGGCCCTGCTCGAACAGTTCGACGGCAAGGGCTGGCGCACCACCGGGCGCTCCCAGGGCGACTTCAACGACGGCCTGACGCTCCAGTTGTTCGCGCTGTTGCTCCGCGCCGAGCGGTACGGGCTGGCCGAGTTGCCGCCGGCGGTCGCCGATCAGATCCCGCGGCACCTCGCGGAGTGCCGGACGCGCCCGTTCGACCACCCGATCAGCCTGACGGTGTTCGAGGCCGAGGCGGCGGGCTTCGCGGGCGAGCGGCTGGTGATCCAGCGGCCGGTGCGGTTCCTCTGGCACCCGTGGGCGATCGAGTGCGCGGCCCGGTGGCTCGCCCGGTTGCAGCGCCGGGGGGCGCCGAACGAAGACGTCGTCGCCGCGCGCCGGGTGCTGGGGCACCTGGTGCTCGCGCTCGGGCCGGTGGCCGCCGAGGAGCTGAAAGCCGGCTACGCGTTCGTGCTGTTGGAAACGGTCTACGGCCTCAGCGCGGCGGCCGACCTCCCGTGACGAATTCGCGCCGGGGCGTGCAGGCGTTCGACGGGGGCGGCCGGGACCTCGGCACGACCGCGCCCGAGAAGCCGTCGAACGGCACGTCCGGCGGCCGGGACCTGAGGACACTCTCCGTCACGGTCCAGACGTCGGTTACGCGGTCCCGGTGGAGGCCGTCGGACACCGCTACCCAGCGAAGTGAGGGTCCGATCGCGTGCCGCGGGCGCCCGCGGCACGCGAACTCAATCGGGTGGGTGGAAGTAGCCGATCAGGATGACGATGATCGTGATGACGACGAGCAACTCAATCAGTGTGAAGCCGTGACGGAAAATGTTGGGTTCGATGCCCGCTGACGCGGCACCCAAGTTCCTCCGGCTACAGGCGCCCGGAATTTTAAAACTCCGACAGCGTCCGTCACTCAACAACTCAACACAATTTCATCATAATGCGGCTTAAGCATTGATTTTTCAGCCATTTCCCATCATCCACTCGTCGGAAACGTGTGAACAGGATGTGAATAAATCGTGAAGGCGGCGGAACCGCGCTCCACCCGTGTAGATTCATTGCGGGCGACCAAAAGCGAGCACACCCGACCAAGTGGCCGCAACGAACAGCCACTCGACCGGGTGTTCTCAGTAGTCGCCCGTTACGTCCGCGAAGACGCCGGTACGTTACTTGGGATGGGGTCCCCCGGTGATGTACGTTTCGGCGCCCCTCGCGTCCATTTGCGCACTCACTTTTCGCAAAGAGGGATGCCATGAGCAAGAAAAGTCGGCTTCGCGAGCAGGAACCACCGCGCCCGCCGTCGGACCTGAGCCGGACGAACCGAACCGTTCTCGGCGCCGGCATCGTGGCCGTCGCCATTGCCCTCTTCGCTTCGGGGAAGTTCGACCCAGTGAAGGGCGACACCGGTGGAGATAGGACATCGAAACAGGAGGCCCACAAATTCGGGGCCAGCGACCAACTCTCCAAGCAGGAACTGCCGAGCCCCCCCGCCGCGCCTAACGGGACGAACTGGACAGTGCTCGGTCTCGTCCTCGGTTGCGTCGGGATCGTCGCTATCGTCGCGGTCGTGGCTCTCATGAAGCCCGACTCGGTGAAGGTCGACACCGGCGGTGAAAAGGGGCCGAAACTGGAGATCCGCAAGCATAACGGCGATCCGCCGTCGGCTGACAAAACGGGCAACTGCTCAGAGGTCGTCGGGCACCGCTACCCGGCGAAGTGACGATCCGGTCGCGTGCCGCGAGCCCGCTCGCGGCACGCGCCGAACGACCATTCCCCGCAACATTTCAAGGGACTTCTCCTACATTGAAACTTCTTCCTAACTTCATCTCGGTGTGTAAATCCAAATCGGGGCTCAATTACGGCGCTCCAGCTCGTGCTTGTGCTTCGCCCATCGCGGAAGAGTCTGTGAAGCTTGTCACACGCACCTCGCGCCGCTTTCATCGCGTTCGATAATGGGAAGGGTCAGGCCATCCGCCGCACCGACTCATTCCTTTTTTCTCCTCTGGACCATCGATGACCCGACCGCACCCGTCAAACACCCACGCCCGTCGGCGCGGGTTCACGCTGATTGAGTTGCTGGTGGTGATCGCGATCATCGCCATCCTAATCGGGCTCCTGCTGCCGGCCGTGCAGAAGGTGCGTGAGGCCGCCGCGCGCATGAGCTGCACCAACAACCTCAAGCAGATCGGCCTGGGGATGCACAACCACCACGACTCCATGCAGACGTTGCCGAACGCCGGGTCCGACGGTCCGGACAAGGACTGCTGCAACGCGAACACCCGCGTCGGTTGGACGTGGATGTACTACCTGACGCCGTACATCGAGCAGGACAACGTTTACAAGAACCCCTCGGACACGGCCGTCGCCCAGACGGCGATCAAGGTCTACTACTGTCCGACGCGGCGCCAGCCGACGCTGTACTCCAACGGCGGGCGGTGCGACTACGCGGGCAACGGCGGCAAGAACATGGGCGACGAGGGCCGGCAGGGGATGCTGGTCCGCCAGTGGAAGAGCCCCAGCACCAGCAAGGCGCCCGACGCCCCGGTCGAGCAGACGCGGAAGTTCACCGACGTCAGCGACGGGCTGTCGAACACGATCCTGGTGGGCGAGAAGCAGTGCCACCAGACGGTGCTCGGTAAGGCCGGCGGCGACAACGAGGTGTGGAACAACTCCGGCTGGGACCAGGACCACGTGCGGTTCGGCGAGGCGGTGCCCCAGTCCGACGACCTGCACCCGGACGCGAGCCAGCCGACGTTCTGGTCGGTGCGGTTCGGCGGCTCGCACCCCGGTGGGTTCACCGCCGTGATGGGCGACGGGTCGGTCCGGTTCATCCGCTACGGGATCGACGCGACCAACTGGATGCGCGTCTGCCTCATCAACGACGGCGAAGTGATCTCCGCCAACTTCTGATTCCCCGACGGCCCGCCGCCGTTGCCGTTAATCGTATTCCGAGGGACGCACATGCTCCGGCTCCGCCGACGCGGTTTCACACTGATCGAGTTGCTGGTGGTGATCGCGATCATCGCGATCCTCATCGGTCTTTTGTTGCCCGCGGTTCAGAAGGTGCGCGAGGCCGCCGCACGCACGAGCTGCCAGAACAACATGAAGCAGCTCGGGCTGGGGCTGCACAACTACCAGTCGACCAACGGGTACTTCCCGCCCGGGGCGCTGCGGTCGCCGAACACCGGTACCGTCACCCCGTTCTACCAGAAGTTCGGCGTGACCAAGAACGGCATCCGCCACAGCTGGGCCGTGTTCGTGCTGCCGTACATGGAGCAGGACGCGCTGTTCAAGCAGTACAACATGAACGAGGACTGGGCCGCGGCGGCCAACGACGCCGCCCGCGCGACCACGCTGAAGATGATGTCGTGCCCGAGCGTGCCCGGGGGCATGAAGGTGTTCACGAAATCGGTGACCACCCCCGGCGGCGGCAGCACCTCGCGCACGGTCTCGATCGCCAGCGGCGACTACGGCCCGAACAACGGGTACGACTCGGCGCTGGAGACGAACGGCCTGGTGGACGTGTGCCCCAACCGCAACGGCGTCCTCGACGTGAACCAAGCGCTCTCCGTTCCGGAGATCCGCGACGGCACCTCCAACACCCTCCTCCTGTCCGAGGACGCGGGGCGCCCGGACCGGTGGCAGACCGGGGCGATGACCTCCGCCAACGGACAGACCGACGGCGGGTGGGCGGACCACGACAACGAGTACATCGTCCACGGGTACAACGCCGCCGGGACCACGACGGGCGGTCCGTGCCACACGAACTGCACGAACAACAACGAGGTCTACAGCTTCCACTCCGGCGGCGCCAACCACGTCCTGGCCGACGGGTCGGTGCGGTTCATCCGGGCGAGTATGGACATCCGGCAGTTCGTGAAGCTCGTGACGTTCGCGGGCAACGACGTCGTGACCCTCGACTGACGCCCGACCAGGAGAGACGAACGTGCGCGTGCTGACGCTTCTGATCCCGGCCGCCCTGGCGGCCGGGTGCGGCAAGACCGACCCGGGGCCGGTCGTCGTTCACCCGGTGAAGGGCCAGGTGCTGTACGAGGGCAAGCCGGTGGCCGGGGTCGAGGTGACGCTCCTCCCGACCGACGCGCCGACGGTCCCGAAGATCCCGCGCAACCCGCACGGGGTCACCGACTCCACCGGCCGGTTCACGATCGGCACCTTCGAGGACGGCGACGGCGCGGCCGAGGGGGGCTACCAGATCATCTGCCACTGGCCGCGAACCGCCCCCGGAGCGGACGGCGAGGAGGAAGTGGAAACCGCCAACAACGACCGCCTGCTCGGGTGGTACGACGGGCTCCACTCGAAGTTCAACGTCCGCGTGCCGGCCGGGGGGATCGAGATCCCCGCGCTGAAACTCGACAAGCACACCGGCCCCCCGCCCAAATCCGAGGGCGTGCCGGGACGGAACTGATGGGCGAACCCGCCGCGACCGCCTCGAACGCGGGCCGTCGCGGAGAAACTCGCACGTCCCAAGAAGTGGCGCCCGCTCCCCGGCTCCCCTCATTCCGCCGCGATCACTTCGCTCCCGTTGCGGGTGCTCATCGCGGCGAGCGCCTGAACCGCGGTCGCGTTCGAGAGGAACCGAACGCTGCCGTCGGCCCGCGCCACGTTCACGCCCCCGGTGTGGTAGCTGCCGTAGGCCCCCATCCGCCCCCACCACGAGAGCTTCAGGTCGGGCTCCCAGATGATCGGCGGGGGCGGCGTCGGCGGGAGCCCCGGGGGCGGGGGCGGGGGCGGCTGCCACGCGGTCGGCTGCCGGTAGCCGATCGGGACCTCCGCACTCAAGAGACCGGAGCACGCGTTCGGCCCCGGCGGCGGTGCCCACAGCGCGTAGCCCGCGGATATTTGGATCGGCGGGTTCGGCTGCGGCTGGAAGATGCTCGTCGGGGCGTTCAGGTACGAGTCGAGCGCCGCGTCGCCCACCACGCGCTCGCCGAAGAGGATCGTGTTCGACGTGCCGTCGGTCACGTCGGTCATCCGGACGCCGGACTGGTTCGCCGCCGGCTCCGACAGCGCCCCCGTGGTGTGGAACATGCCGTCGAGCGTCGCCCGACTCGCGGGGTACACCTTCGTTCCGCCGTTGCCGCCGTAGGTGGTCAGCGCGGGCGAACTCCCGCCGTGCTGGAGCGGGTGGCTCGGGCACACGTAGACCGAGATCACGACGCCCGCGCGCGGCGCCGAGCCGGCGTAGTTCGTGCTGACGTTCACGAAGTCCCACTGCCTGTACAGCGGGTCCTGTTCGATGAACGGGAGCAGTTCGACGAACAGCGACGAGTACCGCGGGCCGGTCAGCGTCGCGCCCGGGAACCGGTCGTTCGCGTCGTGGTAGTTGTGGGCCGCGAGCGCGATCTGCTTGAGGTGGCTCGTACACTTCATGCGTGCGGCGGCCTCGCGCACCTTCTGAACCGCGGGTAACAGGAGTCCGATCAGGACCGCGATGATCGCGATCACAACGAGCAACTCGATCAGCGTGAACCCCGCACGCAGGTGGGCCGCGGCGTGCGGGAGCAAACGGAGCCGGTCGCGGCGCATGACGTGTCCCCCGCAACCATCATCGCCCCCCGCGGGGGCGCCGTCTACGTCCGGCCGATGAAAATTCGCCGGCCGGGACACCAGGAGCCGTCACGGCTGCTTCGTCGTCCGCTTGAGGACGAAGTGGATGGTCGTGACCGACGCCTTGTCGCCGGCCGCGGTGGGCTGGGTGGTGGTCACGAGTTCGTACCCCTCGCCGGTGAGCCTGTTCAGCTCCTTCTCGACGTCCGCCTCCTTGCCCACGGTCATCGCGACGATCTTGAACTCGACCTTCGGCGGCGGGGGCGCCTTCTGGAAGTAGTACACCGTGACGCCCTCGGCCTCGTCGGCGGTCTTGGGCCGCTCGGCCCCCTCCTTCGCCAGCGCGATGACGAGCCGGTTGCCGGTGGCCTCGACCACGCCCAGCGCCCGGGTCTTCTTGCCGCGGACGGGAACGATCTCGACGTCGATGGTCATGGGCGACTTGGTCGGGTCGAGCGTGTACGACATCGTGGTGCTCGTCCCGGTCGGCGTGCGGGACTCGATCGTGATCTCGTTCCTGGTGATGGTGGTTTCGGCGCGCGCCGTCGAGACGCGGGTGCCCCACGGGTTCCCGCGGTCGGCCGGGGCGAACCCGGCGGGCAGGTCGGCCGGGTCGACCTTCCCCTTGGCCGTCGGGGTTCCGCCGTAGGTGGCGACGAGCGTGTACTTGCCGTCGATGGACGGCGGGACGGGGGCCTTGGGCACGGGTGCCTTCCCGCCGGCGTGCGCCCCGCCGAACACGAACAGAATTGCCGCGACCGGAACGAACGTCCGCATGGTGCGTCCTCGAAAGAGGTGGGAGCGAGGCCACCTCGGAGAATACCCCGCGGACGGAACCGCGTGCAAATGATAACGACATGAGGCGGCCGGCGGGGTGCCCGCCGGCCCGGGCGCGGCTATTTGGTGGTCCGTTTGAGAACGAAGTGGATGATCGTGGGGGCGGCCTTGTCACCGGTCGCGATCGGGTTGGTCGTGGAGACGAGTTCGTACCCCTCGCCGGCGAGCCTGTTCAGTTCCTTCTCGGCGTCCCCCTCCTTGCCCGCGGTCATGGCGATCACCTTGAACTCGACCTTCGGCGGCGGGGGCGCCTTCTGGAAGTAGTACACCGTCACGTCGCCGTTCTCTTCGGTCGATTTCGGGCGGTCGTCGCCCTCCTTCGCGATCGCGATGACGAGCCGGTCGCCGACCACCTCGGCCAGTCCCAGCACCTTCGTCTTCTTGCCGCGCAGGCTGATCAGCGAGACGTCGATAGTCATGGGCGTCTTCGTCGCGTCGAGGGTGTACTCCATCGTCGTCGGCCCGCCCGCACCGGCGAGCGGGCTGATGACGCCGCGGCCGTCGAGGGTGATCGTGTTCTTGGTGATGGTCGCCGGGCCGGTCATGTAGAGGGAAGCCGGCGAGGTGCGGATGCGGACCACGCCGCCCCCCGGCCCCGCGACGCCGCCGAACCCGCCCCCGCCGCCGTTGCGGTCGTCCGGGCCGGACATGGACAGGAGCGTGTACTTCCCCTCAATGGACGGCGGGGGCGCGTCCTTGGGCACGGGCGCCTTGCCGCCGGCGTGCGAGCCCGCGAGCGCGACCAGAAGCGCGAGCGATACGAGCGTCCGCATGGTGTACCTTCGTGAACGTGAACGACGGGACCGAACCGCGTACGAGGATACTCGCCGCACCGAGCCGCCGCCAAATGATAACGACATGAGGTCCGACCGACCGTCCGTTCACACGCCCGCGTTCTCTTCGAGCTTTCCCAGGCGCCAGGCCCGGCGCTCGCTCCAGCGCCAGAACAACTGCGCCGCCAGGACTAGCACCGCGGTCGTCGCGAACAGCGTCAGGGCCAGTTCCGCGTTCGACCAGTCCGACAGCGGGCCGCGGAGCCGGTCCGGCACCGGCCCCATCAGCGATCGGCGCATCCCTTCGAGCCAGTAGGTCGTCGGGAGGCTGAGGCTGATCGGCCGCACCCACTCCGGCAGCGCCCGCAGCGGGAACACCACCCCGCTGAGCAGGTACACGATTCCCGCGATGCCTTCACTCAGGAACATTCCGTTGCGTGACATGTTCAGGCACGCGGCCGCGAGCAGCATCCCACACGCCCAGAGCATCATCCCGCCGATGAGGAGGTACGCGAGCAGCCACGGCACGTCGACGCCCACCGCGGCGCGCACCTGCGCGAAGAGGGTGAGCCCCGCGGCGATGTTGAGCACCCCGCCGAGGGTGCCCTCGGCCGCGCGGGCGGCGCCGCGGCCCAGAAAGTACGTCTGGAAGTGCGCCGGGCTGATGTAGACGTATTTCAGCATGCGGTAGTGCTCGCGGT
>JAFKJJ010000454.1 GCA_017306025.1 Planctomycetota bacterium
GTGGTCCGCTCGCCCCGCGAGCGGTGAGACACGCGGGAACGCAACGAAGAGGTACTCTTCGCATCAACTCCCGGCTATCACCGCTCGCGGGGCGAGCGGACCACTCTGAAGACCGGGTATTATCCCCTTCCCAGCACGCCGTCTACCACCCAGCACCCGCGGACATGGGGTCCGACACCCCGGCAGTGGTTCAGTACGTCGTCGCGGTCGCAACCGGCGTCTTGAAGAGCGTCGGCCAGGATCGGCATCGCGCCGAACTCGCGCGATTCGTACATCTGACGTGCCAGCGCGGTGACGGTGTCGGTTCGCCACGCAGAGAAATCGACCGGCCGGAACGGGTTACCGACCACCTCCCACACGACCCCGCGCATGACCAAGTGTTCTTCGGCGTTCGCGGCCTCGAACGCGGCCGACGGGACAGGGCTTACCAATTCGGCCCCGGTGCGGTTCTGCACCACGGCCGCGGCCGTCTGAGCCCCCACTTTTTCGACCGGCAAGGGACTGGTCGCGGCGTATGACACCGTCCACGCCAATTCGGCTCGTACGAACCAGCGTAGTCCCCCGCCCGGGAAGCCGCTGTCTGTGGCAGCCCGATACGCCTCGTACTCCTCCTGCGCGATCTCCCGGCACCGCTGCCGCGCCTTCTCCACGTCCGCTCCGTCGGCCCGCCCGTCAGCGTACCGTTCGATCACCGCGAGCGCATCGGTCAGTTCTGGGTGGTCGATGAGAGAGCCGGCGGCACGACAGAACGCAACCGCGAGCAGCCGTTGCCGTCGTGGAGACAGGCCCCCGGCCGCGAACTGTACGACGGCGTCGAGGTCGGTGTTGTTGAGCCAGTCGGTTTCGGTCATTCGGCGGCCCGGCGGCGGGGGCGGGCGGGTTCGCGTCGCCGGGCTTCACCCGATTACCAGGGCAGCAGGTTGCAGACCTGTGCGAGATGGATATCGGCAACCAGCGGGGCGACCAGCGCGAACTGCGAATTCGCACGCACCTGCTGGTAACTATAGCCGTGTTTCGTGTCCGCGTCGGGCTGCGGGTTGCGGAACGTGTGCAACTTCCGCGCGGCCACCTCGATCACCCAAAAGTCGCGTGCCCCCGCGGCCGCGTACCGCCCGGCCTCCTCGACGGCCTCCGCGCTCATCGGCGCGTCGGACACCTCCACTACCAACAGCGGAACGTTGTCGTCCTTCGAGTGGCGGTGGGTCACAACAACGGCCGGGTTGTCGCCGTCCTCGCCGGCGTCGCGGCCGCGAACGGTGTAAAGGTCGGAGGGGAACACGTTCCGCAGCCAGTTCTCGGTCAACAGCAGGACGGTCGTGGCGGATTTACTCGGCACGGCCAGGGTGGACATCGACATAGAATCGCACCTCCTGCGGAGAGATTCACCCGGCGGGACAGAGACTGGAGTGCCCGCGGAACCCGTCGCGAGTGGTCCGGTGAGCGTCCGCGAAAGTGAGCGCGGGCTCGTACCGGCCGGAAACGGGAGTCGAGTGAAGTCGTGGCCCGACGGGCCACCGGGAACGTTGGCGGTTTGGCGCTCGGAAGGAGCGGGCCGCCGTCAAGAAAGGACACTGATGGAATTGTAACCGGGGGTGCCGACGATTGCACGCAAAAAAACTAACAGGTGAAGATTATCCTGTTTTCACGGGAGGAAATCGCCCACGAGCGCAGAATTTGCCGCCGCCGCGAGCGGGGCGACGGCGTCAGCACGGGTCAGCACGCGCACGTCCTTATAGCTCGCACCGTATTTTGCGGCTGGGTCAGGCTGCGGGTCGCGGAACAGGTGCAGTCGGTAGTCGTTGACGTCGATCACCCAGTAATCCGCGATCCCCGCGGCCGCGTACAGGCTCGCCTTCTCGCCGGTGTCGTAGGCGAGTGACGTGTCGGCGATCTCGACGATGAGCAGCGCGGTTCGCGGGTGATGCGCGTGCGCCCGTGGCGGCCCGGTGACGACCGCGATGTCCGGAACCGGGTCGGTGTTAATGCCGAAGAACATGCCGAGCTGGCTCCGCACCCAGTACCTGCTGGATGGGAACGCGGTCCGCAGCCATTCTTCGACAAGACCGTGCGCGATCGACGACAGGGGGCTGGGCGGCGGCATGACGAGGATCTCCCCGTCGATGAGCATCGACTTCCGGCCCCGCAAGGCGGGCAGATTCTCCATCCGATAGAAGTCGTCGCAGGTCCATTTGACGGGTTGCGGCGTGCCCGCGGCGGGTGGGAGAGTTGAAGCCGGCGCGGGCGTAGAGGGGAGAACGGCGGCGCTCATGCGGAAGCTCCTTCATCCGCAAACATAACCGAAACCGCGGGGTGGTGCCACCTCGGACGAGTGGCACTCAGATCGGCTGCGGGGTGACGGCCAGCGCGGTGCGGACCGCCGCGAGCAGTTCCTGCGGGCGGTACGGCTTGCTCAGCAGCCCCGCCGCGCCGTCCACCTCGACGAGATCCTCCGCGGTGTAGCCGGTCGAGAACATGATCCGCGCCGACGGGTTCAGCTCGATCATGTGCCGGAACGCGTCCCGCCCGGACATCCGCGGCATCGTCACGTCCAGGATGACCAGATCAATTTCGGTGTACTGGCGCGCGAACACTTCCACCGCGTCCGCCCCGTCCTCGGCGGTGAGCACGCGGAACCCGGCCCGCGACAGCACCGCGCGGCCCAGGTCGCGGATCATCGGCTCGTCGTCCACCAACAGGACCGTCGGCGGCTTCGGCGGGCGCGGGATGTTGGTCGGGGTCGGTAGGCTCATGGGTAGCGGGGTCGGGTTGCCGGACACCGCCGGCGTGTTGAGTACTTCCGCGGTCGGCAGGTTCAGCTCGATGCGCGTGCCGGCGCCGGGCCGCGAGTGGATCGCGATCCACCCGTGGTGCTGCTTCACGATGCCCTGTACCATCGGGAGGCCCAGCCCGGTCCCCTTGCCGATCCCCTTGGTGGTGAAGAACGGCTCGTAGATCCGGGCCAGCACCTCGTCGGTCATTCCCGTGCCGGTGTCCGCGACCGTGAGCCGCACGTAGGAGCCGGGCGCGAGGTCCCCCCAGCCCGGCGGGCACGGGTCGTCCGGCCCGCGCACGACCGGCTCGGCCGAGAGGGCCAGTTCGCCCCCGTCGGGCATCGCGTCCCGGGCGTTCAGGCACAGGTTCATCAGCGCCTGGGCCAGGAGCGCCGCGTCGGCGTGGACCGGCGGACAGGTCGGATCGACCTTCACCGTCAGCTTCAGGCGCGGGTCGAGGGTGGGGCGGAGCAGGGCGACCACCTCGCCCAGCGCGTCGCGGGGCTCGACCGGGGCGAACACGAGCTGGTTGCGCCGGGCGTAGCCGAGCAGCTTGCGGGTCAGGTCGGCCGCGCGGTTCGCGGCCTGTTCCACCGCGGCCAACAGCGGCCGGTTCGGGTCGTAGTCGGGCAGCCGCACCAGCGACAGGTTGCCGATGACGGCGGTCAGGATGTTGTTGAAGTCGTGCGCGATGCCGCCGGCCATCTGTCCGACCGCCTCCATCTTTTGCACCTGCCGGAGCTGGTCCTCCAGTTGCCGGCGCTCGGTCACGTTGACCGACACGCCCAGCCCGTGCTCGTACCGCCCCTCCGCGTTCCGGATCGCGGAGAACGACAGCTCCACCCACACCGGCTCGCCGTCCGGGCGCAGGTACCGCTTGGGGTAGGTGAACCGGTCGCGGCGCCCGGCCCGGACCTCGTCCATCAGCGCCAGCTGGCCGGGCATGTCGTCCGGGTGCGTGATCGCCGCCGGGGTGAGCCGGAGCACCTCCTCGACCGACCGCCCGATCATCGCCGCGAAGGCCGGGTTGCACGAGACGAACAGCCCGCTCGCGTCGGTCAGCGAAACGCCCGCCCCCGTGCTCTCGAAGATGCCGCGGAACAGCCCCTCGCTGCGGCGCAGCTCGTCCTCCGCCTTCAGCCGGTCGGTCACGTCGTTGATCAGGGCCAGCTTGACCGCGCGCCCCTCGAGGTTGAGGGTGAACGACGACACGTCCACGTCCATCACCGCGCCGTCGCGGGTGACGTGCCGGCGGCCGGCCGGGGGGCCGTCGGGCAGCCCGCTGTCGTTCGCCGAGCCGTGGAACCCGCGCGGGGCGTCGTCGGGGGCGCGGACGTCGGTCATCGACATCGCCCGGAACTGCTCGCGCGTCCACCCGTACTTGCGGACCGCCGCCTCGTTCACCGACAGGATGCGGAGCGAGTGGACGTCGTACACGAAGACGGGGTGCGGGATCGCGCGAAACAACTGCCGGTACCGCTCCTCGCTGCGCCGCAGCGCGCCCTCGGCCGCCTTGAGCGCGGAGATGTCCAGCGACACCGTGACGACGCCCCGCGCGCCGGCCGGCTCGCTGTCGATCCCGTCGGGCATCCACAGCGGGGCCTTGGTCGTCAGCCACGGGCGGCCGTCGCCGGTGCGGGCCGGGTAGGTCGACTCGTACTGCACCGGCTCGCAACTCGCCATCACCTCGCGGTCGCGCTCGCCGGTTCGCGCCCCGTGCTCCGGGTTGGTGACGTCCGCCGTCGTTCGCCCGACCGCCGCCTCCGGGGTGATGCCGAGCAGGTCGGCCTGGAACTGGTTCATCACCAGGTAGCGGAAGTCGCGGTCCTTGGCGCTGATCGGGCCGGGGAACGCGTCGATGATCGCGCGGAGCAGTTGCCCGGTCTGCCGGGCGCGGCGCTCGGCCGACTTGCGCCGGTCGATGTCGCGCTGGATGAGCAACCAGTGCTCGACGCGCCCGAGCTCGTCGGGGACCGGCACGGCGCTGAGGTCGACCCAGAACGGGGTGCCGTCCCGGCGGTAGTTCCGCAGTTCGACCCGCAGCGGGGTGCCGGCGTCCATCGCGGCCCGCAGCCGGGCGAGCGTGTCCGGGTCGGAGTCCGGCCCGCGGAGCGCGTGCAGCGAGCGGCCCAGGATCTCCTCGCGCGCGTAGCCGGTGAGCCGACAGAACGCGTCGTTGACGTACAGGACCGCCCGGCCGTGATCGCCCTTCGAGGCGGCGTTGAGAATGGCGACCGCGTCGTGCGAGTGGACCACCGCCGATTCCAGGCGCCGCATCCGCGCCGCCGAGCCGGGTGGGGGCGAGTCGGACACCGGGGCCGGGCCGACCGGACCGCGGCGACCGGGCCGGACCGAGCGAGACAGCCAGGTGACGGCCGCGGACGCCAGCACCAGCATGCCGGCCGCGGGACCCGCGTAGAGCGGCGGCAGGTTGGCGGCGCAGAACGTGGCGCCGCCCGCGGCGGCCACGACGACGGCCGCCGCGATCCACGGGAACCGAGCTTTGGACGAGAGGTATGCCACGATTGTCCAGTACAGTTGCGATCGCGGCGGCGCGCGGCTCCGTTCGCGCCCGGCTGACAGAGCGTCGACGAGGGTTTTTGCGGCCGCTACCGTACCATAAACTCTGTCCGGGCCGGTTCCAAACGACCGGGCGGGCAAAACGCGCGGGTCGAGTATGGCGGCCCTCGAAACTTCACAAAAGGTCGGAACGCGTTCGCGGCCGGGCGAAATTTCCCCGCCCCGCACGAATCCGGGAGCCGTTACCCGGACCCGCCCGGCCGCGGTTCCTTCCCCGTCCGTGCTCACTCGCCTTCACCGCGAACACTCACCCGCATGGGACACCGCACTCTCGCCGCGGCCGTCGCCGACCTCGAACGCACCGGCCAACTGGTTCGCGTCGAAGAGGAGATCGACCCGCATCTCGAAGCCGCGGAGGTCCACCGGCGCGTGTACGCGGCCGGGGGGCCGGCGGTGTACTTCGCGCGCGTAAAGGGCACGCCGTTTCCGATGGTGTCGAACCTGTTCGGCACGCTCGACCGCGCCGAGTTTCTCTTCCGCGACGCCCTCGCCGACGTGCGGAAGCTGGTCGAACTGAAAACGGACCCGTCGAACCTCCGCACGCGCCCCTGGCGGTACTGGAAGCTGCCGTTCTTGGCGTGGCGACTGAGGCCGAAGTTCGTCCGCAGCGGCCCGGTGCTGCGCCACACCACGACGGTGTCGCGGCTCCCACAGTTGAAGTGCTGGCCGCTGGACGGCGGGCCGTTCGTGACGCTCCCGCAGGTCTACACGGAGCACCCGGACGCACCGGGCTGGGTGAGGTCGAACCTCGGGATGTATCGGGTGCAGTTGGCGGGCAACGAGTACGTCCCGGACCGCGAAGTGGGTCTGCACTACCAGATTCATCGCGGGATCGGGGTTCACCACGCGGCGGCCCTGCGCCGGGGCGAGCCCCTCCGGGTGAACGTGATCGTGGGCGGCCCGCCGGCGCTGGCGGTGGCCGCGGTGATGCCGCTCCCGGAGGGGCTGCCGGAACTCGCGTTCGCGGGCGCGCTGGGCGGACGGCGGTTGCGGCTGGTGGCGCCGAACCCGACGATCCCGCTGCCCCTCCCCGCGGAGGCCGACTTCGTGATTTGCGGCCGGATCGACCCGACGCGGACCAGGCCCGAAGGGCCGTTCGGCGATCACCTCGGCTACTACAGCCTGACGCACGACTTCCCGGTGATGTCGGTCGAGGCGGTGTACCACCGACCCGGTGCGATCTGGCCGTTTACGGTCGTCGGTCGGCCGCCGCAAGAGGACACTACCTTCGGCGCGCTGATCCACGAGCTAACGGGTCCCGTGATCCCGACCGTGATTCCGGGCGTTCACGCGGTTCACGCGGTCGATGCCGCGGGCGTTCACCCGCTGCTCCTGGCGATCGGCTCGGAGCGGTACGTTCCGTACGCGACTACGCGGCGACCGCAGGAACTGCTCACGCTCGCGAACGCGATACTGGGACAGGGGCAGCTCTCGCTCGCGAAGTACCTGTTCGTCGTGGCAAAGGAGGACGCCCCCGGCCTCGACATCCACGACATCCCGGCGTTCTTCCGCCACCTGCTCGAACGCTTCGACCCCGAATCCGACCTCCACTTCCAGACGCGGACCACGGTCGACACGCTGGACTACTCGGCGGGGATGGGATTGAACGCGGGGAGCAAACTCGTCATCGCGGCGGCCGGTCCGAAGCGCCGAGATCTGGGCACGACCGTTCCGCCCGAATTGAAGCTCCCGGACGGCTTTCGCGATCCGCGCGTGGTGCTGCCGGGCGTGCTGGCCGTCGGCGGGCCGAAGTGCGGAGCGCGGAACGCGGAGCGTGGAACGGAAGACGACCCCGACGTCGCCCGGTTGTGTGTCTCACTCACCACTCACCACTCACCGCTCACCACCTTTCCGCTCGTCGTGGTCGTCGACGACTCCGATTTCGTTTCGCGCGCGCTGAACAACTTCCTGTGGGCGGTGTTCACGTGCTCGGACCCTGCGAACGACGTTTCCGGTGCGGGCGCGTTCGTGGAGCGGAAGCACTGGGGCTGTCGCGGGCCGGTGGTGATCGACGCGCGGCTGAAGCCGCACATGCCGCCGCCGCTGGAGTGCGACCCGGTTGTGACGAAGCGCGTGGACGCGCTCTTCGCGCGGGGCGGGCCGCTCGCGGGGATCGAGACGTGAGGGCCGTTACTTCCCCGGCAGACGGTGGGGCTTCTTCTGTTCGTAGAGCCCGAGCCGTTCCCGGGCGTCCGAACCGCTCCCCGCGACAAAGGTCGCGTCTTCCAGGGCCCGTTTCTGGAACTTCACGGCCTCGTCGAACTGTCCCTCTTCCGCGCAGGCCGCCGCCAGCGCGTCGAGCGCTTGCCCCTGCTTCCATTGCGTCAGCTCGCACAGCCGCTTCGCGTCGTCGCGGGCCTTCTTCACGTCGCGGTACTTCGGGTCCGGGCAGGACGAACGCAGGAGCGATCGGCTGGTCAGCCCGGTGGCGTTGTTCGGATCGCTCCTGAGCACCGCGTCGAGGTCCGCGAGCACGCCCGGCCAGTCGCCCGTGAAGAGCCGCGCCCGCCCGCGGTTCGCCAGGGCGCCGATGTGGTCCGGGACCAGTTTCAGTGCCGCCTCGCAGTCGGCGATGGTCCGACCCCACTCCTTCTTCCCGAGCCACGCGCACCCGCGGTTGGCCAGCGCGTTCACGGCCGTGGGGTCGATCCGCAGCGCGGCGTCGCAGTCGGCGATCGCCCGATCCGGGTCGATCTTCGCCATCCACACGACGCTGCGGTCCGAGAGGAACGTCGGGTTTTTCGGCTCCAGCCGGACCGTCTCGTTCAAGTCCTTGAGCGCGCCGTCGGTGTCGCCCTTCATGAGCCGCAAGGCCCCGCGCTGTTGGAAGGCGCGGGCGCAGGTCGGGTCGAGCCGGACGGCCGTGTCGCAGTCCGCGAGGGCCGCGTCGAGCTTCCCCTTGAGGAGCCGAACGAGGGCGCGGTCGGTGTGGACGTGAGCGTTGGGGACCAGTTCCAGGGCCCTGTCGAGGTCGCTGAGCGCGTGGTCCGGGTGCCCCATCACCATGAACGCGCCCGCCCGCTCCGCGAACGCCGCGGCGTTCTTCGGGTCGATGCGGATCGCCTCGGTGAAGTCGGACGCCCCGCCCGTGACGTCGCCGGCCCGCATCCGGAACTGCCCGCGGAGCCGGTACACCTCCCCGGCCGGGGCGGGGCCGTCGACCGTGGTATAACGGGCCAGACCGTCGGGGCGTACCGAGTCGTTCACCGTTGTGAGGTCGGGCCGGCGCCGGATCACCTCGTCCAGATCCGCGACCGCCTTTTTCCACTCGCCTTTTGAGGCCCAGATGTTGGCCCGGCAGCACCGGGCCGCGGTCTCGTCGGGGTTCAGGCGGATCGCTTCCGTGTAGTCCGCGAGGGCGAGGTCGGGGT
>JAFKJJ010000455.1 GCA_017306025.1 Planctomycetota bacterium
GAGCGGTTCTCCTCCCTCTGCCCACTGCACGCTATTACGGCAGGGTCGCCACTTCGCCGACGTTGCGGGTGCAGTGGGCCTGGTACTGGGTGAAGTCGATCGTCTGCGGGACGAACCGGACGGAGCCGTCGGCCAGGCAGAAGTTGGCCCCGCCGGGGTGCAGGCTGCGGAACGAAATGGCGTGCGGCCAGTCGCCCGGGTCGGCCGGGAAACTGTTGAGCGGAATGTGGCAACTGGCGTAGTCGCCGTTGGCGAAGAACACGGCCGAGTGGACGTTGTAGAACGGCACGTCCTCGCCGACCGCGAGCGTGTTCGACAGCCCGTCGGTGATGCTCGTCAGCTTGATCTTCTCGCGGTAGCTGTTGCGGTAGAACAGCCCGTTGTTGCCGACGGTGAAGTGCAGGTCGGTGCTACCCGTGCCGCCGCCGCCCATGTTCGCGGTGCCCAGGACGCCCTTGTAGTTGGTCACCGCGGTCGTCACCGGGGCCATCTGGGCGGCGTTGGTCGTCAGCCGCTGGCTCTTCCCGTCCGACGGGCACACGTACAGCGGCAGAACGGTCGCCATCAGCGGGGAGATGGCCGACTCCTTCAACCCGTTCGGGGTCGAGTCGTACTGTACGGTCCGGCTCGGCTCGAACTGCTTGTACAGCGGCTCCTGCTCGACGTACGGCAGCACCTCCAGGGTCCAGCCGCGGCCGGAGAGCGGCCCCGGGGACCCGTCCCCGTAGGTGACGCTGTAAGGGATGTACCCGAACGCGTCGTGGTAGTTGTGAACCCCCAAACCGATTTGCTTGAGGTTGTTGGCGCACTTCATGCGCGCGGCGGCCTCGCGCACCTTCTGCACCGCGGGTAACAGCAAGCCGATCAGTACCGCGATGATCGCGATCACCACCAGCAATTCGATCAGTGTGAAACCGCGCGGACGACGAACTGCCACGGGACACCTCTCGGGCTGAAGGAACGACGTCGGAAGAAAGGATGATCGGGCACAAGTTCGGCGATTATCGGGCGCCGGAGCGCCGGTCGTCAACGGCTCTCGCTCGGTCGTTTCGGCTGCCGGTTGCACGGCCGCGCCCCGGCGGTACACTGTGCGTAACCCTTCGTCCCTCTATTCAGTATCGGGTGACGTCTGTGGCGCTACTCAAGATCAAATGCCCGGAGTGCAACGCCGGGCTGAAGTCGGCGACCGGATTTAACGTCGGGCAGACCGTCTGCTGTCCGAAGTGCGAGACGTACTTCTCCGTCGAAGAGCCGGAGGACGAGGACGAGGCCCCGAAGAAGGCCGCGCCCGCGAAGAAATCGGTGAAGGCGGCCGTCGCCGAGGACCTGCCGGACGAGGACGAAGACGAGGACGAGGCGCCGAAGAAAAAAAAGAAGAAACAGAAGCGGCGCGATGACGATGACGACGAGGAGCGGTCGTACAAGAATTCGCCCCTGCGGTTCGTTATCCTCGGTATCCTGGTCGTCATTATGCTGGTGCTCGCGTACATGCTGTACGAAAAGAAGAAGAAGGAGAAGGAATCGTCCGACGCGGGCGGGGCGCCGCCCGCCGTGGCCGCTATCGGTGGTTCGGCAACTCGGCCCTTCTGTAGCCGGCCTCTGTGAGACCGGAGCGACATCGCACGCAGCGCCGGCGCCTTGCGGGCCGGTTTCAGAAGGCGGTCGGTGATCCCAGCCCATTCAGACGTTCGGAGTGCAACCGTGAGCCCGTTCAGGTTCGCTCGCCTCGTCCGCCGTGGGCCGCTCCTTCTGGGAGCGGTTCTGCTCTCCGCCTGCTCGAAGCAAGCGGAGGTCCAGCCGCCCGCGCCGCCCGCGCCCGCACAGCCGGAACCGCAACCGCCGAAGCCCCCGAAGGCCGGGAAGGGTGGGGCGAGCCTGGACCCGCTCGGCGGGTTGCTCGGCGGGTCCGCGCCGACCGGGGACGCGGCCCTGGCCCTGATGCAGAAGTACCAGGCCCAACTGGTCGGCGCCTGGCGGGCCGACCTCGGCGACGGCTACACCGAAGAGCGGACCTACAACGCGGACGGCACCTACTCCGCGAAGCTCGCCGGTCCGGTGCCCGCGGCCGCGTCGGGCAAGTACGCCGTCGTTCAGGCGGTCGGCACGAAGGCGCTGAAGTTGCGGCTCGGCGACGACCCCGGCGCGCGAACGATCACGGTCGGCTTCGACGGCGACGAACTCGAACACCCCAGCCTCCGGCCGGGCGTGACCGGGACGTTCCGCAAAAAGTAATCTCGCACTTCGGCTTGAAACCGCATCGGCGTCCCGCGTCTAATACCGCGCACGTCACGGAGGACGCGCCGATGATCGACCCCCTGGACCGCCGGGCCGGCGTGCAACTCGGCCGACCGCACGCACCGGCCGCGCCCGACCCGGCGTTCGCCGCCCGGTCGCGCCTGGCGCGGCTCCGCGACACCCTCGGCCGCGCCGCGAAGAACCTTCGCCCGGCGCGGTGGAACGAACCGGCCGTGTTCTTCTTCGACCGAAAGCGACAGGCCGAACTCGACGCCTCGCGCTCCGCGCCTGTCGATCCTTTCGCCGCACCGGCGGACGCCATTGCGGCCGAAATGTCCGCACTCACCGGTGCGGTGGAAGTGCGCCGGGTCGCCCGGGCCACCGACGGACTGGCGGAAGCCGCCCGTTCGCTCGCCCCGCACTGCCCGGCCGCACGCGAACTCGTCGAGTTGCTTACGGTACCGGACGACGAGATCTTTCTCGCCCTCGCGCCGGCCGAGCGCGTCGGCGTTCGGCTGCACCTTCGCGGCGCCTACGACGTGGCCCAACTCCACCACCTGCTGGCGCCCGCGCTCGGCTTCGCCGAAAGTCACATCCAACTCGTTGCGCCCGTGGCGCTGCGGCCCGACGGAACCTTGCCGACCGGGTTCGGCACGTGCGAGCACTGGCTGTGGCCGGCGCAACCGCTCGCCGCGGTGCCGCGGGTCGGCGGCGAGCGCGTCGTGCTCGTCGCGCCCGCGGTGGTGCGACCGGCCGACGCCGAACCGCGATTCCCCGGCCTCGCGGTTGAGTGCGAGACGGTGCAGACGCTCAACGCGTTCCAGGCGGCGGACGCGCTGGCGCGGTTGTGCCGCGGGCCGGTACCGGTTCGGGCGCCGGACGCCGACCCGGCCGTTGCGCGGGCCGCGTGACGGTGTAAACTGGGGGCATGACGGTTCACGACCTGCTCGCCGAGGGCCGGCCGGCCGACGCGCTGACGCTCCAAGAGGGCGCCGTCGGAGCCGCGCCGACCGATCCCGCCGCCCGCCGGCTGCTCGTCGACCTTCTCGCGTTCGCCGGCCGGCTCGACGACGCGCTCGAACACCTCGACCGAATCAACACCGATTCCCCCGACTGGCCCGAGGTCGCCCGGGGCCTTCACCGGCTGTTCCGCAGCGAGCGGCTGCGCACGGTCGAGGGGCGCGAGCCGACCATCGTACCCGACCCGCCGCCGAAGCACGCGCTGCGGCGCTGGCGGGCGGTGCAGTTGCTCCGCCGCGCGCGGCCCGACGAGGCGGTCAAGGCGATCGACCGCGCCGACGCGCTGGCCCCGGCCGTCCGCGGGTTCATCGACGGCCGCGAGTTCGACGGGCTGCGCGACGCGGACGACCGGTACGGCTCGGTGCTGGAGGCGTTCCGCGGCGGCGAGTATTTGTGGGTGCCGTGGGAGGCGCTGCGGAAGGTGGTGCTCGCCCCGGCCGCGGCGCTGCTCGACCAGCTCTACCGCCCCGCGGCGCTCACGTTCCGCGACGGCACCACGGCCGACGTCCACCTGCCGCTGGTGTACCCCGCGTCGTACCGGGCCGACGGGGCGTTCGCACTGGGTACCGAGACCGACCACGTGTGCCCGGACAACGGCCCGACGCGGTGCGTGTGGGGGAAGCTCCTGCTCGTGGGCGAGGACGGCGAGGTGATGCTGTCAGAGTGCCGGATGATCGAGGTGAGAGCGGGGTGAGACCGCGGGCGCGTTCTTTACGCCGGTCGCCCTCGCGGGTAGATTCGACTGCGCCCTGTTACTCGCACAGCCCCGCTCATCATCCGGTGCCGTCATGCGAACGCGTCGCGGTTTCACGCTCATCGAGCTGCTGGTGGTGATCGCGATCATCGCGATCCTCATCGGCCTGCTCTTGCCCGCGGTGCAGAAGGTGCGCGAGGCCGCCGCACGCATGAAGTGCACGAACAACCTCAAGCAAATCGGTTTGGCCCTGCACAACTACCACGATCAGGTCGGCTACCTGCCGGCCGGCGAACCGCAGGGGTACTTCAGCAGCAACTGGTACGCGGACGTGGGCACGAAGGACGGCGACCGCAGTTGCTGGATCGGGCCGATCCTGCCGTTCATCGAACAGACCGCCCTTTACACTCAGTACCAGAACTGGTTGGTCACACTGCCCGGCCTCACCGACACCGCGCCGTTCGCCGCGACCGTCATCAGCACGCTGGTGTGCCCGTCGGACCCGGGGGCCCCGAAAGTGTCCGCGCTCGGGCAGGGCGCGCACTCGAGCTACGTCGTCTGCCACGGCAGCGGGTACGCGACCCCGACGACCTCGCCCCGGGGGTTCAACCTCGACGGCATGCTCTACGGGCAGTCGAAGACGAGGCTGACGGACGCGACCGACGGCACCTCGAACACGCTCCTGGCGAGCGAACTGCTCCAGAGCCAGGACACCGGCCAGCACGACGTCCGCGGGCGGATCTGGAACTCGATCCACGCGGGCACGTCGTTCTCCACCATGTACCCGCCGAACTCGACCGTCGGCGACAACGTGATGGGCTACTGCGTCGCGATCCCCGGCGCGCCGTGCGGCACGCAGTCGACCACCAACGCGTACTCGCTGGCCCGCAGCCGACACACCGGCGGGGTGAACGCCGTGATGGCCGACGGCAGCGTCCGGTTCGTTTCCAACAGCGTCACCCCGAACACGTGGCTCTGGATGGGCACGCGCGCCGGCGGCGAGGTCCTCCCCAACTGACCCGGAGGTCCGCCATGACGCGAAGAAGCGCGGTCGCGGCGCTGCTCGGGGCGCCGCTCTTCGCCGGGTGCGGCGGGGAGCGGCCGGCCGAGGTGACCGGGACGGTGAAGATCGACGGCAAGCCGCTGCCGGAGGGCGAGATCATTTTCGAGGCGGCCGACGGATCGAAGGCCCCCGGCGCGGCGCCGATCCGGGACGGGGCGTACACGGTCTCGGTGATGCCCGGTCCCAAGAAGGTGAAGGTGACCGCGTCGCGCCCGCCGAAGAAGCGCGACCCGGTTCTCGGCGACACGGCCCGCGAACCGATGGTCGGTCCGGAATACAACGACCGCTCGACGCTCACCGCCGACGTCAAACCGGGCAAGAACGCGGACGTGAACTTCGAGGTGAAGGAACTGCCGAAATAGAGTTGCGGAACGAACGCGGGCCGCGGGAATTGCTCCCGCGGCCCGTCGGCATTCTTCTTCGGCCACTTTGGGCAACCGCTTACCACCGGCGGTAGAAGTTGTAACCGTACCCGCCGTAGGGGTAGACGTACGGGTTGCCGTAGAACCCGCGGTTGTAGATCCCGCGATACGGGTTGTACCCGTACACCTGACCGGCGGTGTTGCCGAACACGTCGCCGTAATACACCCCCCGCCGCACGGCGCCGTTCGGGGCGACGTACATGCTCTGCGTCTGGTAGCCGCCCAACCCGTACAGTTGATTGGTCGTGTAGAGGCCGCCGCCGGGCGTGACCGTGGTGTGCCGGTAGACGTACTGGGCGTCGGCCTTGCCAACGAACCCCAGCCCGAAGACGGCCGCCAGCGCGGCTGCGATCACGAAGCGTTTCATGTTGCACCTCTCGTATGTTTAAGCCCGCATCCCCGCGAGTCGTTAGGTAATACCCGCCGCCGACCCCCGATCTTTCGCACGGCCGAACGGCCGGCGGGAAGAATTCGGGCCGCGGGAACGCCCCGCGGCCCGTGTGCGTGCGTTTGTACGTCTCGGCCCGTCGCCCGCTGCTCACCAGCGCCAGCCGCGCCCGCGCCACGTCCCGCCGTAGAAGTTGCTCCCGGAGTACATCGGGTAGCTGTAGGACGGCATGGAGGAGTAGAAGGTGCTGGGATAGAAGGTACTGTGAGAGAACGACGGGCTGTACGTCGAGTACGTCGGCGCGTAACCGCTGGTCACCACGCTGCTGTAGTAAGGCGTGGCGTAGCTGTACGTCGGGTAGGTGTACGCCGGGTAAGTGTAGCTGTAGGAGTAGCTGCCGCGCCGGAATTGTGCGTCGGCCGTACCCGCGGAGAAAACGATTCCCGCGGCCACCGCCGCGGCAAGTGCGAACGCTTTCATTGTTCGTCCTCCGTTGTGAAAGTACCCCTTCGAAACCGGGGGCGGATATGGCCCGGCTGTCCGCACCGGGCCGCTTCGACACCGGAAAGAACTGCACGCACTATACCAACCGTACCCGAACGGGCAGTTAATTGGAAGAATCTGGTCCGAGATGGCCCGCGGCCGAGCGAATCGCGGCCAACAGACGGGCGCGAACATCCGACGGAACGTCTTTGCCCGAAGCCGGATCGGCGAGCACCGCGCACGCTCCTTCCACGATTTGAGCGAGACCGTGCCAAAGGGAACCAGTGGGCAGTGGGCAGTGGGCAGTGGGCAGTGCAGAGGAGAGCACTTCCGGCCGTTTTTCTGTCTGTGGCTTTTGGGCTTCTTTTGTCTGCCCACCGTCCACTGCCCACTGCCCACTCTCCGAGTCGCCGACCAGTTCGCGCATCGTGTCCAGGAAGCCGCCGGTGTTGATCGCCTCGAACGGGATCTCGTCGGCGTCGCCGGCGAACAGCCCGGCGAACAGCCCCTGCTTGGCTTCGAGCGTGCGCAGCACCTTCTCCTCGATGGTGCCGCGGGTCACGAAGTTGATGACGCGCACCGGGCGGTTCTGGCCCATCCGGTGGACGCGCGCGATGCGCTGTTCGAGAACGGCCGGGTTCCACGGCAGTTCGAGGTTCACCACGGTGTCGGCGGACTGGAGGTTCAGCCCGGTGCCGCCCGCGTCGGTGCTGAGGAACACCTTGCACGCGGGATCGTTCTGGAACCGGTCGAGCACCGCCTTGCGGTCCTTGCCGGGCAGCCCGCCGTGGAGCAGGACGTAGCCGACGCCCAGCGCGTCCAGCACCCGCGCCGCCTCGTGCGCCATCGTCTCCCACTGCGAGAACACGACCAGCTTGTGCTCGCCGACCAGTTCCGGCACCAGTTCCGCGAACTCGTCGAGCTTGGGCGAGACCCGCGTCTGTCGGTCGAAGAGGAACAGGCTGTCGCAGATCGTGCGGAGGTTGACGACGCACGCCAGGATGCGCTTGCGGTCCAGGTCGGTGAGGTAGTTCTTCGTGAGGAGTCGCGCGAGCGCGACGCGCTGCTCCTCGTACGGCCCGCGCTGCTCGTCGGCCAGTTCGACGAACACCGTGTTGTCGGTGCGGGCCGGGAGCTGCGTCAGCACCTCGCCGCGGGTCCGGCGCAGGAAGATCGGGGCGAGCTTCTCGCGGATCTTGTCGAGGTTGCGGTACCCTTTGAGGTTGCCCGCGTCGTCCAGCACGCGGTGCTCGTGGAGGAACTGGAACGCGGGGCCGAACCGGCGCTCGTCCACGAACTGCACGATGCTGTAAAGCTCTTCGAGTCGATTTTCGAGTGGCGTGCCGGTCAGCACCATCGCGTAGCGGCTGTTCAGTTTCTTCACAGCGCGCGAGGTCTTCGCCTCCCAGTTCTTGATCCGCTGGGCCTCGTCCAGAACGATCACGTCCGGCTTCCAGGCGTTGATGGCCTCGCGGTCCCGCACGACCTGTTCGTAGTTGACGAGCCGGTAGAAGGTGGGCTCGGCGTACTGGCTCAGGCGAGCCTCCGGGGTGCCGTCGATCACCTGGACGGGCCGCCCGGTGAACTTCTTGATCTCGGATTCCCACTGGTACTTCACCGACGCCGGGGCGACGACCAGCGCCCGCTGGATGCCGCGCTCGCGTGCCAGGAGTTCAACGGCCGCGAGCGTTTGTGCGCTCTTGCCCAGCCCCATGTCGTCGCCGAGGATGCTGCGCCCGCGGCACGCGAGGAACAGCGCCCCGCGCACCTGATAATCGTAGAGCGGCAGCGAGAGTAATTTCAGGTCGAGCGCGCCGGCTTCGAGCTGTTTGACCCACTCGGCCTCACGGGCCAGCATCTCGCCGCGCTCGATCTCGCGGTCGATGAACTCCAGCGCGTCGGACATCACCGTCACTTCTTCCGGCACGTCCTCCACGTCGCGGATCAGGTCCGGGTACTTGCCGCGCCCCGACCACGTGCCCTTCTCGTCGAAGTACGCCTGCGCCAGCCGCGTGAGCTTGTCGGAGTGCCGGGGCGGCAGGTGGATTTCGATCTGCAACTGCTCGCCGTAGTGGAGCGTGATCTCCGGCCGGGTGACGGCGGCCTTCTTCTTCTGGAGGTGCGGCGGGAGGTCGTCTTTCAGGGTGTCGAGGACGGCCTCGATGTGCTTGCAGGTGCCGAGCGTGTTGGCCTTGAAGTCCGGGCAGGTGCAGGTATTGTCCCCGACCTCGAACCCTTTGACGGAGACGGTGTACTGTCCGCCGGACTCCGGGTTGGTGACCCGGTAGTCGGAGAACACGCGCTTCTTGCCCAGGTTCTCGATCTGAAACTTGACGGCCTTCGCCCGCTGGCGGCGCAGGTCGATTTGAACCTCACGGAGCATCGGTGTCCCTTCTCCTCCGCGCCGCGCGCGGC
>JAFKJJ010000005.1 GCA_017306025.1 Planctomycetota bacterium
GAAGTGTTCCGCAAGTGCATCGAACGGCAGGACGGCGACCAGCGCGTGATCGACGACTACTCGCGCCTGCCCCAACCCGCCGGCACGGTGCAGTTCGCGACGGCGCGCGCCGGATACGTCACGGCCGTCGACGCGGAGAGGGTGGGCGTTGCGGTTCGCGCCCTCGGCGGCGGCCGCAGCCGGGCGGAAGACACGATCGACCACGCGGTCGGAGTGATCGTTCGGGCGAAGCCGGGGGAGTACGTCGCCGAGGCGGGAACGGTATTCGAGATTCACGACAGCGATCCCGAAAAACTGGCCGAAGCGGGGCGAATCCTGTCGGGCGCCTACACCATCGGCGACGCCCCGCCCGCGTCGGAGCCGCTGGTCCTGGAGGAGATCGCATGACGGCCCCGCCCATTGCCGCTCGCCAACCTCAAGGGCGACGTGGTGAAGTGGGCTGTCTGCGACCCGATCCCCGGCGCGGTCGACACGAAGCAGTTCGGCGCACCCGGAGCGCAAGCGACCGGGTGCGAGCCAGACACGACACACCCAACACCCAACACCAACCGCCATGCCCGCCCCCGTTCACGTTTCGACGCACCCGCTGATCCAGCACAAGCTCGCGCGTCTCCGGGCCGTCGACACGAAGCCACCGGAGTTCCGTGACCTCGTCTCGGCGATCGCGCGCGGGCTGTTCTTCGAGGTGACCCGCGACCTGCGGCTCGCGCCGGTCGCCGTTCAGACGCCGCTCACGCAAACGACCTGCCAGCAGATCGCGGACCGCGTGGGGCTGGTGCCGGTGCTGCGGGCGGGGCTCGGAATGGCCGACGCGATGCTCGAAGCGCTGCCGGAGGCCGCGGTGTGGCACCTCGGCCTCTACCGCGACCACGCCACGCTCAAACCGGTCACGTACTACAACAAGCTGCCGCCGAAGCCCGACATGGACGTCGGCATCGTGCTCGACCCGATGCTCGCGACCGGCGGCAGCGCGATCGCGGCCATCGACATTCTGAAGCGGGCCGGCACGCCGCGGGTCGCGTTCGTGGGCCTGATCGCGGCGCCGGAAGGGGTCGCCGCGCTGCAGGCGGCGCACCCGGACGTGCCCGTCTTCCTCGCGGCGCTCGACTCGCACCTGAACGACATCGGGTACATCGTCCCCGGCCTCGGCGACGCCGGCGATCGACAGTTCGGAACGGTGTAACATTTCCGATTG
>JAFKJJ010000456.1 GCA_017306025.1 Planctomycetota bacterium
GTTGGCGAACAACCTCGGTAACCTGCTCAGCCGGACCACCCAGAACCCGATCAAGAACTACGACAAGGTTCTCGACGGGACCGGGGGCAAGGTGCCGGAACCGGCGGTGCCGGGGCTCGACCTCGCGCTCTTCGTCGGGGCCGTGCGCGAAGACGTGGAAGCGTGCCGGTACAACCTCGCGCTCCAGAAGATCGTGCAGGACTTCCTCACGCCGACCAACCAGTACCTCGAAGCCAACGCGCCGTGGAAGCTGGTGAAGACCGACAAGGAGGCGGCCAAGAAGGTGCTGTTCAACGCGGTGCAGTCGCTCCGCGTCGCCAGCATCCTCCTCAAGCCGTTCATCCCGAAGTCGGCGGAGAAGATCTACACGAGCTTCAACTTCCCGACGCCCTGGGCGGACGTGAAGTACGCCGACGCGGCCGAACTGAAGGCCCAGCCCGACGACCTCCGCGTCACGGCCGAACTGATCGACGGGAAGGTGCCGCCGCTGTTCCCGCGGATCGGCTGACCGGAACTTGCGGGACACGCGGCCGGCGGGTGTTTCACGCCCGCCGGCCGCGTCACGCGCCCTTGCGATTTCTCTTGCATCACTCGAAGGCTCGGTTACACTTCCGTTCGGCTCACCTCTCTCGACCCGCGCTGCGACTTGTTCGCGGTTCATTTCCTTGCTGGGGGTCTGTCATGGTCCGTTTTCCGGATCGGCGTGCGTTCACGCTGATCGAGTTGCTCGTGGTCATCGCGATCATCGCCATCCTCATCGGTCTGTTATTACCCGCCGTTCAGAAGGTCCGGGCCGCGGCCGCCCGGATGAGTTGTTCCAACAACTTGCACCAGCTCGCGCTGGCCGTCCACAACCAGAACGATACGCGAAACAGCCTGCCCCCGCTGTGCGCCGCGGGCGTCGGTTCCTACACCCCGGCCACGACCCCCTACGGCCAGCACGACTTCACGATCTTCCACTGGCTCCTGTCGTTCCTCGAACAGGACAACGTGTTCAAGCAGTGCAACCCGACGAACTCCTACGGCGACGCGGGCGGGACCAACGGGCTCATGTACGCGACCATCGTCAAACCGCTCGTCTGTCCGTCCGACTCCTCCAGCCCCGGCGGGCTGTGCTCCACGTCCAACGGCGGTGCGAACAACTGGGCGGTGAGCAACTACGGCGGGAACTACTACGTGTTCGGCGACCCGCCGTCGACCCGGGCGTACCCGCTCACGAAAAGGGACATGGTCGCCAGCGTTCCGGACGGACTGTCGAACACCGTGTTCTTCGCCGAGGTCTACGGCACCTGCGGAAACACCGGTAACCTCTCGAGCGCCTACGGCTCACTGTGGGCGGACTCGAACAGCGTCTGGCGCCCGGGGTTCAATCTGACCCAGGGGAGCAAGGGGGACGTGACCAATTACCCCGCCGCGGCGCTCCCGCAGTTCCGGCCCCACTACACCAACAACTGCGTGATCGGGCTGGCGCAGGGCATCCACGACGGCGGCATCATGGTCGGGATGGGCGACGGTAGCGTGAGGTTCGTGTCCGCGAGTATCGCCGCCGCGACCTGGGCCGCGGCGGTCGACCCGCGTGACGGCACCCCCCTCGGGAGCAACTGGTAACCATGCTCACCCGCACTCTCTCCGCCGCCCGCGTCCTGGGGGCGGCCCTCGTGATTCTCAGCTCCGGGTGTGAGAAGGGGGCGAAGCTCGCCGACTTCCCCGAGCTCAGCCCGGTCAAGGGCGTGGTCAAGCGCGACGGCAAGCCGGTCAAGGGCGGCACGGTCCGGTTCAACCCGGACCCGGACAAGCCGGAGTTCTTGACCAACTCCGAGGTCAAGGACGACGGCACATACTCGCTCACGACCGTCCGTACCAACGACTCGAAGGGGGAACGGAAGCCCGGCGCGCCGCCCGGAAAGTACAAGGTCTCCTACATCCCCGCACTCGGCGACCAGACGGCCGGGGGGAAGACCGATCCGGTCGAGGTGAAGGACATCACCGTCAAGACCGGGGACAACGACATCCCGATCGATTTGCCGAAGAAGTGACCCGCCCGAACCGCCCGGCACGAGCCGGGCGGTTCCTCATTACGCCTCGATCTTCGTACCCAAAAGCTTGAGAAACGCCCGCAGCCATGCCGGGTGCGCCGGCCACGCGGGCGCGGTCACCAGATTGCCGTCGGCGTGCGCGCCGTCGATGGGCACCTCCGCGAGCGTCCCGCCGCACGTCGTCACGTCCGGACCGACCGCGGGGTAGGCGCTGCACGTCCGCCCCTTCAGCACCCCGGCCGCCGCGAGCACCTGCGGCCCGTGACAGATCGCGGCCACCGGCTTGTTCGTCGCAAAGAAGTGCCGCACCATCTCCAGCACCTTCGGGTTCAGCCGCAGGTACTCCGGGGCGGGGCCGCCCGGGCTTAACAGCGCGTCGTATCGCCCGGCGTCGACGTCGTCGAACGTCGCGGTCAGCGCGAAGTTGTGCCCCGGCTTCTCCGAGTACGTCTGGTCGCCCTCGAAGTCGTGAACCGCGGTGCGCACTTTCTCACCCGCCTTCTTCCCCGGACACACCGCGTCCACGACGTGCCCGACCGTCAGGAGGGTCTGGAACGGCACCATGACCTCGTAATCCTCGACGAAGTCGCCGACCAGCATCAGGATGCGCTTCGCGGGCATGGGAACCTCCGCCTGTGGTCCGGTCACTCCGTGACCGGATTCTGGAGACCTCCGGTCACAGAGTGACCGGACCACACAGACGCCGGCCGCGGATCAGACGTTCGTCGCGTCGACCGCCTCGTGCCGCGTCGGGTAGTGTCGGAGCACGCGGTTCAGTTTCGTCATGTCCAGAATCGTGAGCACCGGCGCGGTCGGGTTGCTCAGCGCCACCGCGCCCTGCCCTCGAACCCGGTTGTGCAGGGCGACGAACAGCCGCAGGCCGAGGCTGCCGACGTAATCCAGTCGGCTCAGGTCGAACACGAACCGCCGGGCGCCCGCTTGAAACGCCTCTTCGACGCGCGGGGTCAGCTCCTCCGTCGCCATCGGGTCCAGCTTGCCGACCAGGGAGATGACCACCACCCGGGCGTCCGGGTCCGACTCGAACCCGAACGCGAAACTCGTTTTGGATGTCACGGACGTCCTCGTTTTCTGGGCGAGGGCGCCCCCAACATAGTACACGGTTCGCGGACGCGTTCGGGTCCGCACGGATTTCCGCCCGGCTTACTTCTTGATCGGCTTGTACTCGACCCGCTTGAACGTCATCACGCTGCCGGGGTCGTGCCCCTGGAGCGCGAAGTGACCCTTCGTGTACGCCTTGTTCGGGTCGGTGAAGTCCACCGTCTTCTTGCCGTTGACGAAGATCTGGATGTGGGGGCCGTCGGCGACCACCTCCTGCACGAAGAACTCGTCCGGCTTGTTCGGCGCGTCCTTGAGCACCAGGATTTGTTTCCGCTCGTCCTCGGAGAGCTTGCCGAACGACGGGTACAGGCTGCCGGTGCGGATCTGGTCGCCGTGGGTGGCGTTGATCTGCGCCTCGTACCCCTTCGGGAACCCCGGTCCGAACGCGGTGCGGAAGTACTGCCCGCTGTTCCCCTTGTCGTTGATCTTCGCCTCCACCCGGTAGTGGAAGTTGTCCGCCTCGATCTCCGTGAACAGGTGGCTGGCCGGGCCGCCGCCGACGATCGTGCCGTCCTTCACCTGCCAGAGCGTGAACTCCTTGCTGGGCGTCACGTTGCCCTTCTTGTCCTTCCGCTCGTTCGTGACCCCGACGAACGCGACCACCTTGCCCGCGGCGTTCTTCACCTCCTTGAGTTCCTTGAACTCGCCGCTGGGCGGGTTGAACATCTTCCAGCCGGTCAGGTCCTTGCCGTTGAACAGGGGAATCCACCCCTCATCCTTTTTGTCCTCGGCGGAAATAGAAGATGGGCCGGACAGGGCGAGTGCGACGACTGCGCCGAGTACGACGGCTGCACCCGACCGGAAGAGGTACACGGTTTGCATCTGAAACTCCGACTTGAACGCGGGGTGGTCCGGATCGAATGAACCGGCCCGGGATGATCCTACCGGTCGAACCCGCGTCCAGCTAGCACCCGGCACAGACCGTCGATACGACACGACCGTTACACGCGCGAAAAATTGCCCAGAGCGTGTAGTTTTCGTTGCCTAACATCGCTCTGACCGGTACCTTGTTTGTCGTCGTGCAATCTTGGGCGGTTTGGGTAAATTGAGCCGCCCACCCGAGTCTTGCCGACCAATTTCGGGCCGAATCGCTGAAGGGACGTAGCGGTCACGCCCACTCCAATCCCGTTAGCGGAGGCTTCGGAATGAAACGGAAGATCGCGGGCCTCGCCCTCCTCGGAGCGGCGCTCGTCTTCACCACCGGCACCGCGTCCGGCTTCGGCAAAAAGAAGTCCGACTGCTCCTCGTGCGGCGCCGCGGTCGGGTGCCAGCCGTGCGTCAGCTACGCCGTCTCCTACGTCGACCAGAAGGTCACGGTCAACGAGTGGGTGCCCACGAAGGAAGACTACAAGTACTGGGAGAACGTCGCGGTCACCACGAAGGAGAAGGTGAAGGTCAAGGAGGTCGCCTGGAAGGACGAGACCTTCAAGTACACCGTCATGGAACCGGTCACCACGAAGGAGAAGGTGAAGGTCAAGGAGGTCGCCTGGAAGGACGAGACCTTCAAGTACACCGTCACCGAGTGGGCCAGCGCCAAGGAGAAGGTGAAGGTCGCCGAGACCAAGGCCGTGACGAAGGACGTGGAAGTCGTCAGCTACTCGCTCGTCCCGACCGTCACCAAGCAGAAGCGAACGGTCTGTGAGTGGGTCTGCGTGCCGGTGACCGTCTCCTGCGTCGTCCCCCCGCCGGCCCCGTGCGGCAGCTCCGGCCGCGGCGGACTGTTCGGCGGGCTGTGCGGCAAGAAGAAGCACAACGACTGCGCCCCGCCGTGCGCCCCGTGCGAGGCCCCCTGCCCGCAGGTCGTCACCAAGACCGTCGTGCAGCGCCAGATGGTGACCAAGGAGGTCGAGGTGGACGTGACCACCTGGCAGCGGGTCGAGAAGAAGGAGAAGAAGCCGGTCACCACGCACGAGATCGTGTGGATCGAGAAGGAAGTGGACGTGAAGAAGCCGGTGGCCGTCGAGAAGACCGGCACCCGCAAGGTGGCCCACTGGGTCGACGTCGAGAAGGAAGTCAACGTGACGAAGTGCGTCGCGGTCGAGAAGACCGGCACCCACAAGGTGGCCCACTGGGTCGACGTCGAGAAGGAAGTCAACGTGACGAAGTGGAACAAGGTCGAGAAGACCGGCACCCGCACCGTGATGAAGTGCGTTCCGACCGAGAAGGTGGTGAAGGTGGCGGTGTACACGGCGGTTCCCGCCCCGGCACCGGCACCGTGCCCGAGCCCGTGCGCGACCCCGTGCGAGTCCCCGTGCACGACGGTCGTCAGCGGCGGGTGCGGCGGCACCCGCGGCGGGCTGTTCAAGCGCAAGGGCGGTTGCTGCAACTGAGCCCCGCTCCATCGACGTCATCCCGGACCCCCGGCCGCGTGCCGGGGGTCTTTTCGTTCGCACTCCGCGTCGCGCCGGGTATCATCGAATCCCACCCGCCGACCGGAGAGCCCCGATGCGCCGACCCTTGCTCGCACTTCCCGCCCTCGCCCTCGCCCTCGTCACGGCCCCCTCGCGGGCCGACGAACCGCGGTCGTTCAACGTCACCGCACGCCGGATCACGGAGGTTCAGGAAACACGCACCGTGACCGCCCCCGCGACCGGCCTTGCCAAGACCGTGACCGTCGCGCGGCCGGTGCCGACGAATGTCGTCTTCGCGATCAACCCGGCGAAGTGCGCGGTCGTGGTGTGCGACATGTGGGACGATCACTGGTGCAAGAGCGCCGCGACCCGCTGCGCCGAACTCGCCAAGCAGGCCGAACCGGCGCTGAAGGCGTGCCGCGACCGCGGCATGACGATCATCCACTGCCCCTCGGACACGATGCCGTTCTACAAGGACCACCCGGCCCGGAAGCGGGCGCTGGCGGTGAAGAAGGCGGAGCCGCCGAAGTCGAAAGACCTGCCGAGCCCGGCGCTGCCGGTGGACGACTCCGACGGCGGGTGCGACGACGCCCAGCCGGCCAAACAGTTCAAGGCGTGGACCCGCCAGCACGCGGCCATTACGATCGACGGCGAAAAGGACTTCGTCACCGACAGCGGCGGCGAGGTGTACGGCCCGTACGGCGGCGCGGGCGCCTGGTCGGCCTACAACCCGGCCACCGGCACCTACGCCCATGGCAGCGCCGCGTGGGGCCCGAACGGCGGCACCGCCAGCGCGAGCTTCGCCAATCCGCGCTACGGCGTCTCCGGCAGCACCACGCAGAGCGCCAACGCCTATGGCCACTGGGGTTCCAGCGTGGTGAGCACCCCGACCCAGACCGTGCACACCGCGAGCGCGATCCCCTTGTGCCGCTTGCCCTTCGCGCCCGACCAGTCGATCGCAGCGAAGCGGGTGAAATGGTCAGGGGCGCTCGCCAAACGCCGCCCGCTGCGCCTTTGACGCCTTGTCCCACCAGGCGCGCATGATCACCGTCCGCACGCGTTCCGGATCGGGTGCGCCGTACCGGACCAGCAAGCCGGGCCAGCCCTCATAATGCGGCGTCTGCCAGAACGTGTCGGGGCCGGTTTCGATCAGCACTTCCTTTTCGTGGTGCGGGCTGGGAACGTGGAAGCTGTCGGCCTCGCGGCCGGGCGACACGAACGCCTTCTTGTTCACCTTGGGCGCGAGGTCGCCGTAGAAACTTTCCATATACGTGTCGGGCAGCGTCAGCGCGAACGCCACGACCTGATCCCAACTATCGAGCGAGTCAGCCATCGCGCTTTCTCAAGCTGTCCCAATAGTCCAACCGCTCCCGTATCCGCTTCTCGAACCCACGATCGGTCGGCGTATAGAAGGTCTGCGGCGCCATTTCCTCGGGCCAGTAATTGTCGCCCGAAAAGCCATGCGCGGTGTCGGGATCGTAATTGTATCCCTTGCCGTAGCCGATATCCTTCATCAGCTTCGTTGGCGCGTTGAGGATATTCTGCGGTGGCATCAGCGATCCGGTCTCGCGCGCCGATTTCCACGCCGCGCCCATCGCCTTGTAGCTCGATACCGATTTGGGCGCGGTCGCGAGGTAGAGGCACGCCTGCACCAGCGCGAGTTCGCCTTCGGGCGAGCCGAGGAAGTCGTACGTGTCCTTGGCCGCGATGCACTGGACCAGCGCGTTGGGATCGGCGAGGCCAATGTCCTCGATCGCCATCCGCACCAGCCGGCGCAGCACGTAGAGCGGTTCCTCGCCCGCGGTCAGCATCCGCGCGAGGTAATAGAGCGCCGCCTGTGGGTCGCTGCCGCGCACCGATTTATGGAGCGCGGAGATGAGGTTGTAATGCCCTTCGCGATCCTTGTCGTACACCGCAACTCGGCGCTGGAGGAATTGGCCGAGTCCCGCCGGGTCGAGCGGTTCGGGCAGGTCGACAGAAAACAGCGTCTCGGCCTGGTTGAGCAGGAAGCGGCCATCGCCATCGGCGCTCGCCACCATCGCGTCGCGGGCTTCCGGGTTGAGGGGGAGGGGACGCCCCTCCAATTCCTCGGCGCGGTCGAGCAACTTGGTGAGCGCTGCGTGGTCGAGGCGGTGCAGTATCAGAACCTGCGCGCGGCTCAGCACGGCGGCGTTGAGTTCGAAGCTGGGATTCTCGGTCGTCGCGCCGACCAAAGGGACGGTGCCGTCCTCGACATAGGGCAGGAAACCGTCCTGCTGCGCGCGGTTGAAGCGGTGGATCTCGTCCACGAACAGCAACGTGCGCTTGCCGATCCGGGCATGCTCCCGCGCCTCGGCGAACGCTTTCTTGAGATCGGCGACGCCGGAGAACACCGCGCTGATCGCGACGAAGCGCAGGCCCACCGCGTCGGCGAGCAATCGCGCGATTGTCGTCTTGCCGGTGCCGGGCGGCCCCCACAGGATCATCGACGACAGCCGCCCCGCGGCGACCATCCGCCCGATCGCGCCGTCGGGGCCGGTCAGATGTTCCTGGCCGACGACGTCCGACAGCTGTTGCGGCCGCAGTTTGTCCGCGAGCGGCGCGTTCGCGTGGATCGTGTCGGGAGCGGCTTCGGGTTCGAAACCGGCGAAGAGGTCGGCCATACGGGGGAAGATAGGCGCTGCCGCCACCGAATCCCACCCAACACAGTACACCGCGACATTCTTCAAAGATATATCTTGACGCAATCGAAATGAGATATATCTTAGAGCCATCGTGATATAGAAAGGATTTCCACGAATGTTCTATTATTTTGAAAACCGGGGGCGCCATGGCTGCCATCCCGGCATGCGCGAGGCGATGCGCGGCGGCTGGGGTCATCATGGCCGCCATTGGGGCGGGCGCGGTGAGCGTAGTAGCGGACGCGGCGAGGGCCGTGCGCGCCGGATGTTCGACGGCGGCGAGCTGCGGCTCGTGCTGCTCAAGCTGATCGCCGACGAACCGCGCCACGGTTACGACCTGATCCGCGAGATCGAGAACCTGACCGGCGGCGCTTATGCTCCGAGCCCCGGCGTCGTCTATCCGACCATCACCATGCTCGACGACATGGGCTTCATCGAACAGCAGCAGAGCGAGGGCGCGAAAAAGGCGTTCGCGATC
>JAFKJJ010000457.1 GCA_017306025.1 Planctomycetota bacterium
ACGAAGTGTTTCTGGGACGAGCGGGTGGAAGAAGGTCCGCCACGACCCGTGGCACAAGGTCTTTCCGAGCCGCGTGTTCAACAAGTTCCTCAGCGTGCTGACGGGCGTCCACCTGCACGACCACAACTGCGGGATGAAGGCGTACCGCGCCGAGGCGCTGCACGAGGTCCACATGTACGGCGAGATGCACCGGTTCGTGCCGGTGCTCGCCTTCGCGCGCGGGTTCAAGGTGGGCGAACTGGTGATCCAGCACCGGGCGCGGAAGTTCGGCAGCTCGAAGTACGGCTGGAAGCGGTTCGTCAAGGGCGCGCTGGACGTCGTGACGGTGCGCCTGCTGACGGGCTTCGGCCGCCGCCCGCAGCACTTCATCGGGGCGTGGGGGCTGGGGTACATCGCGGCCGCGACCGGCGGGTTTCTGCTGCTTCTGGTGAACCTCCTGGTCCGGCTGTTCGAGCCCGACGCGGGCGCCGGGCCGATGACCCAACTGGTCGGGCTGATCCTGTCGGTGGGGGTGGGCCTGCTCGGCGCGCAGTGCCTGCTGTGCGGCCTCATCGCCGAAACGATCGTCGCGCGGAAGTGGCTCGACAACGACCCGTACAGCGTCGCGGAACGCACTCAGTAGGCTCTCGGCCTTCAGAGTGGTCCGCTCGCTCCGCGAGCGGTGTGATACAACAGGTGGAGCGGCGAGGAACGGTCGCTGCGAGACGGCGCGCGTCGCACCGCTCGCGGAGCGAGCGGACCACTCTGAAGGCAGAAGACTTTCGATGCCCGCTGACGCCTCCGACCTGCGCCGGTCCGCGTTCCTGCTCCTCACCGCGGCGGCGGTGGCGATCGCGGCCGCGAAGACGGTCGGCGCCGAGAACGTGATCGAGCCGAGCCGCTACAAGCCCGCGGAACCGGGCGGCTACGGCTACGAACCGGACCGCGCCTGGCCGGACAAGCGCCCCGATCCGGTGCCGATGTTCAGCTCGAACGACAAGTCGCGCTGGGCGACCGTTCGCGCGCTCGTTCACGACAAGACGTACGTCATCGGCAAGCGCACGTACCCCGACCCCAACAACCCGAAGGCGTACAAGGACGAGGGCATCGTTGCGGAGCCGGCGTACAAGAGCACGGATGTCGTGCTGAACCCGGACACGAAGGAGTTTTACTCCAGCAAGCCGCCGCTCATGGCGACGATCGCCGCGGGCGAATACTGGCTGCTCAATCGCTTCTTCGGGTGGGACATCGTCAAGGACCGGTGGCTCGTCGTCCCCGCGATCGTGCTGACGTGGAACGTGATCCCGTTCGCCGTCTACCTCGTGCTGCTCGGCCGACTAATCGACTCCACCGGGAAAACGGACTTCGGTAAGTTGTTGGCCTTCGCAACCGCGGCGCTCGGAACGTTCCTCACGACGTTCGCGGGCACGCTGAACAACCACACGCCGGCCGCGTTCTGCGTGCTGTTCGCGTCCTACCCGCTCTTGAAGGCCGTCGTTGAGTCACGCGATATGACCCCCGCGGGTTACGCGTGCTGCGGGTTCTTTGCGGGGTTCGCGGCCACGTTCGAATTGCCCGCGCTGGCGCTCGTCGCGGCACTCGGGTTGCCGCTCCTCGTCGCGCACACGCGGAACGCGCTGTTGTTCTTCGTTCCGTGCGCGCTTCTGCCGATCGCCGCGCTGTACGGGTGCAACTACATCGCGCTGGGCACGTTCGAGCCGGTGTACGACAAGTTCGGGGGGCCGTGGTACCGCTTCGAGGGGAGCCACTGGTCGAAGATCGGGACCCCGGCCGCGAAGGGGCTCGACTTCAACGACGAGCCGACCACCGTTTACGCGTTCCACCTGCTGGTGGGGCATCACGGGTGGTTCAGCCTGACGCCGGTGTGGTTCGTGGCGCTCGCGAGCCTCGTCGTGCTCGGCATCCAGAGCGCCCCCGCGGTGAAGGCGGCGTTCGGCAAGCCGAAGGGCACCGGCTGGACGCTCGAAATGTTCGCCCTGATGACGCTCGCGGTCTCGGCCGTCGTGTTCGCCTTCTACCTGACACGCACGCGGAGCTACAACTACGGCGGGAACACGAGCGGCCCGCGGTGGCTGTTCTGGCTGATCCCGCTGTGGGTTCTGGCCGTGCCGCCGGCCGCGGACCGGCTGTCGCGGAACGGGGCCGGTCGGTTGCTGTGTGCGGTGCTCTTGGGCGCGAGCGTGTTGAGCGTGTTCTACCCGGCGTGGAACCCGTGGCGGAACCCGTGGATCTTGCAGTTCCTGGAGTTCAAGGGCTGGCTGCGGTACTGAGGATGACCGAACCCGACAACGAACCGCCGCTCGTCACCCGCGCGCCGGGGCCGGCGCCCGAAGTGCCGCCCGCGCCGCGCCGGCCGCGTCCCGGCTTCTGGGAGGCCGTCGCGTGGTGCGCCGTGTTCCTCATGGTTCAGGGGTGTGCGGGGATCGCGACCGTGTGCGTCGTGTTCGCCGCTTACTGCTTCGCCGCGCCCGAACCCGGCAAGTTCTTCAACGAACAACTCGACGGCTACGCGAAAGCGGCCGATCCGAAAGCCGAAGGGGGAGCCGCGCCGCTGCCGTTCGAGATCGGGCAGGCCATCGCGTGGGGGCTGCTCGCGGCCCAGTTCGTTTCGCTCGGGCTCATCGCGCTCGTCCTCCCGCGGCGCATCGGGCCGGACTGGAGGCGCCAGATCGGGTTCCGCGCGCCGGCCGGGATACACGTCCTGCTCGTGTTGCTGATCGCGCCGGGGTTCGCCCTCGGGGCCGACGCGATTCAGGCCGCGCTCAACGCGGCGACCGGCCTGAAACCGCCGGCCGTGATGAAGACACTCAACGGCATCTTTAACAGGTTCCCCTGGCCGTTGACCGTTCTCGCGGTCGCGGTCGGGCCGGGTGTTGTTGAGGAACTGTGGTGTCGGGGGTTCGTCGGCCGCGGGCTGAGCGCGCGGTACGGACTGACCGCCGGTGTGTTGCTCACGT
The DNA here is from genome assembly GCA_017306025.1 of Planctomycetota bacterium. Classification (GTDB taxonomy): domain Bacteria; phylum Planctomycetota; class Planctomycetia; order Gemmatales; family Gemmataceae; genus Gemmata. Next base: position 2,958 of record JAFKJJ010000457.1, read on the forward strand.
CCGTGTTCTTCGCGATGATGCACCTCGACCCGTCGCAACTGCTCGTGTACGCGCTGATGGGGGCGTACCTGCACTTCGTTTACATCGCGACCCGCAGCCTCTGGGCGTCCGTTCTTTTGCACGCAATGAACAACGGCATCGCGGTGCTACTCGTCCTCGTGCTCCCGTCGGAAAAGCTCGATCAGCCCACCCCCATCGTCGTGCCGCTCGCGGCCCTGTCGCTGATGATCTTCGGGAGCGTGGCGCTCTGGACGGGCCGCGCGGAACTCCAGCCGGCCCTCGGTGCGAGCGACGCGTGGTGGGAAAGTGACGGCTGGAGGCCGGAATACCCCGGCGTGTCCGCCCCGCCGCCGGAGGCGAACGTTCGGCTCGGCCGAGCGGTCATGAGCCCCGTCGCGCTCATTTTCACGTTTGTCTCATTCGCCGCGGTGATGTATCTGGGCTACCGCTACCTGATCTGACGCCAGAGTGGTCCGCTCGCTCCGCGAGCGGTGCGACACGCGCGGTCGGGCGATTCGGAAGATCCCCTTCGTGCCGTCACTCTCGGAGCACCGCTCGCTCCGCGAGCGGACCACTCGGAAAACCGGTTCGACCTGTTAGGTTTCGCGGCGTACAATGGTATTATTCTCCCGCCTACCCGCGTTCCTTCTCGCAGTGACAATCCGAGGCCGATGCATGCGGTGGTTCCTCGCGCTGTGCGCCCTCTACGGTTGCGCCCCGGCGTTCGCGGCCGATCCCGCGGCCAAGCCGACCGCCGCGCAGATCGAATTCTTCGAGGCGAAGGTGCGCCCGCTCCTGGCCGAGCACTGCTACTCGTGCCACGGCGCGAAGAAGCAGTCCGCGGGCTTGCGGTTCGACACGTCCGCGGGGCTGAAGGCCGGCGCCGACGACGGCCCGGTGATCGTTCCGGGCGATCCCGCCAAGAGCCGCTTCGTCAAGTCGGTGAAGCGCGCGGGCGACTACCCGATGCCGCCCAAGACGCCGCTCCCGGCCGACGCCGTGGCGGTGCTGACCGAGTGGGTGAAGGCCGGCGCCGCGTATCCCGATGACGCCGCGAAGGAGCCGACCGCCGACCCGAAGAAGCACTGGGCGTATCAGCCGGTGAAGGCGCCGACCGTCCCGGCGGTGCCGAACGCCGCGTCCCCGATCGACGCGTTCGTTCGCGCGAAGTTGAGCGAACGGGGCCTGACGTCCGCGCCGCGTGCGGACCGCCGGACGCTCGTCCGCCGCGCGTACTACGACCTCACCGGCCTGCCGCCGACGGCCGAAGAGGTGGAAGCGTTCGCGAAGGACGAAGCGCCCGACGCCTACGAGAAGCTGATCGACAAGTTGCTCGCGTCGCCGCAGTACGGCGAGCGGTGGGGCCGCTACTGGCTCGACGTCGCCCGCTACGCCGACTCGAAGGGCTACATCCTCACGGAAGAGCGGAGCTTCGCGTACTCGTACACGTACCGCGACTATGTGATCCGCAGCTTCAACGAGGACAAGCCCTACGACCGCTTCGTGATCGAGCAACTGGCCGCGGATCTGCTCCCGCCGGGCGACGACAAGCGCCCGCTGGCCGCGATGGGGTTCCTCACGCTCGGCCGCCGCTTCCTGAACAACCAGCAGGACATCATCGACGACCGCATCGACGTCGTCTCGCGCGGGCTCATGGGGCTCACCGTGACGTGCGCGCGGTGCCACGATCACAAGTACGACCCGGTTCCGACGAAGGACTATTACTCGCTCTACGGCGTGTTCGCGAGCAGCACCGAGCCGAAGGAACTTCCGCTCATCGGCGAGGTGAAGCGGACGCCGGAGGTGATCGCGTTCGAGCAAGACCTTGAGAAGCGCGAGACCGATTACAAGGCCGAGATCGCCAAACGCCACGCGGCCCACGTGAAGAAGCTCCGCGAGCCGGCCGCCGTCGCGGACTACCTCCGCGCGGTGCTCGACACGCGCGGCGCGGGCGGTGAAGCGGTGCAGGGCACGCTCCGGCAGCGCGACCTGACCCGGTTCGTCTACGACAGGTGGCGCACGTTCCTCGAAGCCGAGTGGAAGGCCAAGTCGCCGGTGTATTCGCCGCTCCCGGCGCTGGCGGCGATCCCGGAGAAGGACTTCGAGGCGAAGGCGCCGGGCGCGCTCGGCAAGGACGCGAATCCGATCGTCGCGAAGGCCATCCGAGATGCCAAGCCCAAGACGCTGAAGGCCGCGCTGGAGGCGTTCGCGGCCGCGATCACCGCCGGGCCGCCTGCCGAGCCCACGAAGGAGCAGTCGGCGCTCGTCGCGTGGCGCGCCGCGGGCGGGCCGGTAGACGTCGCGCTCGCCGACGCGGAGCGGGTCTTCAACCGCGCCGACCGCGACGCGCTCGCGGCGCTCCGCAAGAAGATCGAGGCGTTCAAGGTGGCGAATCCGAACGCCCCGCCCCGGGCGCACGTGCTGGCCGAGGGGGCGCCGGTGCAGCCCGTCGTGTTCCTGCGCGGGAACCCGAACAACCGCGGGCCGCAGGTGCCGCGCCAGGCGCCGGAAATCGTCGCCGGCCCCGACCGCAAGCCGTTCACCAGGGGGAGCGGGCGGCTGGAACTGGCGCAGGTGATCGCGAGCCCGAACAACCCGCTCACCGCCCGCGTGATGGTGAACCGCGTGTGGCTCGGGCACTTCGGGTACGGTCTCGTTCGCACGCCGAGCGATTTCGGCGTACGAAGCGACCCGCCGACGCACCCGGAGCTGCTCGACTGGCTCGCGACCACCTTCGTAAAGGACGGCTGGAGCCTGAAGCGCCTGCACAAGCGCATCATGCTCTCCGCGACCTACCAGCAATCGAGCGCGACGTCGGCCGGGGCGTTCAAGACGGACCCGGAGAACCGCTACCTGTCGCACCAGAACCGTCGGCGCCTGGACTTCGAGGCGCTGCGCGACTCGCTGATTTCCGCCGCGGGCCGGCTCGACCTGACCGCGGGCGGCAAGCCGGTGGACCTCTTCAAGGGGCCGTTCTCGACGCGGCGCACGGTGTACGGCCTGATCGACCGCACCAACCTGCCGGGCACGTTCCGCGTGTTCGACGTGGCGAGCCCCGACACGCACAGCCCGCAGCGGTTCCAGACGACGGTTCCGCAACAGGCGCTGTTCCTGATGAACAGCCCGTTCGTGCAGGAGCAGGCGAAGGCGCTCGCGGCGCGTAAAGAGGTGGCCGACGCGAAGACGGCCGCGGCGAAGGTGACCGCGCTCTACCGCCTCGCGCTCGGCCGCAACCCGACGGAGCCCGAGGCCGCGCTCGCGAAGGAGTTCGTGGCGGACGACGACGCGAAGGCGGCGTTCGGGCGCTGGCCGCAGTTGGCGCAGGTGCTGCTCCTGAGTAACGAGTTCGCGTTCGTGGATTGACGCTCGATGTGGTCCGGTCACTCCGTGACCGGTACGACACACCGCAAGAACCCGTGGCGTTCCGTCGAGCGGCAGGTATTCGATCGCTTCCGGTCACGGAGTGACCGGACCACATCGAGACGAGGGCTTTGATGCTTCCTTCCGCAATGTCCCGGCGCGAGCTGCTGACCCGCTGCGGCGTCGGCATGGGGCTGCTCGGCCTCACGCAGCTCATGGGCGAGACGGGGCTGCTCGCGCCGCACGCGCGGGCCGCCGACGGCCTCAACCCGCTCGCGCCGAAGAAGCCGCACTTTGCCGCCAAGGCCAAGCGCGTCATCCACATCTTCGCCAACGGCGGGCCGTCGCAGGTCGACACCTTCGACCCCAAGCCCGCGCTCGACAAGTACGCGGGCAAGTCGCTGCCGACCACGAACCTCCGCACCGAGCGCCGCACCGGGGCCGCGTTCCCGTCACCCTTCAAGTTCAAGAAGTACGGCAAGAGCGGGCTCGAAATCAGCGACCTGTTCGCCCACACCGCGCAGCACGCCGACGACATGTGCGTCATCCGCTCGATGCACGCGGACGTGCCGAACCACGAGCCGTCGTTTCTTCTCATGAACTGCGGCGAGCCCCGGCAGATCCGGCCGAGCTTCGGTAGCTGGGTACTGTACGGCCTCGGCACGGAGAACCAGAACCTGCCGGGGTTCGTCGCGATGTGCCCGAACGGCTTCCCGTTGCAAGAGAACCAGAACTGGCAGTCGGCGTTTCTGCCGGGCGTCTTCCAGGGCACCTACGTCGATTCCAAACACACCGACGTCGAGAAGCTCGTCGAGTTCGTGAAGAACAAGGCGGTGCCGAAGGCCGACCAGCGGAAGCAACTCGATCTGCTCGCGAAGCTCAACGGGATGCACCAGGGCCAGCGCCCGAACGATCCGCAACTGGAGGCGCGCATTCAGTCGTTCGAGTTGGCCGCGCGGATGCAGACCGAGGCCGGCGAGGCGTTCGACATCACGAAGGAGCCGAAGCACATCCTCGAAGCCTACGGCAACAGCGAGCAGGCCCGCAGCCTGCTCCTCGCGCGCCGGCTGATCGAACGTGGGGTGCGGTTCGTGCAGGTGAGCCACGGACCGGTTCAGCCGTGGGACAGCCACGACGACCTCGAAGTCAGCCACAAGCGGCTCGCGGGGCAGGTGGACAAGGCCATCGCGGCGCTGATTTCCGACCTGAAGCGGCTCGGGCTGTTCGAGGAGACGCTCATCCTGTGGGGCGGTGAGTTCGGGCGCACGCCCGTCGTGGAGCTACCGACGCCGGGCTCGAACGCGGGCAAGATCAACGGCCGCGACCACAACCACTGGGGCTTCTCGGTGTGGCTGGCCGGCGGCGGCGTGAAGGGCGGTACGGTGGTCGGGGCCACGGACGAGTTCGGGTTCAAGGCGGTGGAGAACCCGGTCCACGTCCACGACCTGCACGCGACGATGCTACACCTGTTGGGCTTCGACCACGAGAAGTTCACGTACCGCTACGCCGGCCGCGACTTCCGGCTCACCGACGTTCACGGCAAGGTGGTGAAGGACGTGCTGGCGTGACCCTGGGACCGCGGGCGTCCCGCCCGTTGCACCGCGGTTCTCATTCGGCGAGCTCGGGCGTACCGTAGCGGGCGGGACGCCCGCGGTCCCAGGAACGGAAGTCACAGCTCCCGGACGACGCGGCACGGGTTCCCGACCGCGAGCATCCCCGCGGGGACGTCCCGCGTCACCACGCTGCCGGCGCCGATCACGGCGCGGTCGCCGATCGTCACGCCGGGGCAGATGATCGCCCCGCCGCCCACCCACACGTCCGAGCCGATCGTGATCGGCTTCGCGAACTCCTGCGTGCGGCGGAGCGCCGCGTCCAGCGGGTGCGTCGCGGTGAGGATCTGCACCGCCGGCCCGAAGAGCGTGAAGTCGCCGATGTGGACCGCGCACACGTCCAGCACTACGCAGTTGAAGTTGAAGAACACGCGGGTGCCGAGGTGGATGTTGGCGCCGTAGTCGCAGAAGAACGGCGGCTGGAGCCAGACCGTTTCACCGCCCGAGCCAAATAGTGCGGTTTGGATTTGTAAGCGCGCGAGGCCATCCGCTTCGCGCGTGGTGTTCAATACCGCAAGCAGGTCCCGCGCCCGGGTGCGCGCCGCGACCAGTTCCGGGTCGAGCGGGTCGTACAGTTCGCCCGCCAGCATCTTCTCACGCTCGGTGCGCACCGTTCACCCTCGCGACGCCCTTCTTCCCTTTGATCGCCGCCACGAGGTCCGCGGTCGTGCGGATCTCGACCGCGAGCTCGGTGTAAC
>JAFKJJ010000458.1:0-1440 GCA_017306025.1 Planctomycetota bacterium
GCGGCGCCCAGCCCGCCGCCGCGCCGGTGACCACGCGGGTCCCGTCCGGGCTGAACGCCGCGGCGACCGGGAAGGGCGGGACGGAACCGGACTCGGCGGTGAACAGGAGGGCGCCGGTCTTCGTGTCCCACAGGCGCGCGACGGGGCCGCCGGAGGCCAGGAGCCGGGTGCCGTCCCTGTTGAACGCGACCTGCTGGGCGCCGCCGCAGTGGAGGGTCAGCCGGTTGGGGGCCGTGAGGTGGCGGACGTACCGCCACTCCCAGCCCCGCAGGTCGGGCGGGCAGTCGTTCAACAGGGCCAGCGCCACGTCCCCCCGGGACAGCAGCGCGTCGCGGCAGGCGCGATCGACGTTCCCGGCGTAGTCGCGCCGCCGCAGCTCCTCCCGGGCGGCCCCGAGTTCGGCGTTGCTCGCGCCCAGCCGGCCGTTGGCCTCCTCGGCCACCCGCTGGGCACGCACGGCCACGTCGCGCTGTTGCTCCGTGAGGATCTTCTGTTCCGCCAACCCGGCACGGGCGCCCTCGGCCTCGCGCCACTGCCACGCCGCCAGCCCGCCCCCGGCGCCGAACGTCGCGGCCAGGAAGAAGAGGGCGGCGGCCGCCGCCGGCCCCGGGTTCCGTTTCACCCACTTCCAGGCCCGCTCGGGCGCCCCCGGTCGGCGCGCCGTCACGGGGCGGCCGGCCAGGAACCGCCTCAGGTCGTCGGCCAGCGCGCCGGCCGAGCGGTAGCGCGCCTCGGGGGGCTTCTCCAGGCACTTCAGGCACACCGTCTCCAGGTCGCGCGGGACGGCCGGGTTGAGCTGGGCGGGCGGGACCGGGGGCCGCGCCCGCACCTGGTCGAGGGTGTCCAGAACGGTCGCCCCCTTGAACGGCGGCCGGCCGGTCAGGCACTCGTAGAGCACCGCCCCCAGCGCGTACACGTCGGACGCCGGGCCGACCCGTCCCGTGTCCCCCGACGCCTGCTCCGGCGCCATGTAGCTCGGCGTCCCCATCACCGCCCCGGTGTGGGTCATGCCCGCCGCGTCGCCGAGCCGCTTCGCCAGGCCGAAGTCGGCCACCTTCGGCGTGCCGTCGGCGGACAGCAGGACGTTCGCGGGCTTCAGGTCCCGGTGGACGATCCCCAGCTCGTGCGCCGCCCCCACCGCCCCGGCGACCGCGACCAGCAGCCGGGCGGCCTCCTTCGGCGGGAGGGGCGTGCCCGCCAGCCGCCGCGCCAGCGTCCCGCCGGCGCAGTATTCGAGCGAAAAGAACGGCCCCCCGCCGCACTCCCCGACCTCGTACACCTGCGCGATGTTCGGGTGCTGCAGCGCCGCCGCGGCCACCGCCTCCGCCCGGAACCGCCGGACCTCCTCGCCCGCGGCGTCGGCGGTCAGGATCATCTTCAGGGCGACCGCCCGGCCGGCCCGGAGCTGCCGGGCCTTGTAGACGACGCCCATGCCGCCGC
>JAFKJJ010000458.1:1506-10128 GCA_017306025.1 Planctomycetota bacterium
TCCGGTCGTCGGGGTCGGTGGTCAGTTCCGGGACGCCCGGGAACCGCGCCCGGAACTCGTCCCACGAGACGGCGGGGTCCGCGCGCCGCCGCACCCGGTACTCGGTGTGGACCAGCGACACGAGGGCCGGCGCGCCCTGAAGTTCGGGGTAGCGCCCGAGGTACTCCTCGACGCGCGCCGGTTCGCCGGCCTTGAGCCGGAACTCGAGTTCCGCGTGGACCAGTTCGACGAGGACCGCCAGCCGATGCGGGCCGGGCGGGAGGAACGCGTCCAGGGGCGTGCGGGTCCCGCGCAGCCACCGCCTCTCGAACTGAGAGACGAGGCTGTCGATCCCCTGTGCGACGCGGTGGTCGATCGTCTCCGCACCGGGCGGCTCGCCCCTCGCCATCGGCAACACTCCCAAGGCCCGATCAGTCGGCGGAGAGGGCTTCGAGCCGGTCCCGAACGCCGGCCAGAACCCGGTGGACCGTCCGCTCCGAGCACGGGATCTGCCGCGCGATCTCGGCGACCTCGTGGCCCTGGAGGCGCAGCAGCACGACCGGCCGCTCCCGCTCCGTCAGCCCGGCCAGTACGCGGTCGAGCGTCTCCTCCAGGAGGACGGCCTCCTCGGGGGTCGGCGCCCGGTCGGCCGGTTCCCAGGACGGGGCGCTCCCCGCGGACGGCCCCCCCGGCCGGACCTCGCGCCGGACGTCCCGGCGCGCGGCCAACAGGTGTTCGACCTTGTGCCCGCACTTGCGCACGGTCAGCACCGCCAGCAGCGCCCACAGGGCGTCCCAGTGCTCGGGCCGGAACTCGCCCGCACCGTGGCGGCGGAAGAACGTCCGCAGGACCGACTGGGCCACGTCCTCGGGGTCCGTCGACGCCCGGACGAACCCGGGCAGACGGCTCGCCGCCAGCCCCACCAGCCGACGGGCGAACCGATCGAACACCTCGCGCGCCGCGTCCGGTTCCCCGCGGCGCAGCTCGTCCATCAGGCCGTGGAACGGGTGATCGTTGGGCATTGGGTGTCGAACGGGAATATTAAGCTCCACCAACTCTAGCCGATCCCACGCGGGCGACAAGAGCGGACCGGGATCAGTATCACGGCCGGGGCGGAGCCCGAATCCGGGGTCGAGAGCGACATCGGCCGCGCCCCCTGCTCGTTCGTCGCCACGCCCACGCGGCCGCGGGCCGTCGCTCTGGCGGGAGGTACGCCGCGCATCACATTTCGACACAACAACTTACGGAAGGCCGCAGAAAGATTCGCAAATTCCCTGGCAGCCGACGGGTCGTTTCCGCAGTTACCGACTGAAGGCCCGCGAGATCGTTTTCCGCGCCTCCCCGTCCCAGGAGAGTTCGATGTTCGCGAAACTCGCTCGGTGGTTGTCCGGTTCCCGGTCCGCCCGCCCCGCCCGCCCCGCCCGCCCCGCCCGGGTGCGGTTGTCGCTCGATCCCCTCGAACACCGGATCACCCCGAGTGCCGACCTGGTGATCGACAACGGCGAGGTGTGGAACGTGGGCGACGCCCCGAGCGGGCCGTACCAGATCCGGGAGTACTACTCCCACTCGGCGACCCTCGATGACACCCGAACGGTGGTGGTCGGTACCATCGACATGCCCGGCCTCGCCCCGAACCAGCGCGCGACCGGGTTCGACGCGAACCTGACGGGCGGCGAGCGCGACTTCACCGAGGTCGGCTCCAACGGCCCGGGCCAGGACCACCTCGACCCCGCGCTCCAGGAGACCGCCACGACCAACGTCCCGTACGACCCCACCACCTGGACGGTGCCCTACCAGCGCTACCAGGACTACCTCTTCAACACGAACCGGTTCTACCGCGTGTACGAGGTACTCGGGCTCAACTCCGGCGGGACCCCTCGGCAGTACGGCAGCTACGTCGAGGGGGGCTTCCGGGCCGAGACGCCGGGGTTCGACCTGACGGCGCAGCACATGTCCGTCGGCCCCGTCCAGACGTTCGCCCCCGGCCAGCAGTTCCAGGTGATCCTCACGGTCCACAACCAGGGCTCGGTCGCCTCCCCGCCCAAGGCGATCAACTTCCTGCTGATGCGCGACCCGTCGTTCGACGACCACATCATCACGCCCATCCCCACGGTCGACCTCGGGCCGCGGGACATCATCGCGATCCAGCCGGGCGGCAGCGTCGACGTGCCGGTGACGCTGACCGTGCCGCAGGGGATCGGCTCCGGCACCTGGTACGTGCAGGCCGTCCTCGACCCGGTCGAAACCACCTGGGGGGACGACACCCGCAACGGGGACGTCGACCCGGCCAACAACAACTTCTCCGTCGGCCTCGGGATCGACAGCGCGGCGATCACGGTCGACCCCAACGCCGGCGGGAACCCGGGCGGGGGCGGCGGGGGGACCGGCGGGGGAGGGACCGGGGGCGTGCCGAACTACCGCGGCCACTCGTTCACCGTCGACGCGCCGCCGAGTCCGGCCTCGTCCTTCCGCCCGGGGGACACCATCACCGTGCGGTACTCGCTGGACAACACCGGTACCGCCAGCGCGCCCAGCCTGACCGTCGGGTTCTACCTGGAGCCGCTCGGGGCGTCACCGGCCGTGAGCACGTCCGACCGGCGACTGGGCACCGACACGATCTCCAACTTCACGACCGCCACCACGCCCACCATCGTTACGCAGTTCACCGTTCCCACCCTGCCGAGTTCCGGGACCTACACGCTCGGCATGATAATCGACCCCAACAACGCCGTGTCCGAGAGCAACGAGGCGGACAACATGAACCGCGGCCCCGGGATCGACCTGGCGACCTTCCGGGTCGACGTTCCGGTCGCCCCGCCGGTCCTGCCCCCGGTCGTCCCGCCGCCGCCGGCCGCCCCGAGCAGCCCGCCCCCCTCGACTCCGTATTACAGCGGTGCGACGGGCAACGGCGAAAGCCTGATCGTGTCGGGCGCCGGCGTGCCGGGCGGTAGCGCCTACGTTCCGCTCCCGGCCGGCTCGCTCGTCTTCTTCACGGACCTGAACGGGGACGGCAACGGCGACGTGATCTTGTTCCTGCCGGACCTGGTCGTGGCGCTGGACGGGACGAGCGGGCGAACCCTGCTGCTGGCCGTCGATCTCAACGGCGACGGCCTCCGAGAGGTGTACACCTTCGCCCCCGACGGCAACCCGACCCGGATCGCGTGACCGATCGTCCGCGGGCGTCCCCTCCTGATCCCGCGGTGGCACACCGAGGAGGTCCTCCGCGGCCGGGTCGAGTTCGGTGCGGAGCACACCGGATGATTCGGACGCACGGCGCGTCTGCGGCGCCGATCGCGGTCCGGCCCGACGGCAACCTCGGGACGATCACCCGGACGAATCCGTGTTGCGGCGGGCGGCCCCGTCGTTCCTTCGGGACCGACGAGGCCGCTCCCGGTCGTCAGCGAGACCGGGGACGCGCCGGCAGTCATCGAGGCGCCGCCGCAGGAACTCCCGATCGGCGCTCGCGCTCGTCCACCGCAGCGCCTCCCGCCAGGCGCCCTCGGCAACGGAGTACCGACCGAGGCGGAAGTTGAGCTCGCCGACGACCGCGTGCCAGCCGGGGTAGCGGGCGGGGACGTCTTCGGGGGCGACGGCGGCCAGGCGGTCGAGCCCGGCTTGCGGGCCGTGCCGGTGGGCCTCGGCGACGGCCCGGTTGAGCGCGTGAACGGGCGACGGCGCGATGCGGTCGAGCACGTCGTAGAGTTCGGCGATCCGGCCCCAGTCGGTGTCCGCGAAGGTCGCCGCCCGGCAGTGCTCCCAGGCGATGCCCGCTTCCACGTGGTAGCGCGTCAACTCGTCGCCGGCGGCGGACCGGGCGAGCCACGCCATCCCCTCGCGCACGTCGCCCCAGTTCCACGCGGACCGGTCCTGCTGCTCGAACAGGACGAGACCGCCGTCGAGGGCGACCCGCGCGTCGAACCGGGCCGCGTGGAAGCACATCAGGGCGAGCAGGGCGCGGACCGCCGGTGCGTCGCCCGCGGGGTGGCCGGCCAGCATCCCGGCCAGCCGCCGGGCCTCGTCGCACAGGTCGCGGCGGATCGGCACGTCGGCGTGGGTGGCGTGGCACCCCTGGCAGAACAGGAGGTAGATGACCGCGAGCACGGCGTCCAGCCGGGCGCGGAGCTGCGGGGCCGCCGGCGACGCGAAGTCGACGTCCAGGTCGCGCAGCCGGTCCCGGGCCCGTTCGACGCGCTTCTGGACGTTGGCCTCGGTGGTGAGCAGGCCGCGGGCGATCTCGGCCGTGCTGAACCCGCAAAGCGTCCGCAGCGCGAAGGCGACGCGGGACCCGTCCGGCACGGCCTCGTGGCAGATAACGAACAGGAGGCGGAGCGGTTCGTCGCCGATCTCGTCGGCGAATCGCGCCTCGGGCGGCGCCTCCCGCTCGCCCCCGTCCGCCAGGTGCGGCAGCGCCCGGGCGTGGGTCCGCTCCCGCCGCAGGGCGTCGATCGCGAGGTTGCGGGCCGTGCGGTAGAGCCAGCCGGCCGGGTCGTCGGGAACGCCGCGCCGCGCCCACGTCTCCAGGGCCTGCACGAGCGCGGCCTGCACGACGTCCTCGACCAGGTCGAGCCGGCGGACGCCGAGCGACCGGGTCAGGACGGCGACGAGCCGGCCGAACTCGTGGCGGAAGAAGTGCTCCACCAGGACCCGCGGTTCGGTAATGCGTAGCCGGCCAGTTCGCGGACCTCGATCACGTTGTCGCCCGGGCACTCCCGGGCGATGGCCACCGCCGCGTCGTAGTCGTCGGCCCGAATCAGGCTGAAGCTGGCGACGAACTCCTTGGCCTCGACGTAGGGGCCGTCGGTCACGACCCCCGACCGGACGAGGCGGCCGTCCGGTTTCAGGCCGTCGCCGCCGGGCAGGATCGACGCGCTGAACTTCTGCATCCAGGCGTACCACTGCCCCCCGAGGGCTTGCATCTCTTCAGGAGACGGCCGGGACCGGGGATCGGTGGAGTGGCGGAAGATGAGCAGGAACTTCGGCATGAGCCGGTTCTCCGAACGGTTCTACGTACTCGGGTCCGGGACCCGTCCCCGACCCTCCGGGGGTACGACGAACGGGACACGGCCGGTCGGACACCGTCCCCGGTCATTTTGCGAGAATCCGCCGCCGCCGGCGGCGCGCGCCGACCGACCCGGGCCGATCGGGGCACAAATAGTACAAATCGAAGCAGAATCGGATAAACAGGACGGCACCACGACACCCACCCGAGTGCCGCCCGATCGCCCGGCACAAGAACCAAACGACGAGGGGTTCATGTTCACGCTGCGGATGGCCGTTTTGATTACCGCTTTCGCCTGCTCCGGCTCGGCGATAGCACAGCCGGTGCGCAAGTACGACGACAAGGGCGCCCCGCCGTTCAAGGTGCTGAAGGAGGGCGAGAACCCGCCGCTCGACGCTCACGACAACTTCGTCGTCGGGCCGAAGTACGTGCCCGCGCCGGAGCGCAAGAAGGTCGAGGGCGTTCCCGAGGGGAAGGTGGAGCAGTTCGTGATCGACTCGAAGGAGACCAAGCTGTTCAACCCGGGCATCGCCCGCAAGGAGTTCGGGAAGGTCGACCCGAAGAACCCGAAGACGCTGATCGTCGAGACCCACACCATCGACTACAAGCGCGCGATCACGGTCTACGTTCCCGCGCAATACAAGCCGGGAACCGAAGCGCCGTTCATGGTGGTCCACGACGGCCCCGGCCCGAGCAAGACGCCCTCGTCGGGCCTGCGGACCGTCCTCGACAACCTGATCGCCCAGAAGCGCATTCCCCCGATTGTTGTCATCCACATCCAGAACGGCGGCGGGGACGCCCAGGGGCACGAGCGCGGCAAGGAGTACGACAACATGAACGGCGACTACGCCACGTACATCGAGGACGAGGTGCTGCCGCGCGTCGAGAAGCACTGCAAGGTGAAGCTGACCAAGGACCCCGACGGCCGCGCGGCGATGGGCAACAGTTCCGGCGGCTCGGCGGCACTCATCATGGCCTGGTTCCGCAACGACCTGTACCACCGCGTGTTGACGACCTCGGGCACGTTCGTGAACCAGGCGTGGCCGTTCGACCCCAAGTTCCCCGACGGCGCCTGGGGCTTCCACGAGACGCTGATCCCCAAGGAGACGAAGAAGCCGATCCGGATCTTCATCTCCGTCGGCGACAAGGATTTGCTCAACCCGAACGTGATGCGCGACAACATGCACGACTGGGTGGAAGCCAATCACCGCATGGCGAAGGTGCTGAAGGAGAAGGGCTACGAGTACCAGTACCTGTTCTGCCAGGGCGCGGGCCACAGCGTCGGCAACGCCCAACAGCAGTTCCTCCCGCACGCCATCGAATGGGTGTGGAAGGGGTACGGGGAGAAGAAGGGGAAGTAGCCGACCGCCGCCGGAAGGCGCGGTCCCCCGATCGTACCGCGGCGGAAGCAAAGGCGACGAAACTCGCCGCGCGACCGCCGCTTGTCCGCCGACTCTTCCTACCTCACGGGCGCCCTTCGGGCCGGACCACGCGCCGGTCCCGGAAAACAACCGGGACGTTTCCACCCCGAGGCGCGAGCGACGGAACACGCGCGGAAAGTTCCGGCCCCGCCAATCGGGGCGCCGGGGTCTGGCCAACCCCACGGAGCCGGTGGATACTGGACTCACCCGCCGTGCCCGGAGACTCTCCCATGCGAGCCGCGCTGTTCGTTCTGACCGTGGGGCTGGCCCTCCTGCCGGCCAACACACGGGCCAATGCCCCCCCGAAGGGCAATCGGCCCGTGCCCTTCGAAGACGGCCGGGACACGGACGCGGAGGCTCTCAAGAAGGAAATCGAGGCCCTGCGCAGGAACGTCGGGGCCGTCGGCAAGAAGGACGAGAAGCCCGAGACGGTCGTGGTCACCAGCCCGATGACCAGGGACGTCGCGGTCACCCAGCGGTACGCCGGCCAGATCCGGGCGCATCGCTACATCGAGATCCGCGCACTGGCGACCGGCGTTATCACAGAGGTCCCGGTCAAGGAGGGCCAGGCGGTGAAAAAGGACGACGTGCTGTTCAAGGTGTCACCCGCTCTTTACCAGGCCAAGCTGGACGCCGAGTTGGCCGAGGTCAAGATCGCACAGTTAGAGTTCGACCACACCAAGAAGCTGGCCGCCGGGGACAAGCCGGTGGTCTCCCAGCAGGAGGCGGCACTGGCGGAGGCCAAACTGGCGAGGGCCAAGGCCCGGGCGAAGCTCGCCGAGGTCGAGTTGAACTTCACCATCGTCCGGGCGCCGTTCGACGGTCTCGTCGGCCGCCTGCGGGAGCGGGAGGGCAGCCTGGTCAAGAAGGGCGACCCCCTCACGCCCCTGTCGGACAACAGCGTGCTGTGGGTTTACTTCAACGTCTCCGAAGCCCGCTATCTCGAATACGAGGCCCGCCCGGGTAAAGGCCCGGACCGATCGCGCCTCGAACTGCCGGACTCGCGAATCGAACTCGTGCTGGCGGACGGCAGCACGTTCAACCAGGACGCCGGCAACGTCGTCACCGTCGAGCACGAGGCCGGTGACGTCTTCGTCATCAAGAAGGGACTCGACGTGAACGACCGGATCGTTCTCGACGGGGTCCGGCGGGTCCGCAACGGCGACAAGGTGGAGCCGGTGTTTCAGAAGCCGGAAGAGGTGATCGGAAGTCCAAAGACCGGCCGAGAGAAGTGACCGCCCGCGGCGCGGAAGCCGGAGGGCGCCGGTAACACGGCCTGCGAAGGCGGTGAGGGCGGCCGCCCGGCGGCCGCCAGGTCAACTCGCGCACGTTCATTCGCTCCGGCACGGCACCCCCACCGGGTCGGCGCACCGTGCGCCGACCCGGCGGACGCACCACTCGGAGGTGATGCCTCATACCGGATCGTGGTGATCTGTAACCGTACCGGGGCGGATCGTCTGGACCCCGAAGGGGTCGGATACGTTAGCCCCGGGCAACGCCCGGGGGACACGGGCCGGTTTGTTTTCCAGGCTGAAGGCCTGGGATTGCGGGGGATCACAGCCCTTCAGGCTGCAAAGAGGCACCGCCGCCAACCCCGGGCGTCGCCCGGGGCTAAAGTATCCGACCCCTTCGGGGTCAAAAGCCCGGTCACTCGTTACGGTAACGAATCACCGCGATCCGTTATGATACCCGATCCGGGTGGAGGTCCGGCCGGTGCGCGTGGGCGCTACAGGGAGTCTTCCCACCCGCGGAACCAACCCCACGTGGCGCGCGTGAGCACCCCGACGACGAGCCCCACGAGCGTGCCGCCGAGACAGCCGCCCGTCATGAATATGACCAGCCACCCGTCGAAGTAGTTGGTCGCCACCGAGTACGCCCCGCCGCCGACGGTGCCGACGGCCGCGGCGACGGGCACCCAGTACCCGCGGAACTGTGCGTTCGCCACCCCGACGAGAACCCAGACGAGAGCCCACGGGATCGCGACCAGCGGCGCGTACACCGCCCTCGACGCCACGGATCGCGGCCGCTCCTCCAGGAACCCGCGCTCGGTGGTGACGACGGTCGATGGGCCGAAGGCAATCATCAGCCCCGTCCACCAGAGCATTCCGGCCAGCCAGCCGGCCAGCGTGCAAAGGACGATCGGGTGCCGTCGCCAGGTCGCCCACGATCCCATCACGCGGCCCTCGGTAGCAGAACGCCGGAACTCACCGACCCGGATGTGAT
>JAFKJJ010000459.1 GCA_017306025.1 Planctomycetota bacterium
TCTCGGCCGTGCGGCGGATCGTGGCGAACTCCTTCGGGCCGGACTTCGGTGAGAGGTCGCTGTCGAGGTCGTAGTTCAGTTCGATGCCGTCGAACCCCGCGTCCTTTGCGAGCCGGAGGCACCGTTCAAGGGACATCTTCTCCGGGTACGGGAACGCCCAGAGGTTGATCGACTTCTTGAACGGGTATTTCTTCCGCGGCTCATCGACCGCCTTCGGTTGTGCCGAGAGGGCGGACGCGCCGAGCGCGGCGGCGCTCGTGGCGAAGAGCTCGCGGCGGTCGGGGTAGGGGCCGGACATCGGCGGAACCTCCGGGGAAGGGAGAAGGTCTGCTCTCGACCGTCCCTGCCGGAACATCCCCGTTCCGTTGCGCGGGGCGGTCAGGGCATCATCCGCGATACCGTCCGCGATGCAAGCGGCCGATTTACACCGCGACCACAACGCGCGGTACCTTGACGGCCCCCGCGGGCACGTCCTTGCCGCCGCGCGCGATCGCGGTCAGGGCCATTTCGACGAGCATCCACTCGTGCGACCTCCCGACCGCGGTCAGGCCGTTGACCAGCGCGAGGCTGTTCAGATAGGGGTTCGGGTTCATCTCCAGGACGTAGAAGTGCCCGCTCTCGTCCATGCGCACGTCGATGCGGGCGTAGTCGCGGCACTGGAGCGCGCGGAACGCCCGCTGTGCGATGCGTTCCAGTCGAGCGAAGTCGTCGGGGGGGATCTCCACCGGCGCGCGGACCGGGGACGTCCGGTACTCGTCGCTCTGCTCGTGCCACTTCGCGGTGAACGTGTAGATCGGCCAGCGGCCGGGGGCGTCGCCGGTGAACGCGATCTCGCACAGCGGGAGCACCCGCGGCGGGGTGCCCGGGGCCGCGCCGCGCTCCTCGATCATGTTGACGTGGAACTCGCGCCCCGGGATGAACCGCTCCACCAGCACCGGCGGGCCGTAGTTCGCCAGCACGAACCGCACGCGGTCGTCGAGCTGCTTCTGCGACGTGACGACGCTGTTCTGGTCGATCCCGACGCTCGCGTCCTGGTAGGCGGGCTTGACGATCGCGGGCCACCCGCGGCGCCAGCGCGGCGCGGGCGCCGACTCGACCACCGCGAACTCGGGCGTCGGGATGCCGGCCGCGGAGAGGATGTACTTGGTGCGGACCTTGTCGCGCCCGAGGGCCAGGGCCGGCGACGGGCAGCCGGTGAACGGCACGTTGAGCCATTCGAGCAGCGCCGCGGCGGACACCTCGGTGCCGGTCTGCGTGGCGATCCCCTCGAACAGGTTGAACACCGCGTCCGGGCGCTTCGCCCGTAATCTGTCGAGGAGCGGCTGCGGGTCGTAGTTGACGCCGAGGCGGGTGGCGTCGAACCCGGCGGCCTTCAGCACCTTGAAGGCGTCGTTGACGGTGTCGAGGATGTCGTGTTCGGAGCCGGCGTCCGGGTGGTCGGCCGGGAGGACCGGCTCGTTGTAGAGAACGAGTATGGAAGGGGTCGTCATGGTGCGGCTCTGGCCGGTCTCGGACGGGCGCCGGGCGCTCGCGGTAGGTATCGGCCGGCAGGCGCCCGGCGATGAACGTTCCGTGGAATCTAGTCGCGCGGGCGGGAGCATTCCAGGCGAAAAGCCGCACGGGCCGCACAACCGGCTATGGAAACAGCCGCAGTTGAACCCACAACAGGCGCGCGGTGAGTTGGAGGGGATGGTTCATGTCGAGCCGCACCACCGTTGCTCGGCCCACGGCGGTCAGTCCGTTGACCGCCCCGGAATCGGGATCGTGTTCGAAGTGTTCGGCCCACCGATCGGACCGCGGGTCGAAGAGCGCGACCGTTTCACCGGTTTCCGCGTCGAGGACCGTGCCGGCGTCGCCCTTCCGGGCGTTACAGGCCCGACAGGCGAGGGCCAAGTTGCTCGGATCGTCCGCGCCGCCACGCGCCGTCGGGACGATGTGCTCGACCTCGAACGTGAAATTGAACACGACTTCGGGCGCCCGGCAATACTCGCACCGGTGACCGGCCCGTCGGCGACGTGCGGGTAGTGCCGGTTCACGGCCGCGCCGTGCGGAGCAGCGCCGCGCTCCGCGCGATCGCGGCTTTCAGTTCCTCGGCGATCAAACCGTCCAGTTCGGCCTGGTCGGCGGGCGGGAACGGTTGGGCCGTGTCGCGGGTGGCCCGCCAGCGCGACATGAGTTCGGCCAGCCGCTGGCGCTGTGCGTCGCTGAAGAACTCGTCACCCGCTCTCGGTTGGATCACAACCAGCGTCGCGCCGGGGGGCGGTCCGGTTTGCTCAACGAGGGCGTCGAGAGCCCGCCCGGGCGTTTCGCCGCGGGCCTCGACGCCGTCGGCCACGGCGCGATATCCGGACGCCGCGTCGGTCGGCGAAAGAACGGAGATGGTAGTCATGGGCGGGCCTCCGGACCGCATCGTTCACACGAATTGTACCCGCGCGGTTGCTCGAAGTTACCTCGTTTGCCGCTTTCGCCGCGGGTAGCCGATCTCGTCGATGTCGGCCTTGAGGTCGGTGAGCGTCAGCTTCGGGTTGATCTCCCGCACCAGTTTCACGGTCAGCGGCTTGTGCGCGTAGACGTGTCGGACGTGATCGAGCGTCAGGTTGTCGCCGTTGAAGCCGCCCGAGAAGTGGTGCCGCGCCCACGCGAGGTACGTTTCCGCCTTGCCGTCATAGGGGGAGAGCAGGTACCCGGAGCCGTCCGGGTCGATCGGGGCGCCCCGGAAGTCGAGTTTCGGCTTCGGGAACTTGATCGTCCCGACCTGCCAGCAGTTGTCCGCGTACTGCTGCCAGACGCAGAACGTCGTGTTGTCGATCATGAACGCCGGCTCGCTCAGCCCGCGGGCGAACACCGACGGGACCGAATCGAACACCCCCGGCCGCACCTTCTGGGAGCGCTTCGCGTAGGGGGTCATCGGGGCGGTGTGAACGAACCCCTTGAGGAAGCACCCGTCTTTCGTGAAAAGCGCGAACAGGTCGTCGCCCATGCCGTTGCGCATCGACCCCATCTGCTCGCCCTTCGCCCATTTCGAGTTGAACGAGTAGTAGCGGAACTGCCATTCCGGGCAGAGGACGGCGTCGAGCACCGCCATGCTCTGCATGAGGCGCTTGAGGGCGTCGACGTCCGGCAATCCGGAGAGGTCGCGGGTGGAGATCATGCGGGCGCTTTCGTCTCGTTTCGGTGGTCGGCTTGTTGTAGTATCGCGGTGGGGTGACACATGACGCAAGTGGCGCAGACGATTCTCGAAACGCTCCTCCGACTCTCCGACGCCGACCGCGAAGAACTCGCCGTGCGCCTCGTGGAGAGCCTGGATTCCGATACCGACGGGAACGCGGACGCGGAATGGGAGGAAGAGGTGCGAGCGCGGGTAGAAGATGTGCGGTCCGGGCGGGTGAGGACCGTGTCGTGGTCCGCGGCACGCGAGCAAATCATGGACGACGGTGATGGCTGACGTCGAACTTCACCCGCGAGCCGTCGAAGAAGCCCGCCACGTGCGCCGGCGCTACGCGAGAGTCAGCCCGCGCTTGGCCTCGCGGTTCGTCGCAGAACTCGATGTCGGTATTGCCGCGATCGGGGCATCTCCACAAGCGCACTCGCCGCACCAGCACGGGGCGCGCGTCTACCGCCTGCCGGGGTTCCCGTACCTGCTCGTCTACCTCGAAGTCGATCCGAATACCGTCCTCCTGCTTGCGGTGATGCACACCAGTCGCCGACCCGGTTACTGGCGGAGGCGACTACCGTAGCCCGCCGCGCGCGACCGCAGCGTCGAGGATCATCCCGATCAGTTGCGGGTACGTCAGCCCCATCCGGTACGCGAGGTAACACAGGTCGCTCGACTCCGGGTTCAGACCGGGCAGCGGGTTGATCTCCAAGAAGTAGGGGACCCCGTCGCGGACGCGGAAGTCGGCGCGGGCGACGTCGCGAAGGCCCAGCCCTACGAACACCGTCATCGCATCGGCCTCGACCGCTCGCGCCACGTCGGGCGGGAGCCGCGCGGGGGCCACGTACTCCACCGCGTCGTGCCAGTTCCGCTTGACCTCCAGGCTGTACACGAAGTCCGCGGCCGACTGCTTCGGGATCATCTGCATGATGCCCAGCGACTGCGGCGGGTCGTTGCCGACCAGCCCGACCGTCACCTCGTCCCCCGCAATGTACTCTTCCACCAGAACCGGCTGCCGGTACGCCTTCCACAACTCGACGACGGTCGGACCGAAATCCGCGGCGAACTTGATGAGGCACCGGTTGCGGATGCCCTTGCTCGATCCCTCGCAGGTCGGCTTCGCGATCACCGGCAGCGACAGCCCGGCCTCTTCGAGCACCGGCGCGAACTCCGCGTAGTCGCCGTCGTACTCCCCGGGCGGCGGCGCGAGGGTGATCCCCTTCGGGACCGTGACGCCGAGCGACTCGGCGAGCCGGCGGGTCATGTCCTTGTCGAGCGCGACGCCGAGGGTCGTGGGGTCGGAGCCGGTGTAGGGGACGCCCAGCATCTCGCAGACGGCCGGGACGCGGGACTCGCGCGAGCGGCTCACGCCGGCCCCTTCCGCGAAGTTGAACACCAGGTCGGGCGGGTCCTTGAGAACGGCCTCGATGAACGGGCGGCCGTCGCCGAGCTCGGTGACGGTGTGGCCGAGCGCGCGGAACACGTCGGCGATCGCCTGGACCGTGACGGGCGAGTCGAACTCTTCGTGCAGGTCGTCCGGCGCCCCGACCGGGAGCGGGCCGGGCGGTTTCAGGGTACACGCGATTCCGATTCGCACGGCGGGACTCCGAAAGTAGTAGGCACACTCCGTGTGCCGTCGCTATTCGTTTCGTTCAGCGACAAAGGGGCGGAGTTGGTACCGGCCGGAACTCTTGCGTACGCAACTGTTTGGCTACGGCACACGGAGTGTGCCTACTACTTTGCCGGCGGCCGTTTCGCCTTCTGCGACAGTGTCCAGGCGGTGTACCCGTTGATCGCGGCCAGGACCGCCCCGATCCCGCCGCCGATCAGGTAGAAGTTCTTCTTCTCCGGCTCGACCTTGCCCGCGTACGAGAACATCCCCACCGCGAACGCCGCCGCGAGCACCGCCCAGAGGATCGCGTTGTTCAGTTCCTTCTTGGCCGCGCCCTCGGGGCTTTTGGGGTCGGGCGGGGTGGTGGACATCGCAATCCCTCGAAACGGAACGAACAACCCCAGGCTACGAGCCCGGGGTTGTTCGGGAAAGGGCCGCCGGTCACCGGCGGTCAGCTCGACGCGGCGTGGCCGTTGCCGTTGTTGTGCCCGTGGCCGTTACCGTTGCCGTTGAGCAGCGGGAGCGGGATGATCGGCCGCAGTGCGGCGCCGTCGGTGTTCCCGTCCGATTCGGTCTCGCCGGCGTCGGAGTCGCAGCCGTTGCGAACCACCCGCGGCTGCCGGCGCGCCATTCGCTCGTTGCCCTCGGGGATGAGCACCGTTTTATCGCCCTGGAGCAGCCCGCTCACGCCGCGCGTGTTCGTGGGCTGGCCGTTCACCGGCGGCTTGTCTTCCGCCTGGTAGCGGATGAGCAGCCCCTCGTAGTTGCGGAGGATCACCGCGTCGTCGGACATCGACAGCCGATCCCGCTCATGTGGCCGCGGAGGCCCTCCATGATCTCCAGGCCCTTCCACACGCTCGTGCGGAAGTGACCCGCCCCGGTCACCGGGTCGCAGTGGAACAGGTAGTACGGTCGCACCTTCGCCCGCAACAGCCCGCGGAGCAGCGACCGCATCGTGCCGAGGTCGTCGTTGACGCCCTTGAGCAGCACGGAGTGGTTGTTGACCGGCATCCCGGCCCGGAGCAGCGATTTACAGACGCGAACCGCCTCGGGGGTGACCTCGCGGGGGTGGTTGAAGTGCGTCTGGATGTAGACCTTTTCGGCCGAGGCCAGGAGGTCGATCAGTTCGGGATCGTAGAGCCGCTGCGGGAGCGTCACCGGCACGCGAGTGCCGATCCGGACCACGTCCACATGGTTGATCTGCTTCAGGCTCTCCAGGTAGTATCGCAACTTGCCGACGGGCAGCGTGAGCGGGTCGCCGCCGGAGACGATGACGTCCTTGATCTCGCGGTGCTGGCGGACGTAGTCGATCATCCGCTCGTCGTCGGCGCTGACCCCCTCCCACCCGCCGCGCGTAAGAGTCGCGCGCTTGCGGGTGCAATACCGGCAGTACATCGAGCAGTTCGGCGTCGTGACGAGCAGCGCGCGGTCCGGGTACCGGTGCGTCAGGCCCGGCACCGGCGAGTCCTTGTCCTCTTCGAGCGGGTCGTCCAGCTCGTAGCCCGACGGGTTCTCGGCTTCGAGCGGCGACGGCACCGACTGGAGCCGGATCGGGTCGTTGGGGTCGTTGGGGTCGATGAGCGAGAAGTAGTACGGCGGGATGGCGAGCTTGTACTCGCCCTCCAGCCGCCCGAGCGCTTCCAACTCGTCGGGGGTGAAGCCGAGCAGGTTGCGCAGCTGGCGGACCGAGCGGACGGCGTTGTGGGTCTGCCACCGCCAGTCGTCCCACTGCTCGTCGGGGACGTCCTTCCACAGCGCGTGTCGGCGCGGGTGACTGGGGGGCTCGTCATCCTCGAACGTCGCCGGCACCGGTTGAACGGCCGGGGCGAGCGGGCGTCGGGCGTCGGACTCGAACATACGCCGCATGACCTCCAGGGGTCCGCGAGGCCCGGCCCGACCCGAAGCGCTTCGACGGTCCGGCGACGCGCGCCGGGACGAGAACGCTTTAAGAACGAATCGTAACGCGGGGACGGTGAAAAACAAGTTGCACGACGGGCGATACTGGCGGGTTTTGGCGCTTTTTTTGCGCCACCTTCAGTACACCCCGAAGGGTTCCGCGCCACTCGACCGTCACCGCGACCCGTTTCGTATCGGCTCCGGGTGAGATTGAGCTTGACGGCGCGAGATACCGAAACTGCGAAAAGCGGTCAAGCAAACCTGCCGCGCGGGCGCGGCCGTCACGGTACCGGCGGGAAGGGCTGCGGCGGGTACGTGGCCCGCATCGCCGCGTCGTACACCGCGTCGCCCTCCGGCGCCGGGTCGCCGACGATCACCAGTCCCGCGAGCTCATCCGGCCCGACGCCGGTCGTTTTCAGCCACCAGAACAGGGGGCCGTACCTGGGGAACACGTACCACCCGTCCGGCAGGTAACCCGACCAGCCGTTGACGCACGGGATGCCGGCGTCCTGCGACGCCCGCATCGCGGCGCACTGCACGAGGTACACGTCGAAGAGGTCGGCGGGCCGCAGCGGAGGGAACACGTACAGTAGCCGCGGCGCGGGGTGCCGGCGGACGGCCTCGACGATGGCCGCCTGCCGGCGCACGACCACGTCCTTCGAGATCCGGTTCCCCGCCCACGCGTCCGCGCGGGGACCCGTGGTGGACACCAGCCAGTGGTCGGCGACGACCGCCCCGGTGACCAGGACCGCCGCGCACGCCGCGCCCGTTCGCCCCGCCCGTCCGGCCGCGGCCACGGCCGCTTCCGCACACGCGCCGAGGACCAGCCCCATCGGGAAGAGCGCCACCAGTACGATCCGCCCTACCGCCCGGATGCCCCGCACGCCCGGCAACCGGGTGAGGGGCTCGTACAGCCACGCGTCCTCGAAGCGGGTCGTGACCAGCGCCAGCGCCACCACGGTCCATGCCGCCGCGGAGACCGCGGCCCGGCCGCCGGGCCGCCCGCGCCAGAGTCCCGCCGCCAGGCCGGCGGGCAGAGCCGCGAGCGTGAGCAGCCCGGGCATGAGCTGCTGCTCGACCCCCCGGGACGTTTTCAGCCCTACCGCGTCGGCGAGGTCGGGGAGGGTGGCGGCGGGGGCCGGCGGGCTGACCCACGCACGGGGCCGTGGGGCCAGTGCGCGGAGCAGCGCGAGCGGCGCCCCCTCCCGCCCCCCGCCGCGGGCGTGGTTGTACAGCAGCGGCAGCAGCGCCAGCGCTCCGGCCCCGACCGCGGCGGCCCGGGCGACACCCCCCCGCCACCCCGGCCAGACCAGTTCGCGCCAGGGCAGTTCCCGGCGGCCCAGCACGGCCGCCGCGATCGCCCCGACCGCCATCGTCAGGCCGAGCATGTAGCCGATGTAGACCGACAGGTACGTCTGCCCGACGACGCACCCCACGACCGCCCACGCCCGCCACGCGCGGGGCCGGTGGAGGAACTCCCAGGCGAACACGAGCGCCGGCGGCACGAGGAACCGGGGGAAGAGCTGGACGTGCCAGAGCTGCGCCGCCACCGGCAGGGAGAAGGTGAACACGTACCCGCCCACCGCCGCGGCCACCGGCCCGAACCCGAGCCGGCGGCACCCCCAGGCCGCCGCCGCGAAGTTCAGCACGAAGGGGATCAGGAAGTACCCCTGGAACGCGCCCTCCGGGGACAGCCCGCACAGCCGCAGGGTCGCGTACGCCGGCAGCATCCCGATGTGGGCGTCGGACGTTCGCGTCGCCCCGGCGGCCGGGTAGAGCATCGGCGCGTCCCAGAACGACGGCTCGCGCCCGACGAGGTACCGGTACCCGTGCTCCAGAATGAAGTTGTTGAGCCGGTTGTCCACCGCGTCGCCGGGGAGGTGGTCGGCGCGCGGCCCGATCGTCTTCAGCGGGAGCGCGTAGAAACCGACGGCGAACGCGGCGAGGACGAGCGCCCACCCGGCCGCGCCCCAGCGGGGGCGGAACGCTTCCGGCGGCGGTGCATCGGTCACGGGGGCTCTCCGAGCGATCGGGTGGCGCCGGTCACTCCGGCGGGGGGCCATTTTTTTCGTCGCGGAAGTCGTACAGGACGAACGTCGCGGTGCGCGCCAGCGGGCGCCGGGTCCGAAGGTACTCCAGCGCGACGGCCTTCGCCGCCGGCTCGTCCGGGTGGAGCGCGACGACCGTGTACCCGACCGCGAGCACCTGCGGCCCGACGGCCCGCCGCAGGTCGTCGCCGCTCTTGATCGGCAGCGCTTCGAGCGGGAACCGCTGGAACGGCCGCCCGTGGTCGTCCGGGTGGCGCTTGAAGTACCGCGTGTCGGTTCCGAAGTACCACACGACCGTGGGCGGCCGGCCGTTGGCCGCGTGCCACGCCGCGAGGTCCGGGAGCCCCTGCCCCCAGTCGACGTTCGAATCGGTGACGCGGTACGGGGCGGCCTTCGGCCCGCCGCTCGGCTGGTTCAGGTAGCCCAGCGCGTGCGGCCACACCCACAGCGAGGCCGCCGCGAGCGCGGCGACGGCCGGCGCGCCCAACCACGGCGCGCACCGCGGGTACCCGCGGGCCAGCGCGGTCGCCAGCCCGACGTACCCGAGGGCGATGACCGGCAGCGCGAGCCGCACGCCGGTCTGGAGGTTCGCCTTGAGCAGAACCGCGAGCAGGACCAGCGCCGCGAGCGCGAAGGGGTTCGCGAGCGCCCGCGGGCGGGGCAGGGCGAGGAGCGCCAGGACGAAGATCGGCACCGGGACCTTCATCAGGAGCAACTCGGGGAAGTACCAGAGGTAGCCTTCTGGGTAGTAGGTCCCGTTCAGGAACGTCGGCCGGCCGCGGCTGTTGTGCCACCACTGGAACGCGAACGCGCTGACCGCGTGCGGCACCCGTCCGGACTCCGCCGCCCACTTGTCGAACTGCGGTTTCAGCAGCTCGGTGGGCGGAACGGCGGCGGCCACCTTCGTGAACGGCCGCTCGCCCGCGTCGGGAACGCCGCAGTACGCGAACGCGACCGCCGCCCCCACCGCGATCACCGCGGCGGCCGCCAGTACCGAGCGGAGCGTCGCGAGCGCGGCGCTCCGGGCCCAGCGGCCGAGGCCCGCGCCGGCCGGGCGCGACAGCCCGCCGGTGGCGAACCGGTGGCAGACTTCGAGCACCACCAGAATGAACCCGCCGTAGAGCAGCGCCGACAACTTGCACAGTACCGCGACGCCGTACCACAGCCCGGGCAGCGTGACCCGCTTCCACCACCCGCCGGCGCGGCCCGCGTAAACGGCCCGGGCGAACGCCAAGAGCGCCGCGGACACGGCGACGTCGGTCGTGGCGAGGGCCGCGTGCGCCAGGAAGTTCGGGTCGGCCGCGATCAGCCCGGAGGCGATCCGCCCGCCCCACGGCCCCGCCGCGTGGCGCCCCAGGCGCCACGCCGAAACGACGAGCAGCCAGAACCAGCCGAGCGTCATCGCCCGCGCCCACCGCAGCCGGGCGTACTTTGCCTCGCCCTCGAACTTCTCTCCGCCCTGGCGCTCCAGAACGTAGACCGGGATGGTGACCACGTCGGGCGGCAGGGGCATCACGCCGTTGGTCGCGGAGTACTCGTGCGCCCAGCCGATCGTCTTGCCCTCCTCCGGCTGCCAGCCGCGCCACGAGGAGAGCCCGGCGTCGAGGTAGAACACCTCGTCGTAGGTGATGCCCAGCTCGGCCGCGGCGGAGAGGCACCACCCGGCCGACCACGCGGCGAGCGCGAGGAGCCAGAGCGCGTCGACCCACCATCGGCCGACGGCCGGTGGTGTCGGGGGCGGTGCGGCGTCACCGGACATCGGCGCGGTCCCGAACGATGCGGAGGGCTTCACGCGAAGCGCGAAGTGATGATATGAGGGGTGGGGGACGTCTTCATGTGGTCCGGTCACGGGTACAGCCTGCGCTTGGCCTTCTCGCGGGCCACCTTCTGCACGCCGAGGCTCAGGGCCGCGGTTCGGTTCGACACCCGCCGCGCCTTCGCCTCCGCGCGCACCCGGCGGAACGCCCGCAGCATCTGCTTCTTCAGCTGCGAGTTGACCTCTTCCTCGTCCCACATGAATTGCGCCAGATCCTGAACCCACTCGAAGTACGACACCGTCACGCCGCCCGCGTTGCACAGGACGTCCGGGACGATGTGGATGTCGGAGCGCGCCAGGACCGCGTCGGCCTCGGGCGTGGTCGGGCCGTTCGCGCCCTCGGCGAGCACCCGGCACCTCAGCTTGCCCGCGTTCGCCTCGGTGATGACGCGCTCCATCGCCGCCGGCACCAGCACGGTGCAGGGCGTCGTGAGCAGTTCCGCGTCCGGGATCGCCTCGGCCTCCGGGAACCCCGCGACGGTCTTCCGCTCGTTCCGGGCGACGTGCTCCGACAGCTTCGCGATGTTGATCCCGCGGTCGTTGCGGATCGCGCCGTAGCGGTCGCCGATCGCGACCACCTTCGCGCCGCGCTTCACCAGTTCGTCGCACGTCACCGAGCCGACGTTGCCGAACCCCTGCACGACCGCGGTCGCGGTCTCCGGTCGGATGCCGAGTTCGTCGAACGCCTCGGTGATGCAGTACGTGACGCCGCGGCCGGTCGCCTCCCGGCGCCCGACGCACCCGCCCAGCTCGACCGGCTTGCCGGTCACGATCTCCGGGCACGCGTACCCGACCTTCATCGAGTAGGTGTCGTAGATCCACGCCATCGTCTGCTCGTCGGTGCCCATGTCCGGGGCCATCACGTCGACGCGCGGGCCGATGATGTTCTGGATCTCGTCGGTGAACCGCCGCGTCAGCCGCTCCTTCTCGCCGCCCCTGAGTTCGGCCGGGTCGACCGCGATCCCGCCCTTCGCCCCGCCGAACGGCAGGTTCATGATGCCGCACTTCCAGCTCATCCACATCGCCAGGGCCGCCACCTCGCCCAGGTCGACGTTCTTGGCGTACCGGAGCCCGCCCTTGCTCGGCCCGCTGGTCAGCGAGTGCTGGACGCGGTACCCGATGAACGTCTCGGTCCGGCCGTCCTCCATCCGCACCGGGACGGCCACCACCTGCGACCGCTTGGGGAACATGAGGCGGTCGGTGACCCCCTCGTCCAGCCCCGTCTCGCGGGCGACGGCGCGCAACTGCTGGCACGCCATCAGGTACGTCGGGGAACTGCCGAACGGGGTGGACGCGGGGTTGGCCGGGGGCATCGCGGACATGCACGCACCTCAGTATATCCCGTGTGTCGCGCCGGGTCGCGGGGGCGGACCCGACCGCACGCGGGGTGCGGGGAGAGGAATCGTTCGGTGGCGATCGCACCACCGAATTATACGCCGCTCACGTTTCGTACAGCTCCGCCGAAATGAGCTGCGGGGGCGGGTGTGGGCGTAGCGGGGGGTGAAAATGCCCGGATAATCGCCCGGCAGTTCATTTCGACGGAGCCATTTCGCGCAACTTGAAGTCCTTGATGTGGTAGCACAGGTTGCGCCGGTCGAATGGGAGGAAGTACTCCGGCGGGCGGCACCGGAAATGGATCACCGTGCGGCCCGGTGCGAGCGCCACGGCGTACGCCTTCCGCTCCCCGTGCCCCTTCTGGCCCTGCGAGCTGGTGCCGCTGCCGAGCACGAGCGCGTCGTTTATTGGCCCCCCGATGGTGATGTCGAACGGCCCGACGGTGTCGACCCCGATCAGGAAGGACATCTCGAACGCGCGGGTGCGGTCGGTCGGGTTGACCAGCACCAGGTCCGCGTCGAACGGCCCCCACTGGAGCGACTCGCCGCTCTCGTCGGTCGGGGTGGACACGTGGAACCCGCCGAGCCACAGCGGGGCCACCCACTCCGCCTCCGCTTTCGCGCGGGCCGCGTACCCGGCCGGGTCGGTCCGTCGGTACGCCTCGCGGTACGGGCGCAGGTCGATGAAGAACTGCCGCCCGTCGTCGTGGACGACCTCCGGCAGCCGGGCGGTCGGCGGGACGCCCGCCAACTGCCGGTACAGCTCGTTGATCCGGTTGATGAGGGCCGCGGCCTTGTCCACCTCCTTCGACGCGGCGAACCCGCGGCCGTCGACGAACAGCCCGTCGAACCCGCGGGCGACGACCCGCGGCAGCATCTCGTCGGGCTTGGAGAACGCGACCTCCCTGTTCCACATGTCGGCCTCGCGCCCCTTGATCGCCCCGAAGCTCCAGTACAGAGTGTCGGTCATTACGTACCCGCGGGCGGGTTCGTAGGCGGCCATTCGGTGGACCGGGGGGCTCTCGGGGAACGCCGAGTACGGCAGGCAGAACACCTTCGTGCCCGCCGGCACCGCGGCCTCGACCCGCCGGAAGAAGTCCTTGTCGGCGCGGAACCGCTCGGCGAACAGGTCGATCTTCTCCATCCCCGCGGGGTTGATCGGGTTCCACCCCCACGGCGTCTGGTCGAAGTAGCCGACGAGGAACAGCGCCCCGAGGGCCGGGTAGCGCGCCCGCCGGGCCCACCGACCGGTGCGGGTGAGCAGGAACCCGTCGAGCCACCACAGCACCACAAAGAAGCACGGGAACGCGATGAACACGCCGATCCGGTTGTACGCCCGGATCTGTGCCGTCACCAGGAGGTTGAACAGCGACCCGAACGCCCCGATGCTGCCCAACAGGACGAGGTAGAGCACGAGCGCCGAGAGCGTGCCCTCCGGCCACTGCCGCTTGCGCGGGAGGAAGGCGAGCACGATCAGCGCGAGCAGTCCCGCGCCGCCGATGACGCCGAGCGACCCGGCGCTCTCGCCCTCGGCCGGCCGGTCGGGCGTGGAGTACATCGTCCGGAGGGTCGCGAACGGGCGGAAGTTATGATCGTTCGCCGGCAGGAGCAGGTGCGCGACCTTCAACCCGTAACTGTCGGCCTCGTGCGGGTACCGGCTGGTGATCGCGTTCGACTGGTACCGGGCGTGATACCGGAACGTCGGGATGTGGTACACGTACCCGACCGCCACCACCGGTGCGATGACCAGCACCGCGGACGCGGCCGCGCGCCAGGTGCGGTGAATCGCCCACGCGTAGGCCCCCGCGAACGCGTAGGTCGCGCACGCGAAGAACGCGTAATACGCCCCGGCCGACGCGGTCACCGCGCCGAGGGCGATGTAGCCGAGCGAGCGCCACGTGAACAGCGCCCGGAACGCGGTGACCGTTGCCCGGGTGCCCCAGCCGAGCGCGGCCTTCCAGGCGGAGACGGACCCGCGGACCGCCCCCCGCACCGTGGCCCACACGCCGCGCCAGTCGATCGTGAGGGGCGGGTACCGTCCGTCCGGGCCTCGGCGGAAGAACGGGAAGTCGCCTTTTGTGATCGCGAGCGCCGGGACGAGCGACACCGGCACCCACCAGTACGCCGCGAGGAAGTAGTGGTAGTGGTACCGCTCCTGATGGTACGGCAGGAACGCGTAGAGCAGCCCGCCCAGCGCGGCGGTCGGCAGCGAGAGCTTCAGCCACCGCAGCACCCACATCGCGGTGAGCACCGTGAGCGGGTAGGTCAGCAGACTGTAGGCGTTGTAGACCAACAGCAGGTCGGAGAAGACGCGGCCGAGCCCCCAGAGGAACGCGAAGTGCAGGTAGTCGATAATGGGGAAGTCGTAGAGCTCTTGCTCGCCCGGCGCGCCGAGGCGCTCGGTGCGCCAGTGGCTGCCGTGCTCGATGGTGGTCTTGACGAGCGGGAGGTATAGCAGGGCGTCGAGGTCGTAATAGAACGGGGCTTTGAGGTCGCGCTTCCAGAGTTGCATCCCGACCGTGACCAGAACGCACGACAGGAGCATGGCCCCGCCGTACCAGGCGAGCCGCTCGCGGAGCGTGGCCGGCGCGACGGGTTGTGGTCGGGGGGCGGGCGCTTCCGGTTCCGCGGCACCGGCCGGTTCCGTGGGCGCCGGGGCGGGGGGGGCCGGCGGTGGCGCGGGCGGCTCAGACATGCGCGGTCCGTACATTGCGGGAAACCGGTAAGCGTTAACACGAATAGTTAGGGTATCGACCTTCCGATGTCACCCCTTGTCGAATCCGCTCCGCGTCTGATCTTCGGCTGCGGCTACCTGGGCCGCCGCGTCGCGAAGCTCTGGCGCGCCGGCGGCCACCGCGTCGCCGCGCTCACGCGCCGGAACGGCGCCGCGCTCTGCGAACTCGGCATCGAACCCATCACCGGCGACGTTCTCGACCGCGGCGGTCTGAAATCGCTCCCCGCGGCCTCGACGGTGCTCTACGCGGTCGGGCTGGACCGCGCCGCAGGGAAACCGATGCGCGACGTGTACGTCGGCGGTCTGGGGAACGTTCTGGATACGCTCCCGCCGTGCGGCCGGTTCATCTACGTCTCCGCAACGAGCGTCTACGGCCAAACCAACGGCGAGATCGTGTCGGAAGCCGTCCTCACCGAGCCGAAGGAGGAATCCGGCAAGATCGTTCTCGAAGCGGAGCAACTCCTTCGCACAAAACGCCCCGACGCGATCGTCTTGCGGTTCGCGGGGATCTACGGTCCGGACCGCCTCCTCCGGAAACAGCCGATCATGAAGGGCGAGCCGCTCGTCGGCGACGCGGACAAGTTCCTGAACCTCGTTCACGTCGCCGACGGGGCCGGAG
>JAFKJJ010000460.1 GCA_017306025.1 Planctomycetota bacterium
CCCCGCACGCCAGTTCGGCCTCGGCTTCACGGAGCTTGCGGATGATCTGCTCCGGCGTGTGCTTCTTCGACATCGCTCGTCTCCTCGCCCCGGCTCGGGGCACCTGGAGACTCTCATACCACCTGGACCACTTTTCGGGGAGCAGACCAGGCGGGGTTCTTTCATCGGCCGGTTCACGCCGCGCCGTTCGCCACGGCCGCACCCTCCGGGGCCTGTTCGATCACCCGCATCGTCTTCCACTTCCCGTGTCGGAACCGCATCCAGAAGCACACGGCCATGCCGAGGATGTGCGCGGTCGCGAACAGCCAGCACAGGTACACGTTGCCGCCCAGCCAGACGGTCAGCGCGGTCGGGATCACCATGAGCGGCCACGCCAGGCTAAACGTCAGGACCGTGACGTACTTGGTATCGCCCGCGCCGCGGAGCGCGAACGCGAACGACAGGTTCACGGCGTCCGCCAGCGAGAAGAACGCGACGAACAGGAGCAGCGTCGGCACCACCGCGACGATCTGCGCGAACTCGGCGGCCTTCTCCGGGTCGTCGGGCTTGAACGGCGCGACCAACAGCGCCGGCACGCTCAGGTACGTCAGCGCCACCAGGCACATGTACCCGAACGACCACTTCAGCCCGGTGTAGACGGATTTCTCCGCGACGTCCGGGCGGTTCTCGCCGAGCCGCTGCCCCACGAGGATGCAGATCGCCTGACCGAGCCCCATCATCGGCAGGAACGCGATCATGTTGAGCCGGACGGTGAGCGTCGTCGCACCGGCGGCGGCCACCCCGAGCGTCACCACCAGTTGTGTGAACAGGTGGAACACCAGCACGTCGAGGAACATCTGCATCCCGGCCGGCCCGCCGTACTTCATCAGGCGGCCGAACAGTTCGCGCTCCGGCTTCCAGCCGCTGGCGGTGCCGAACTCGGCCCGGAACTTCTTGCGGAGCATCAACACCAGCGCCAGTAGCGCCGCGGCCCACGAGCCCGCAGCCGTCGCGATCCCCGCGCCGGCGATTCCCATTTTGGGGGCGCCCGGAACCCCCGGGAGGCCGAGCTTCGTAACCCCCTCGGCGCCGAAGATCAGCACGCACGCGAGCAGGATGTTGACCACCGTTCCGAACGCCTCGATGCCCAGAACGGTCCAGGTTTGGCCGCGCCCGGAGAAGAAGCCGTTGACCGCGGCCATCACGAGCATCGGCAGCGCCGCGAACGCGAGGCACCTCAGGTAGACGACTTCGAGCGGCGCGAGTTCGGCCGGCGGTCGGCCGACCGCGATGAGTAACGGAGCCAGCGGCACGACCGCGAGGAAAAGCACCCCCGCGACGACCGCAAAGTGAACCCCCTGCCACACCGCGACGCCCACGCGGTGCGGCCGGTTCGCCCCGGTGTATTGCGCCACGAACGTCGAGGTGTAGCCCGCGGTCACCTGCAGCACGCCGAAGAACAACCAGTACCACATGATCGCGGGGAACGACGCGGTCATCTCCAGCGGGTCGTGCCACGACAGGAGGATCGTGTCCACGAACACCTGCACCGTCATGAAGCTCTGACTGAGGATCAGCGGCAGCGCGAGTTTCAGCAGTTCGCGCGACCCGCCGGGGACCGCGACCGGGCCGGAGGGGGGGACAGGAACTTCGGTCGGTTCGGGCGCGTGCGAATGCCACTCGGCGGCCGCGGCCTCCGCCGCGATCGCCCCGGACGGATCGGGGTACGCGGAGGCCGGGACGGTGAGCGGCGGTTCGGGGGCGTTGATCGTCGGAGGTTGGGCGGCGGGTTGGGCTTCTTCGGTCGGGGAGGGTTCGGCCGGATGATGTCCCATGAGTTCCGCCACCTTTCTGTCATTGACCGGGCGAATCGCTAACCGTTCTTGATCGGCAAGAGCCAGATGTTGCGGTACTGGACCGGATGGCCGTGGTCCTGCAACAGAATCGGGCCGGGCGTGGCCGGGTCGCCGCCGAGGCCGGAGGTCGTGTTGTCCACCGGGATGGGCACTGCGTCGTGGATCTTGATCCCGTTATGACTCACGGTCATCTTCGCGGGTTCGGTCTTCTTGCCATTTTCGTACTTCGGGGCCGTGAATTCGATGTCATACGTTTGCCACACGGTCGGCGCCTTGCACGCGTTCTCCTTGGGCGCCGCGACGCCGTAAATTGCGCCGCAGTCGTTCTTTCCGGACTTCAGTCCGTAGCTGTCGAGTACCTGCACTTCGTATCGGCCTTGCACGTACACTCCGGAATTTCCGCGCCCCTGTCCTGCGCCGTTCGGCTCGTACGGCACCCGGAACTCGACGTGCAACTTGAACGTCCCGCCGAACTTCTCCCGCGTGATGATGTCGCCGTGACCCTTGACACCCTCCATCGCGCCGCCCTTGAGCGTCCACTTCACCTCGCCCTTGCCGTCCTTTTTCACCCACTGCGAGAAGTCCTTGCCGTCGAAGAGGCTGATCGCCCCTTTCGGCGCCGGGACCGACGGCGCGTCCTTGAGGTCTTCAGGTTTGGCGGCCTTGAACTTGTCGTCGAGCTTCCACGGATCGTCCGCGGCGAAGGCGACCGCGATCGGCGCGAGGAGCAGGGCGAGAGCGAGCGTGGGGCGCATGGGGAAGGCTCCGGGGAGGGTTAAGAGGGCAGGGGAGATTGTACGGGAGCGCGAGGCACCTAACCCCCCAGCCCCCTTCCTTCCCAGGGAAGGAAGGGGGTGGCGCCTGGTCCGACGAACCGAACCGGTCGAGGAGGGGGTATGACGTGGCTCTACTCGGCGCCGCAGGCGTTGACTCAGGAGGTGATTCGCGCGGTCACCCCCTTCCTTCCCAGGGAAGGGGGTTGGGGGGTTAGGTTCCTCAAGCGTATACTCTCCCTCACCTCGCCGGAGTCCTTTCATGTACCGCTTCGCATTCCTCGCGCTGCTCGCGTTCGCGTACGCGGCACAGGGGGCTGACGCCCCCGGCTCCGGCACGCATCAGGTGAAGCTCAACGGCCACACGTTCACGCTGCCGGACGGCTTCACGATTGAAGTCGCGGCCGGCGCCGACCTCGCGCCCCGCCCCATCGCGGCCGCGTTCGATGAGAAGGGGCGGCTGTACGTCACCGACTCCAGCGGCTCGAACGAAAAGAGCGTGATCCAGGTCGAGAAGAAGCCGCACCGGATCGTGCGCCTCGAATCGAGCAAGGGCGACGGGCGGTTCGACAAGCAAACCGTGTTCGTGAAGAACGTGATGTTCCCCGAAGGGTGCATGTGGCTCAACGGCTCGCTCTACATCGCGGCGCCGCCGCACATCTGGAAGTTCACCGACACCAACGATGACGGCGTCGCGGACAAGGAAGAGATCTGGTTCGACGGCAAGACGCTGACCGGCTGCGCGAACGACCTGCACGGCCCGTACCGCGGCCCGGACGGCCACATCTACTGGTGCAAGGGTGCGTTCGCAAAGCAGGAATACACGCTACCCAACGGGAAGAAGTTCACCACACGGGCCTCGCACATCTTCCGCGCGACGCCCGACGGCAAGAACATCGAACCGGTGATGACCGGCGGCATGGACAACCCGGTCGATCTGGTGTTCACGCCGGGCGGCGACATCATCTTCAGCACGACGTTCTTCCAGCACCCGGGCGGCGGCAAGCGCGACGGTCTGATTCACGCGGTCTACGGCGGCGTGTACGGCAAGGACCACGACGTCATTTATGAGCACCCGTGGACGGCCCCGACCCTGATGCCGGTGCTGACGCACATGGGACCGGCTGCCCCGTGCGGGCTGCACCGCTACGAGTCCGACCAGTTCGGCCCTGACTACGCCAACAACGTCTTCTGCTGCCAGTTCAACCTGCGGAAGGTCAGTCGGCACGTGCTCGTTCCGAAGGGCTCAACCTACGAGACGAAGGATTCGGACTTCGTCGTCTCGGACAACATCGACTTTCACCCGACGGACGTGATCGAGGACGCGGACGGCTCGCTGCTCGTCGTGGACACGGGCGGCTGGTACAAGCTGTGCTGTCCGACGTCGCAGCTCGTGAAGCCGGACGTGAGTGGCGCGATTTATCGCGTGAAGCGGACCGGCGCGCGTAAGGTCGACGACCCGCGGGGGCTGAAAATCGGTTGGGCGAAGTCGGACGTCGGCGACCTGGCCGACCTTCTCGACGACCCGCGCCCGGCCGTCCGGGTTCGCGCGACCGAGGCGCTGATCGCGCGCGGGGAAACCGGAATCAAGAGGCTCGCGGGAATCATCTTCGTCAGTTACTGGAGCGACGGCGCGTACACGCGCGCGGTGGCCGCGCTGGCCGGTGTGGACCACCCGTTGGCCCGCAAGGCGGCGCGGACGTGCCTCGGCCCGCTCGTCAAAGGCGACCTCGCCCTCACCGCCATCCACGCCGCGGGCTTGTGGCGGGATAAGGAAGCGGTCGGTGACCTCGTACTGTTCCTCCGCCGCAAGGGCCACCTTCAAGAGAAACGCGCTGCGGCCGCCGCCCTCGGGCGCATCGGCGACCCCAAGGCGATCCCGGCGCTTCTCACGGCCCTCGCGAACGAAGAGAACGACCGCGCGCTCGATCACGCCCTCACCTACGCGCTCATCGAGATCGGCGACGCGAAGGAAACCGTCAAGGGGATGGCCGACACCTCGCCGCGCGTCCGGCGCGCGGTCGTCGCCGCACTGGACAACATCCCGAACGCCGCCCTGGACGTGCGGCACGTGCTCGGGGAGCTGGACGCGAAGGACCCGGCGCTCCGCGAGACCGCGTGGTGGGTCGCGGGCCGGCACCCGGAATGGGGCGACCGGCTCGCGGGTTACTTCCGGTCGAAGTTGAAAGACGCCGCGCTCGAACCGGCCGGGCGGGACGAACTGGCGGCCCGGCTCGGCAAGTTTACCTCCAACGCGGCCGTTCAGAAGCTCCTCGGCGAAGCGCTCGTGGGCGCCAGGCCCGAAACCGCACGGTTCGTGCTGGGTGTGATGGCCCGGTCCGGACTGAAGGCGCTCCCGGCGCCGTGGCGCGACGGCCTGCTCGCGGCCGCGCCGAACCTCGACGACCGCGAGACGCTCCGCGCCGTTCTCGGCGTCTACCGCGCGCTGCCCGCCGACGCGAAGGACTACGACGACTTCGGCGCGAGGCGCCCGCGGGCGCGCCTGTGGCCGGGCGGCACCGCCCCGGCCGACTTCCGCCTCGCGCTGCTGGCCGCGCGCCCCGCGGGCCAGACCGTCGACCCCGGCGCCCTACGGTTCCTCGTCGAGAGCCTCGATCGCGGGATGGCGACCGCGGACCGGTCCAGTTCCGCCGACGTTCTGGCGCGCTCGAAACTGGACGCCGGCCAACTCGTCGCGCTGGCGGGGGCGCTGAAGACCGTCGCCCCGCTCGAACTGCCGAAACTGCTCGGCGCCTTCGACAAATCGAAGGACGAGAAGGTGGGCCTGGCGCTCGTCGCGGCCCTCCGCGACCCGATCGTCCGGCCGGGCATTCGCGCGGAGGCGGTGAAGCCGATTCTCGACAAGTACCCGAAGGCGGTGAAGGACGCCGCCGAGAACCTGTACGCCGAACTCGCCGAGGCGCGCAAGGGGGAAACCGCGCGGCTCGAAAAGTTGCTCAAAGACATGCCGACGGGCGACGTCCGCCGCGGGCAGCTCGTGTTCAACGGCGCCAAGACGAACTGCATCGCGTGCCACAAGGTCGGGTACGTCGGCGGCACCGCGGGGCCGGACCTGACGCGCATCGGCGGCATCCGCACCGAGCGCGACCTGCTCGAATCGATCGTCTACCCCAGCGCGAGCTTCGTCCGCAGCTACGAGCCGTACCGCGTGGTCACGAAGGACGACCGCACGCTCAACGGCGTCTTGAAGAAGGACGCGCCGGACGAGATCGTGATCGTGGTGGCCGCGGACAAGGAGGAGCGGATCGCGCGGGCCGACATCGAGAGCGTCGCGCCGAGCACGGTGTCGCTGATGCCCGCGGGGTTGGAACAGCAACTCACGCCACAGGATCTCGCCGATCTGATCGCGTTCCTGAAAGCGTGCAGATGATCGGTTCGGCACAAATTGTGAAAGGTCGGTGAGCGATTCCGGTACCTTCGGGTAGACACGGGGCACTCGGTATTTCGATAATACCGAGTGCCCCGTGTCTTGCGCCCGTCGCCTGCGCCCGTCGCCCTCGCCCCTCACGATCTCGCACGCCCAACACCGCCCAGATTTTTTCGCCTCGGTTCCGCGATCGGTGCCGCGGCCGTGCGTTTTTCACGTCATCACTTCGGAGTCGGACATGCTCTCTCCTGCACGAGTTCGCGAGCGCCGCCCCCGCTCGTTCGCGCCACGGGCTGCCTTTACGCTGATCGAGCTGCTGGTGGTGATCGCGATCATCGCGATCCTCATCGGGCTCCTCCTGCCGGCGGTTCAGAAGGTCCGGGCGGCGGCCGCCCGGATGCAGTCGGCCAACAACCTGAAGCAGATCGGGCTGGCGTGCCACAACTACCACGACGCGAACGCGCAGCTCCCGCCGCTGGCCGGGCCGCTGCCGCCGGGCGGCGGTCTGGTTTCGGTTCACTTCTACCTCTTGCCGTACGTCGAGCAGGACAACGTGTACCAGCTCGGCGTCGCCAGCGGCGGGGCGTGGAACGGCGGCGCGGCGTCGGCCGGGTCCAAGAAGATCAAGACGTACCTGTCGCCGCGCGACCCGTCGAACCCGCCGGACGCGTGGCGGGAGAGCAACGGCGGCACGTGGGGCATCAGTAACTACGGCGCGAACCACGCCATCTTCGGCGTCCCCGGCGGGGCCGACACCAACGCACACATGACGCTCCAGGGCATCACCGACGGCACCTCGAACACCGTCGGGTTCGGCGAACAGTACGGGGTGTGCGGGACTGGCGAGACCGACCCGACGATGGGGTCGCCGAACTTCCACAAGCTGTGGGCCTACAACGTGACGTGGGCCTGGCAGCGCGGGCCGTACTTCGACACCCGCATCATGAGCAACGACACCATCACCCCGGACGCCACCTCCACCGCGGCGCCGCCGCAGATCCAGCCGACCGTTACGAACTGCAACCCGTACCTGCTCCAGTCGATGGACGCGGCCGGCTGCCAGGTGGGGCTGATGGACGGGAGCGTCCGCCAGGTGTCGTCGGGCATTACCGGCTCGTCGTGGGTCCGCGTGATCTGGCCGCGGGACGGACTGGTGGTCGGCAGCGACTGGTAAGCTCCGTTCGTGTCGCGGGCGCGGTTCAGCGCCCGCCCTTCCCCATTCTTCTCCGATCCGGAGTTCACGTAGCGATGAAAGCTCTCTTTCGCGTGGCCGTCTTCGGCCTGCTGGCCGCCTGTCTGGCGGGGTGCTCGAAGGGCGGCGTCAAGAAGGTGACGGTGGACGGAACGGTTTCGTACAGGGGTCAGCGGGTAACGTCGGGCATCCTGCGCGTGGTGAGTGCGGGCGGGGAGTTCGCCACCACCCCGATCCGCGCGGACGGCACTTTCACCCTGACCGACGTGGTGCCCGGCGATGTTCAGGTGGGCATCATGGAGGCGCCGCGCGCGGCGTCCTCGTCGGACGGGAAGGGCGGCCCGGCCGCGCGCCCGGTCCCGATCCCCGCGAAATACAAGGACCCGCAGAAGTCGGACCTGCGGTACACGATCTCCGACGACACCCCGGCCCTCAACATCGAACTCAGGTGACCGGGGCGGGGGGCGGGGCCGGTCTCCACAGCACGAGCAGCGCCACCAGCCCCACCAGCGGGGCGAGCCCGGCGATCACCAGCCCCGCGTCGTAACTCTTCGTCTCTTGAATACGCGCGCCGATCAGGATCTGGAACGCGCTCGACACGACCCACCCGCCGGCCGCGAGCGCGCCGGAGAGCACGCCCATGTGCCGGTGCGGCAGCTCCTGGCTCAGTGCGTAGTACAGCGGGTGAAGGCCGAGGATGCCGGCCCCGGCGATCATCAGTCCCGCGATCATCAGCGGCCCCGGCCCCACGAACGGCACCGCGACGGCCACCGCGGTCAGCGCGGAGTAGCCCGCGAACACCGCCACCCGCGCGGAGTGGACCGGGCGCCCGCGCCGCGCCAGGAGCATCACGAAGAGGCCGACGAGCAGGCACCCGACCTCCGCCGAGATGAAGTAGCCGGCCGTCGCCAGCCGTGCCTCCAGGCGGTCGTATCCGTGGAAGTCGAGCAGGAGCGTCAGCCACGCGCGGAGAAACTGCCAGCTGATCGTGAGCGTCGTGACGATGACCCCGAGCACCACCACCCGGCTGACGAAGCCGGTCGGGTCGGCGGGCTCCGGCGGCGGCGGGCCGGGTACGCCGGCGTCATCGAGTTCCTCGTCGAGCGCGTCGCGGGGGGCGGCTTCGACCGCCGGCCGGTCGTTCAAGCTGCCGGGGCGCACGAGTGCCAGCCACACCGGGACCCACAACAGCCCGACCACGCCGATCGACCAGAACGTGACCGGCCACGTTCCGCCGAGCCGCTCGACGGCCTCGGCGTAGAGCGGGATCAGGATCGACGCGAACGCCGCCCCGCTCTGGAGGATGCCGTTGCCGAGCGGCCGGTCCCGCGCGGTGAGGATCTGGCGCGCCGTGATGAGCGCGCACGGCCAGTGCCCGGC
>JAFKJJ010000512.1 GCA_017306025.1 Planctomycetota bacterium
CGATCCTGCAGTTGCGGGCGGCGGTGCTGAGCGAGGATGGTCGGCTGGGTCGCTTCTTCGCCGACCGGCCCGGCTGCCCGATCAGAAAACGACGCACGGCGAACAAGCGCTCAGATCCTCACCACACGCAAACCGCGGCATGACCTCCCGAGCCTTACGTCTCATGCCGGTGGGCGCCGGGCCTCTTCCGGTGGCGCGGGCGAGGGGGGAGGCAGGTGGAAGGTGTAGTCGCCGTAACGCTCTTTGGAACTACCGGCGTCCTCCCAACCGTATCGGTAGCTGCCCACGTGCCACAGCCGGATCGAGGTATCGGCCACCACCGTGAACCCGCACTGGCGCGCCCGCTCGCTGAACGCGTAGTCCTCGGAGAGCGACCAGTGCCCGCCCGGGTCGGGGACGACCATTGGCTCGAAGAACGGGACCAGCGGGCTGTTGAACCGCAGGTTACAGATCGGCAGGTCGAGCCGCGCCTGGACCGTCTCGAACACTTCGGCCCGGACGTGGGTGAACCCGAACCCGCAGTACTTGATCTCCACCGGCCCGCCGTTCTTGCCGTACCGGACGGCCGGGGTGCCGGGGAGGAACTCGCAGGCGAACTGGCGCGGACCCTTTTTGGGGTACAGCCCGCAGGTGAACGGCAGGTTGTGGGCGCGTAACTTCTCCACGTCGTTGGGGTCGAACACCACGTCCGAGTCGACCCACATGAGTTCCCGGAACCCGCGGCCGATGGCGTCGGTGGCCATCTGGTTACGGGCCGCGTCCACGGCCGAGTACCCGCGGTACTTCCACACCGGGTACCCGCGCCGCTCCAACTCCCGCAGCGCCTCTTCGCACCCGTGATCGACCGAGCCGCCAACCGGGACCAGGACCACGCAGGCGGACGGCGGGGCCGCGGTCCCGACGGCCGGGGCCGGGACCGCCTGGGGCGTCGGGACCGCGGTCACGGGCAGGTCCGCGGCCGGGGGCTGGGCCGGTTGGCCGGCGAACCGCGCGACGAACTCGGCCACCCGGTCGGACCAGATCAGCCCGGCGGCCGCCGTCACCCGATCGTCGGGCCAGTCCCACCACCGGATGGCCCGCAGGGCGGACGCGGTCGCCGGGTCGAACCGGTGCTTGACCACCCGGGCCGGGTTGCCGACCACGACCGCGTAGGGGGGCACGTCCCGGGTCACGACCGCG
>JAFKJJ010000461.1 GCA_017306025.1 Planctomycetota bacterium
TCGTGCGGGCGGCGATCTGGCCGGACTGGGTCAAGCAGCCGACCTCGATCGCGAACCGGAAGACCCGTTCCGAGATCACCCGCAACTTCAGCCACGGCGCGTGGCACTTCGTCAACAAGCCGATCCGGCACTTCGACGGCACGACCGAGGCCGAGCGCGAGGCGATCGAGGCGAACATCGCCAACCCCAAAAAGAAGCGCGGGGAGATCATGGAGAAGCTCCCCAAACTGATCGCCGGGCTCAAGGGCGAGGGCAACGTCAACCTGCCCGAACTGGTTTGGGGCGGCGACCCGAACGAGGTCGGCGTCAACGAGGGCCAGGCACGGGCGATCGCGCTGTGCTGGGTCCTCCACCTCGTCGGGGATATTCACCAGCCGCTCCACGCGGCGACGCTGTTCTCGAAGGATTCGCCCGACGGCGACCAGGGCGGGAACAACTTCATCGTCCGACTGGAGAACCACGCGACGAACCTGCACGCGATCTGGGACGGTGAGTTCGGATGGGACAAGCTGAAGGGGCCGAACGACTCCCAGTTCGCGGTGGTCGACGGGCTGGCCCACGACCTCGTCGCGCGGATCCGACCGACCACGGTCCAGAGGGAAGAGATGCGGCTCGAGAAGTGGGCGGACGAGAGTTTTCGCCTGGCCGAGAGCAAGGCGTACTTCTCCAGCACCCAACAACTGCTGCCGGGCGAGATCCTCCGTCCCCAGGAGCACCGCCCGCACGCGTCGGAGTTGGACCCGCTACCCGCCGGGTACGCGGGCCTCGTCAAGAAAACCGCCGAGCAACGGGTGACCCTCGCCGGCTACCGGATGGGAACGCTACTCGGAGATCTGGTGTGATCGGCCCGCACCAGACCGCGCCCGCGCCGGGTCGGCGACCCGGCACGGGTTACCGCGGGCTCACTTCAGCCACTTCTCGAACCACGCGAGCATTTCTTTCCGCATCTGGGGCGTGTAGGTGTGACCCACGTCCGGGTACCGCACGCTCCGGAACTTCTCCTCCGCACCCACCGCCTTGAACACGCCGCCGGCCCTCTCCTCGATGACCTTGATACCGTCGGCCGGGCTGCCGGCATCGAGTTCGCCCGTCAAGAACAGCACCGGCCGCGGCGCGATCAGCGACACGACCGCCTCCGAGTCGAAGTGCTTCAGGATGCCGTTGACGAAGTAGTAGTGGCCGTGTGCCCGAAGCTGGCCGTGCTTCAGCAGGTTCTCGTACCGCGTCAGGCACGCGACGCCGACCGTACACGCGATCCGGTCGTCCACGGCCGCGAGCCACCAGCTCCGCGTGCTGCCCATGCTGATGCCGGTCGCGCCGATCTTTTTCACATCGACTTCCGGCCGCGCGCAGAGGTAATCGAGCGCCACCTGATCGTCGCGGACGAACATCCCCCACAGCGTCCGGACGAACCACAGGTGATACTTCTGGAGGCTGTCCTGTTGCTCGCGCGTGAGTTCGCGCGCACCGGCCGGCCCCTGCCCCGCGCGGTCGCCGTACCACGCGGCGTCCGGCGCGAACACCACCCACCCGCGCTTCGCGAACGTCACGCCCAGCGGCTCCGCGCCGCCG
Source organism: Planctomycetota bacterium (assembly GCA_017306025.1). Classification (GTDB taxonomy): domain Bacteria; phylum Planctomycetota; class Planctomycetia; order Gemmatales; family Gemmataceae; genus Gemmata. The sequence goes on from JAFKJJ010000461.1 coordinate 1,573, forward strand.
TTGGTGTTCGGCTGGAGCAGTTGGTGGTGGTCGTAGCTCGACGAGTGCAGCCACAGGACCGTCGGCGCCGGCCCCTTGAGCCCGTCCGGGACGAGCAGCATCGCGGACATCACCCCGTCGACGCCGTTGTCGATGCGGAGCCGTTCGAGCCGGAACCCCTTGTGAATTTCAGCCGAGACGAGATGCGCCTTCGGTTTCGCGGGCCGGGGCGGGAGATCGCCGAGCGAAGCGACCACCTTCGCCCTCACGTCCGCGCGGCGCCTCTCCCAGTCGGCCCTGCCGACCGGGACCGGGAACTCGGGCACCTTCATTCCCTTGAACGCGTCGGGCACGAGCTTGTCGTTGGCGGCCTCCGCCTCCTGATACGCCTTCACCGCCTCCGGGCCGCTCGCGGGCGCCTTCAGGACGGTCGGGCTCAGTAACTTGAGTTTCCGCCGGACGGTATCGGCCACGGCGTCCGCGAGCCGCTCGTAGCCCGCGGGCGTGTAGTGCGTGCCGTCCTTGCCGAGCAGGTCCGCGGGTCCGCCGTCCCGCACGATGCGGTACAGGTCGCTCACGGGAACGTCGAGTTCGAGCATCACCTTCACCGCGCGCTCGTTGTACGCCCGCACGTCCCGGTCGGAGCGGTCGAAGTCGGCCTTGCGCGCCGCGTGGCGGTCGTCGACGATCGGCGTCGTCGTGGCGAAGTACACGTGCGGGGTGCGCTCGCGCAGCTTCGCGACGATCGCCCGCAGGTTCTTCTCGTACTCGTCCAGCGGCACCTGGTGCTTCTCGGTCTTCTTCCCGAACTTCAGGTCGTGTAGCCCGCAGTTGAAGTGGACGACGAGCGGCGCGGGCGTTGCGTCCTTCGGCGCGGCCAACGGCGACTTGCCGTTCTTCACCCACGCGTCGAGCTGTTTGAGCGTCGCGCTGGTGTCGCCGCCGTTTTCCGGGAACCCGAACACCTCCGCGACACCCTCCAGCTTCTTCGCAACGAGCGGTGCGTAACCGAGCCGGATCGAGTCGCCCATGAGCAGCACTTGCGGGCGCGGGGCGGCCTTCGGCGGCTGAGCGAACGTCAGGGGCGGGGCGAGCAGGAGCGCGACGAACGAGAGGGGGCGCATGGTGGCACCAGAGCGGGGAACGAGGAACGGGCCGATCACGACCGCCGACCGATCATCCGTTCTGTGCCCGGCGCTGGCAACACCCCACCGGCCGGTTCGGATCGGGCCGGAAAGTGAAACGGCGTTGTCTTTTTCGATTTACGGCCTAAAATTGATAGTTGCATCATGCCTTTTGTATCACGGTCAATCCGAGACACTAAGGAGATTGTTAGAAGTCATGGGTATTACTCTCCGTCGGTCGGCGTTCACGCTGATCGAGCTGTTGGTGGTGATCGCCATCATCGCCATTCTCATCGGGCTGCTCCTCCCCGCCGTCCAGAAGGTCCGTGAGGCCGCCGCCCGGATGCAGTCGGCCAACAACCTCAAGCAGATCGCCCTCGCCACTCACGGGTTCCACGACGCGAACGGCAACCTGCCCACCGGGTACGGGTTCGCGAAGGGGTCCTCGAACAGCTCTGCCACCCCGGCCCAGCGCGGCACGTTCTTCTACTTTCTGCTCCCCTACATCGAACAGGCGAACGTCTACAACGCGACCGCCAACAACTCGGGCACGAGCACCGCGGTCATCTCGACCTTCATCGCCCCGCTCGACCCGTCCATGACCGGCGACCGCCGGGCCGCGAACAGCGCCGGCGTCTCGGCGGGGCTGTGCAGCTACATGGCCAACGGCTACCTGCTCACCGGCGACACGAACGCCATGAGCTACTACCTCACCGGCACCTCGTCCAACGGGAACACGGCCGACGGCAGCACCACCGTTTACGCCCGCATCCCGGCGGACGTGTCGGACGGCACGTCGAACACCCTGCTGCTGGCCGAGCGGTACGCGAACAACTGCCTCTACAGCACCGGGGTCTACGGCAACCGGACGTGGGGCGACATCGCCGGCCCGTCGCGGTGGACGCCGGTCCTGATCCACACCGACATGTTCGAGGTGAAGCCGCCTCTGACCAACGTGTCGTGCTACGTCCCGCAGTCGTACAGCGCCTCGGGGTGTCAGGTGGGCCTGATGGACGGGAGCGTGCGCACGGCCCCGAACAACATTTCGTCCACGACGTGGTGGCAGTTGTGGCTCCCCCGCGACGGAAAGGTGATCGGGAACTGGTAATGCCCACACACACCGTTCTCCGGGCGGCCGCCGGCCTCCTCTTCCTCCTGACCGTGGGCTGCGGCGGCACCGACGACGCCCGCCCGAAGGTCAGCGGGAAGGCGACGTATAACGGCCAGCCGCTCGCCAACAAGACCCTGATGTTGACGCTCGAAGACGGCGCCTCCCAGTCGCTCCACGTCGGCCCGGACGGCACCTTTACCGGCGAGGTGCCGAAGCCGGGCACGTACAAGGTGGTGATCGCCGAATCGATGGCCGTGATGGAAGGGGTCGAAAAGGCCCGCAAGGACGGCCCGAAGATCGCCGCCAAGTACCGGTCGGCCGCCACGTCCGACGTAACGGTGAACGTCGACCGCGGGTCGAACGAGAAGCTCATCGAGTTCAAGGACTGACCGGCGCCCTCAACCTCTCCGTCCGCCCGCGCCGAAAGCGCGGGCGGCGGCGCGCCCGGACCGCTACAAAGACCCCACCGCGAACACCTCACGGGGCACACTCCATGCACAACCGGCACACGGTACTCGCGCTCGCTCTGCTCGGGGGAACGGCGATGACGGCGGCTTCGGACGAGGGCATGTGGCTGCTCAACGACGCGCCCAAGCGGCACCTCAAAGACAAGTACCAGTTCGACCTGTCCGACGAGTGGCTCCGGCGCGCCATGCTCGGCTCGGTGCGGCTCAACAGCGGCGGCAGCGGCGGGTTCGTCTCCGCCGAGGGGCTGCTCGTGACCAACCACCACGTCGCGGCCGACTCGCTCCAGAAGCTGAGCAAGCCCGGCGAGGACCTGCTCCGCGACGGCTTCTACGCGGAGACCCGCGACAAGGAACCGAAGTGCCCGGATCTGGAAATCAACGTCCTCCAGGAGATCGTCGACGTCACGAAAGAAGTCAACGGCGCGGTAAAACCGGAGATGAAGCCGGCCGAGGCGTTCGCGGCGCGCCGGGCCGTGATGGGCAGGATCGAGAAGGAATCGCTTGACAAGACGGGGCTGCGGTCGGACGTGGTCACGCTCTACAACGGCGGGCTGTACCACCTGTACCGTTACAAGAAGTACACCGACGTGCGGCTCGTGTTCGCGCCGGAGCGGCAGATCGCCAGCTTCGGCGGCGACGTCGACAACTTCGAGTACCCGCGGATGAACCTCGACGTCGCGTTCTTCCGCGCCTACGAGAACGACCAGCCCGCGCGGACGCCGCAGTTCTTCAAGTGGAGCGAGACCGGCCCGGCCGGCGGCGACCTCGTCTTCGTCACCGGGCACCCGGGCACGACCAACCGGCTCGAAACGCTCGCAAAGCTCAAGCACCGCCGCGACGTCACGCTGCCGTACACCCTCGCGCGGCTCCGCACGCTCGAAGCGGCCCTCATCCAGTACAGCGAGCAGAGCGGCGAGAAGCGCCGGCAGGCTGCGACCGACCTGCACAGCGTCGCGAACGCCCGCAAGGCGTTCGGCGGGCAGTACCAGGGGCTGCTCGACCCGAACATCCTGGCACAGAAGAAGAAGTCCGAGCGGGCGCTGCTCTTCGCGGCCGCCGAGACCGTGGCCCGCGCCCGAACGGCCGAGGGACCGGGGTCCGGCCACCTGCTCGCGACCCACGACGACGCGCTCAACGCGCTGGAAGCGATCGAGGCGACGCAGGCGAAGCTCCGCACGTTCGAGCGGGAGTACAACCTGATCGAGATGGGCCACGCGTTCTACTCGCCGCTGTTCGGCATCGCGCGGCACTGCGTCCGGATGCACGAGGAACTGCCCAAGAGCTCGCCCGAGCGGCTCCGCGAGTACCGCGACAGCAACCTCGATTCCCTCAAGTTCCAGCTCTTCAGCCCGGCGCCGCTGTACCCGGAGCTGGAGCGCGCCAAGCTCGCCGCGTCGCTCACGCTCCTCGCGGAACAGCTCGGCGGCGAGCACGAACTGGTCAAGCTCGTGCTCGCGGGGAAGAACCCGGCGGCGCGCGCCGAGGAGTTGATCGCCGGCACGAAGCTGTTCGACCCGGAGGAGCGGAAGAAGCTCGTCCCTCCGGCGAAGGGGGCGGCCCCCGGCCCCGACCCGATCGCGTCGAGCAAGGACCCGATGATTCAACTCGCGAAGGCGATCGACGCGGAGGCGCGCAAGCTCCGCACGCGGTACGAGACCGAGGTCGAGGAGCCGGAGCGGCAGGCGTACGCCGCGCTCGCGGCCGTGCGGTTCCGCGCCTACGGCAACAGCGTCGCGCCGGACGCGACGTTCACGCTGCGGCTGGCGTTCGGCACCGTGCGGGGCTACGAGGTCGGCGGCGAGAAACTGAACTTCCACACCACCTTCGGCGAGGCGTTCGAGAAGTCCGCGCGGCTCGGCGGCCGCGAGCCGTTCGACCTTCCGAAGCGGTGGCTCGACGGCAAGAACAAGCTCGACCCGAACACGCCGTTCAACTTCGTCTCGACGGCGGACACGATCGGGGGCAACAGCGGCAGCCCGGTACTCAACCGCGCGGGCGAACTGATCGGCATCAACTTCGACCGCAACCGACACGGACTGGTGCGGAACTTCGTCTACACGGACGTGCAGGCGCGGCACATCGCCGTTCACTCGAAGGCGGTGCTGGGGGCGCTTCGCACGTTGTATCCGGCCGCCCCGCTCGTCAAAGAACTGACGGGGAAGTGATCCCGGCGAACGCCCCGGAATTTGCCGGGGCCCGTGATGGCCTGGTCTGGAACAAGATCAAGCCCGACCGGTCTCCGGATGCGATCGTCCGGGTCAAGGATGAGCACGACGTCGTCGAGGCCGTCAACTTCGCTCGGGAGAACGGCCTGAAAGTCGTGACCAAAGGCGGCGGACACACCTGGTGCGGCCTGGCGGCGCGCCATGGTGGCATCACCATCGACCTCTCGGCGCTCAACGAATCCAGGATCGATGAAGCCAGTCGAACCGCCGTGATCCAGCCCGTGATCAGCAACCGCGAATTGGCACGTCGCCTGGGCGAACACGGCCTGGCCTTCCCGATCGGCCACTGCCCCACGGTCAAGGCGGGCGGCTATCTCCTCAATGGCGGCATGTCCTGGAACATGGGGCACTGGGGACCGGCGTGTTTGAGCGTTGAGGCCGTGGAGCTCGTCACCGCGGACGGCACGCTGGTCAAGGCGAGTGCCACCGAGCATGAGGACCTCTTCTGGGCGGCCCGAGGATGTGGGCCGGGTATGTTCGCCGTGGCGACGCGCTTCCATTTGAAGTGCTATCCACTGCCCATGGCCATCGCCTCGAGCACCTATTACTTCTCGCTGAACGACCTGAGGGCAGCGGTCGACGGCGTGGTGGCCATCGGGCGGACGATGCCCGACAACGTGGAGCTGTCGATCTTCCTGATCCAGGCGCCGGCCGAGCTGGCCGAAGCCTGCAAGGACCGCAACGGCAAGGTCTGCATGGTCGCCGCCGTGGCCTTCGGGATGACCCGGGAAGAATCCGAGGCCGCCCTCGCGCCCCTCGAGAAAGGCGAGATCATGAAGAAGGCCCTCGCCAGGCGTTTCAACGAGCCTTCCAGCTTCGATCACCTGGCGATCGCCTCCGGGGCGACTTGGCCGGAGAACCATCGCAACCTCTGCGAGAACCAGTGCTCCAAGGCCAAGCCTTCCGACATGCTGATGGCCTTGCGCGAGAAGTTCGTGGAGGCGCCGTCGCCGAAGTCCGTGATCGTCTTCTGCCAGAGCACCGGGCCCAGGAATCTGCTCGAGCCTCATCCCGAGGTGGCGCTGTCGATGGACGCCACCTCGTACGGCGGCTTGTGGACCATCTGGGAGAAGGAAGAGGACGACGCCGCGAATCGGAAGTGGCACGATGAGGTGGTCGGGATCATGAAGCCGTTCACCAACCAGCACTACATCGGCGAGACCGACATCGTCCAGGACCCCGCCCGGGTGCAGGAGTCCTATTCCGTCGAGAAGTGGAGGCGGTTGGAAGAGCTGCGCGCCAAGTACGACCCGCAGCACGTTTTCTTCGGGTTCCTGGGCGGGACGAGCAAGGCCTGAGGCGTCAACCCGGCGCGCGAACGCGATCGATGGGCCCGGATTCCGGCCCGCCGGGGGGCGCGCGACCTCGGGATAGGCCACCCGGCTTCCCGACGCCTCCTCCGCCCTCCGCCGGTCCCCGGGATGGATCGGATAAAGTGATCATTTCAAGTTCGATTCGGCTTGTGGCGATACAACGGAATGCTTAAAACTTCGCGGCCCGTCGCCGGATCGGCGAGCGAACGGGGAGAGCACAAGGTCGTGCTCCGCACCCCCCCCTCACGGAGGACGAACGATGAACCGAGCCTTCCGTCCCGAAGCCCTCGGGACGCTTGAGGATCGTGCGGTCCCCAGCCACGTCGGCGCGTCACCCCTCGGCGGCGCCGCGCACGTCAGGAGTCTCACGATACCGACGCCGACGATCACGCAGTCGACGCCGCAGTGGAGCCGTCATCGCCTGCCTGGCGGCCAATTCCCGTCGAGCCTGGCCCCCAGAATCGCGGTCTACACGGCGGACGGGGTTGACCCGGACGTCAAGGTCGTCGAGGTCGTCGTCCAGAATGCGGGGAACACCCCCGTCTCCTCCGCCACGATGACCGAACGCCTGCCCCGGAACGTCGACTACGTCCCCGGTAGCGCACAGCCGGTCGGCGGCGGAGAGGTCACCGCCTCCAAGACGCCCAACGGCTTGACGGTCATCAAATGGACGATCCCTGGGCCCGTCGCCTCCGAGACGCTAACCGCGACGTTCCTGGTGAAGGCTCGGCCCAGGTAGGGATGACGGCGAAACGCCCGTCGCCGATGGACCA
>JAFKJJ010000462.1 GCA_017306025.1 Planctomycetota bacterium
GTCCGAGGGCATCAGGTCGGGGGTGAACTGGATGCGCTTGAAGCTCAGGTCGAGCGCCTGCGAGAGCGTGCTCACCATGAACGTTTTGGCGAGGCCCGGCACGCCCATCAGGAGCGCGTGCGAGCGGCAGAAGATCGCCATGAGCAGCTCGTCGAGCACCTTTTCCTGCCCGACGATGACCTTCCCGATCTCCTTCTTCAGCTTCTGGTGCGCGGCCCGGAGCTTCTCGATCATCGTAACGTCGTTGTCCACAGTGTTCGCGCTCATGGGGGTCACGGTAATCGGGTTCGGGGGAGCGGGCGGAAGAGGCGTGATCCGGCAGGTTTCACGGACCATCTAATCACATCAGACGAACGGACGCAAAGGATTAAACGCGAACCCGTTCCGAAAGTACCGCGCCACGTGATTGTAACGGCCGCGGGTGAGCCCTTTCACCCCCCGAACCCGTCGGGGTGGGCCTTGTGCCAGCGCCACGCGGTTTCGACGATCGCCCGGAGGTTGGTGTACTTCGGCGCCCAACCGAGCTCGGCCCGGAGGCGGTCCGCGGCCGCGACGAGCACAGGCGGGTCGCCGTCGCGCCGCACCCCCTCCTTCACCGGCACCGTCAGGCCGCTGACCGCCTCCACGGTCGCGATCACCTCGCGCACGCTGTACCCGCGGCCGATGCCGACGTTGTACGTCAGCCGCTTTCCCGGCCCGAGCTTGCCCAATGCCAGGACGTGTGCCGCGGCCAGGTCGTCGACGTGGACGTAGTCGCGAACGCAGGTGCCGTCGGGCGTGTTGTAGTCGGTGCCGAAGATCTCGACGTGCGGGCGCTTCCCCGTCGCCGCCTGAATCACGATCGGGATGAGGTGCGTTTCCGGCGTGTGGTCCTCGCCGATGGCGCCGTCCTCCGCCGCGCCGGCCGCGTTGAAGTACCGCAGCGCGCAGTACCCGAACGGGTACGCGAAGGAGTAGTCCTCCAGGGCGCGCTCGAAGGCCAGCTTGGTGGCCCCGTAGGGGTTCACCGGCACCTTCTTCGCGTCCTCCCGGATCGGCACGGCGTCGGGCACCCCGTAGTCGGGCAGGCCGTACACGGCCGCGGTGCTGGAGAAGACGAACTTGCCCACGCCGTTGCGCCGGCACCGGTCGAGCAGTTGGAGCGAGTACACGAGGTTGTTGGTGTAGTACTCGGCCGGCGCCTTCACCGACTCGGGGACGGACGTGGACGCGGCGAAGTGGACGACGGCCTCGACGCGCTCGACGACGAGCAGGTGGTCGAGGTGGTCGATGTCGCGCAGGTCGCCCACGACCAGCCGCTCGGCCGGGACCGCCTGCCGGTGCCCGTACCGGAGGTTGTCGAACACGGTGACGTCGTGCCCGCCGGCGATCAGTTGCCGAACCGTGTGCGAGCCGATGTAGCCGGCGCCGCCGGTGACCAGAATTCTCATAACGCGGAACGCGGAGTGGAGTGCGGAACAAAAACAGAGAACCCACCGAGTTGGGATAGGCTCCCCGCCCCGGTTTTCAATTCCGCGTTCCGCGCTAAGCTACGGCCGCGGTTGGCATTCGAGCCGAACTGCGGCCGTGGTCCGGGCTCACACGAGTTCGCGAATCGGCTTCGCGTCGGCATCGATCGGGAAGTGCGGCCGGCCGTTCGCGTCGTACTCTCGAACCTTGTTCGGGTCCAGCCCCAGGTTCTGGTACAGCGTCGCGAAGATCTCCTGGTGCGTCACCGGGCGCGACGCGGCCCGCTCCGCCAGCCGGTTCGACGAGCCGATCACCTGACCCGTCCTCATCCCGCCGCCGGCCATCAGCGCGCAGCTCAGTTGCGGCCAGTGGTCCCGGCTCGCCCGGTTGTTGATCTTCGGCGTCCGGCCGAACTCGCCCCACACGATCACCGTCACGTCCTTGTCCAGACCGCGGTCGTGGACGTCCTCCACCAGCGCCGAAACGGCCGTGTCGAGCAGCGGGAAATCCTTCCGCGCCTGCACGAAGTTCATCCCGTCCGGGCCGTGCCAGTCCCAGCGCGAGAAGTTCATCGTCACCACGCGGGCGCCCGCCTCCACCAGCCGGCGCGCGACGCAGAAGTTCCGCACCATCCGGGGCGCACCGTCCCGTTCAAAAGCAGGATCGTTGACGCCGTAGCGCTCCAAGACCTTCGGGTCTTCCTTCGTCAAGTCGATCGCGTCCTTCAGCCTGGACGACGTCAGGATGTCGAGCGCCTGTCGGTTGAACGCGTCCATCCCGTCCATCGTGCCCTTCGCGTCCAGCTTGCGGTCGAGGTCGTCGAACCCCTTCAGCAGGCCCACGCGGTCGTTCAGCCGGTCGAGCGAGACGCCCTGGAGCGTCAGGTTGTCCGACTTCATGTCGCTCGCCTTGCCGCCCACCATGTGAAACGGGGCGTGTTGAAGGCCGAGGAACCCTCCCTCGCCGTGGAAGCCCCACCGCTTCTCGCCGCACGGGTACATGAGCGACACGTTCGCCGGCACCGCGGGGTCGGCCTGGCCCTGGGCCTTCGACACCCACGAGCTGAACGCCGGCCAGTGGCCGAGGTTCGCCGGCGTCCGCGGACGGCCGGTCATGCACTGGTAGGCGTCGTGGTCGCCCGCGCTGCCCACCAGCGAGCGGATGACGACGAACTTGTCCATCATCTTCGCGATCTTCGGGAACAGCTCGCAGATCTGGATGCCGGTGACCGACGTCTGGATCGGGTTGAACTCGCCGCGGACCTCTTTCGGCGCGTCCGGCTTCAGGTCCCACATGTCCAGGTGCGGCGGCCCGCCCGGCAGGTAGACGTTGATGACCGCCTTGTGCGACGTTTTGATGCCGCTCTTGGCTTCGGCCGCGAGCAGGTGTGGCAGCGCGAGGCAGCCGCCGAACAGCGTGCCGCCGGCGGTGAGGAAGTCGCGGCGGTTCACGCCGTCGCAAAAGCCGCCGCGCGCGTGCGGCTTACCGAGAAGAGCGAGCATGGTGGTCCTGCGGGCTGTGGCCGGTGGGATACAGTCGGCGGGGAGTTAGAACTACAAATCGCCGATTTCGGATGAAATGTCCAGTGAGTTCCGACCGTTTTTAGATCCGCCGCGCAACGAACACTTCTACCGTCGTCTCCCGAACCACCTGGCCGCCTTCGGTCGCCCGCGGGGGCACCGGCTCGCCGTCGAACACGTCCGCCGGCGTACCGTATTCGGCGCTCGGGAGTTCCGCGCGCGTAATCGTCCGCCCGGCGTGCCGCAACACGAACCGCACGTCCTCGGGAAGTGAACCGCCGGCCGCAACGACCTCGCGCGCCGCGACCGGACCGGCGAATTCCACAGCGAACCCGTGCCCCGCATCGAAAGTCGTTCGGAGCCGCTCGCGAACGTGCGCCCGTGACGACACCGCGCGCAGCGGCCACGCGCGGCCGAGCTGACGCGCGGAGAGCGTCAGCGCGAGGAGCGATCGGTTCAGGGCGAGGAGCCCCGCGGGCTCGGCGCCGGCGGCAATGAAGCCGCGCGCGAGCTTCTCCGGGTCGAGCGCGCCGGGGGCGGTCAGACCCGCATACGGCCCGAGGTTGGCCGCGAGCGGGTGCTTCGACCGCTCCAGCATCCCGACGAACGCGGCCCAGGCGTCCCACGGAAGCGCGAGCACCTCGTCGAACGCGTCGGCCGGTGGGAGGAGCGCCTTTTGCGCGTCGGTGAGCACGCCGAGGAGCGCGGAATCGCGCGCGAAGTTCGTGAGCGGCAACTCGCCGCCGGCGATCAGTTCGGGAAAGAGGCAGTCGGGGCTCGTGGCGAGGTCGAGGAAGTGAACGACCTCGCCGCCGGGCCGCAACACGCGCCGGAGTTCGTCCCGCACCGAGGCGATGTCGGGCACCGTGTCGAGCACGCACAGCGCGAGCGCCGCACCGACCGACGCCGGTTCGAACGGCAGCGCGGCCGCCTCCGCCCGGATCACGTTCGCTCCGGGGTGTCGTTCGCGGAACGCCCGGACGAACGGTTCGGACGGCTCGGTGTGAAGGACGTCGGAAACGAGTTCGGCCGGGAGCCACTCGCGCAACTGGCCGCCGCCGGCGCCGACCTCGACGACCGGCCCCGGCGGCTTCGGAAGGAACTTCGTCAGCACGGCGCGGACGATGCGCCGTGTGAGAACGTCCCACGGCTTGCGCACGTGGGCGAGGTGGTCGATCAGGGCCGGATCGTGCCAGCGGTCGAGCGGGGAGGGGAGCATGGGCGGCTTTCAGAGTGGTCCGCTCGCTCCGCGAGCGGGGCAAAACGGTGAGTGAGGCAACGATTTTATTCGCGTTGCCCGTCCGCGCGAACCGCCCCGCTCGCGGAGCGAGCGGACCACTCTGAAAGGCGGGGCCTATCGTGGCACGTTGAGCAGTTTCCGCCACGCGGCGACGGTCGGGGCCGCGTCCTTACCGGTCATCTCGCGCAGCGCCGCCAGGGCCGCCTTGTGGTACGGCGACAGGACGCCCTCCTCCTTCGGCGTGAGCTTCTCGCGGTACTCCGCGGCCTCTCCGGCGGTCAGCTTGCGCTCGCGGACGAAGAAGTCGAACCGCTGCATCTCCGGCCACGGGTGCGCGTCCGCGACCGACAGCACCGCGGAGAAGTCCTGGCGCAGATAGGTCACGTCGAGCCGGATCATCAGTTCCGGCGTGGACTGCCGGTAGCCGCCCTCCGACGGCGACGGCAGCGGCTGGCCCTGTACCGCGACCTCCGCCGTGATGGCGTTCGGGTTCGGGGTGCCGGAGCCGCTCGGGGCGTGGCACATCAAGCAGTTGCGGTGGTGGTTCACCTTCACCAGCTCGCGCACCGTCGTGACCTTCTCCCCGTCCTCCTCCTTCACGACCGGCATCCGCGGGTCGGCCGCGTCGAGCACGTTGAGCAGTTCGGGAACGAGGTCGGTGCGTTCGAGCTTCGCGATCGCCTCCGCGGACCGCTTCGCGACCGTCGGCCACGGGTAGCGGAGGCCCTTCACCAGCATGTGCGTGTAGTCCCGCTCGCGCCGGACCTTCAGCGCGGTGAGCGCCGCCTCGCGGACGTCGGCTTCGGCCGAGTAGATCGCGAGGCGAGCGAGCGCCTTCGTCGCCTCGACGTGCGGCACGCCGGCGAGGTACTTCACCAGCCCCATGCGGATCTCGGCGGATTCCGGGGCGAGCATCTGCATCAGCGCCGCGATGCGGGACACCGTCATGTGCTCGATCGCGGCCTTGTCGAGTCGGGCACTACCCCCGTCCACCTGTTCGCAGAGGGTGGTGTACCGCTGCCAGAACACTTGCGTGGCGCCGAGCGCCTGGCGCACGAGCTGCATCGAGTGCGTGAGGTACTTCAGCCGCTCGCCGGAGGTGCGGCAGTCGTCGCCCATCGCGAACGGCATCCCGGCGAGGTCCGGGCGGCTCTCCAGAAGGGCCGACATGAACGCGTCGGTCTTCTTCGCGTTGGCGTGATTGATCTTGGCGATCTGGTGCGCCGCGTCGTTGGCCAATTTGTCGTGCGTCTCGCTCTTCTCCGGGCGCGCCGCGAACTCGACCTCCGGCACCGCCTTCAGGTCGTCGGCGACCGGTCCGCGGACCGGGTTCACCTTCGGCGCGGGCGGGAGGAGGTCCTTCGCGGTGGCCTTCGGATCGATCTTGAAGTCGAACCGACGACCCGGCGGTACCGACGGGTGCGGCGGGAGGGCCGGTTGGAGCGTGGGAGGCGCGAAATCCCTCGGCGAGGGAAGGGCCGGCGGCGCGACCGGTTGGCCGCCCGGGATCGTGGGGAGGGTCAGCGGGGGCGCCGGGGGTGGTGTCGAACCGGGTGGCTGAGCCGCGGCCAGCAGTGCGACCGCGAGAACGCCAACGGCGAAGCGCCTCAACTTCCGGCTGTCGGCCATGACGCGACCCTCCTGGAACGAGGAACCGTTCCGCACCTGCGCGGAACGCCCACGATCCTACCCCGTCGGGTGTGGGGTTCACAAGCCGGGCCGTGCGGCGTGGGTGTAGCCGACCTTCTCTGGTGGCGGTGGAGGTAATTGGGTCGGAGGGGTAGTGCCCGAGCCGAACAGGGATGCTCGATGAGCAAGACCGTAACGATTGAGATCCCCGCCGCCAGCGAAGCCCTTGTCCGGCGACTGCTGGTCCTCCACGAGGAACTTCAGGCCCTTGCGCTGTCCGCGGCTGAGGGCACCGTACTCGACGCCTGCGAAACGGCCGTTGTCCCCAAAGAGAACCGCGGGAAAAGGCCCGCCCGTTCGTAACCGGTGTCGGCGTCCTTATCTCTGGCGCGTCGGTACCGGCAGTGCCGCTGCTGGGACGACCGACCGGCCCACCCGTCACCGAACCCCGGCAACGCCAGGGAATGCCCGCGACAAGGACTTACGACGAATCCAACACCGGGTAACTCCGGTACCGACACCGTTGACGGCCCCTTTCCCTCGCCCTAGCATCCGGTTCGCGGCCGTCGCCCGTGCCGCGAACCGGAGCTCCGTCATGTTCACCGGCCGAATCGCACCCCGCGGCGCGCCCCTGTTCGCGGTCGCGGTCCTTCTCGCGGCACACCCCGCTCCCGCACAGCCCGATCCTCCGAAACAACCCGCGCCCGTAACGCCGTGGGGCGTCAGCTCGTCCGCCGGCGCGTTCCGCGACCACTCCGAGTGGTTCCCCAAAATGGCCGAGGCCGGGGTCACGACGGTCCGGCTGTTCCCCGAGTGGCGCGGCTTCGAGCCGAAAAAGGGAACGTGGGAGTGGGCCGGCGGCGACGCGCTCGTGAAACACGCCGCCGACAACAAGCTCGAAATCAGCGCGATCCTCATGGGCTCGGCGCACGGCGCCAAGGGCGGCCACACGTTCCCGGTCGACAACCTCGACGACTGGTCCAACTACGTCTCGGCGGTGGTCGGGCGCTACAACAAGCACATCCACTACTGGGAGGTGTGGAACGAGGGCAACGGCGGGTTCAACGACGGCAAGCACACTACCGCCGATTACGCGAAGCTCGCGATCGCGACCCACACCGCGGCGAAGAAGGCCGATCCGAACGCGAAGGTCGGGCTGAGCGTGGCGAGCTTCGACGCGCCGTACCTGAACCAGACCGCGCTCGCGATGGCGAAGGCCGGGAAGCCGAACGGCTTCGATTTCCTGTGCGTCCACCCTTACGAGATCGCCGACGGCCTCCACGACGTCGACGGCGAGGTGCCGTTCCTGTGGATGACACGGCTGCTCCGCGACGCGCTCAAGGCGAGCGCCCCGGAGCGCTCGGGCGCCGAGATCTGGATCACCGAGGTCGGCCACCGCATCGAGAAACGCGGAAACCACACCGTTACGGAAGAGGACGCGGCCAAGGCGCTGGTCAAGATCTACACGATGGCACTGGCGCAGGGCGTGGCGCGCACGCAGTGGTTCGAGGCCCGCGACCCGGTCGGCGAGGACCAGGGGTTCGGGCTGCTCGCCCGCAACGGGGCGCCCCGCGCCTCGTACAAGGCGCTGAAAACGCTCGCGGCGGTCCTCGGTCCGAACCCGACCTACGTCGGCTGGCTCGCGCTGGGTACGGGCGGCCGCGGGTACGGGTTCGTGTTCGAGGGGAAGGCCGGGCCGGTGCTCGTGGCGTGGACGCCCGCGAAGATGAAGGACCGGTCGCTCGCGTTCACCGCCGACGTCACCGGAACCGACCCGATAACCGGGACCACGTCGGTACTCAAATCGGGTGCGGCGCTCGAACTCACCGACGCGCCCGTCCTGATTACCGGATTGCCGGCCGAACTGGTGAAGTGGGCGAAGGCGAACGCGGCGAAGCCCTTCCCCTGGGGCGGTGACCACTCGGCCGCGAAGGTCGCGACGTGTTCACCCGGCGCGCCCGACCCGAACGGCGGTGTCGTGCAGCTCCGGCGCGACAGCACCCCGACCGTGAGGTTCGCCGACGGCTCGACGGGGATCGTCGTGCGGGGCGACATCGCTCACCCGGTGAGCTTCTACGTCCACCCGTCGTTCGCCAAGATCACGACCCGGGAGTACCACGTCCGCGCGACGGTGCGGCGGCTCGGCGCCGGGAACGTGGGCATGAACCTGCTCTACGAGGTCGCCGACAGCCAGGGCCGGGCGCCGTACCGGAACCGCGAACAGTGGTTCGGCGCGACGAAGGACGACGGCTGGCAGACGCACACCTGGCACGTCACCGACGCCTGCTTCTCGAAGATGTGGGGCTTCGACTTCACCCTGCGCCCGGAGCAGTCGGTCCCGTTCGCGATCGGAAAGGTGGAGGTGAGTACGGAGCCGTTCAAGTAAGATCGGGACCGTGGTGATTTCGTTTCCGTAATGAGTTGCCAACCTTTTGACCCCGAAGGGTCGGATACTTTAGGCCCCGGGTATCGGTGTCGCATGTTTTGGCAGCCTGAAGGGCTGGGGTAGCTCAGCAATCTCAGGCCTTCAGCCTGGAAAACAAATCCGACCGCCAACCCCGGACGTTGCCCGGGGCTAAGGACTACCGGACAAAACCGATTGTATCGGCTATCCTGACGGTGCCCCGCCAGGAGCCTGCGATGGAACTGAAGGATCTCGCGCGACGCCTCCCGGATGACATCTGGGTGATCTTCGAGCCGCTCCTGCCGGCGAAGGTGTGGGTGG
>JAFKJJ010000513.1 GCA_017306025.1 Planctomycetota bacterium
GCGGCCCAGGCCGAGTTGCTTGTCCCAGCGCCGCTTCTCCTCGTAGTCGTCGCACTCTTCCCATTCGGCGCCGAACTGGCCCTTGTTCCAGCGTTCCTCGACGTCGCGGAGGAGTTCGATGCCGAGCTTGTACGGGTTGAGGCGGCCGGGCTGGGTGGCCATGGTGCCGGAGTGGTGGTCGGCGTAGTCCAGCACCTCGGAGGAGTCCAGCAGCTTCTGGGTCATCATGGTGGAGTGCCAGTACGAGGCCCAACCCTCGTTCATGATCTTGGTCTGGCCCTGGGGGGCGAAGTAGTACGCCTCCTCGCGGATGATGGCCAGGACGTCGTGCTGCCAGGGCTTCAGCGGCGCGTGCTCCAGCAGGAACAGCAGGACGTCGCGCTCGGGCCGCTCGGGGAACGAGGCGGGGCCGGCGTTGCGGCGCTCCTCCTCGCGGGCCCGGCGCTCCTCCTTGAGGACGTCCCTGGGGTTGATGAAGTCGTCCATGTACGACTTGCTCTGGAACTTCGACGGCCCGGCGTCGTCGTCCCGACCCTCCTCGAAGTCGTAGCGGCTGACGGCCTCCCGGCGCTTGATGTGGGGGGAGTAGACGTCGATCAGGTTCTCCAGCGACAGGCACGAGTCGATGAAGCTCTCGACCTCGTCCTCGCCGAACCGCTCCATGTAGGAGCGGATCCGGCTGCCGTGGTTGGCCGTCTCGTCCATCATCTTGCGGTTCGTCTGGCTGAACCAGATGTTGTTCTTGAAGAAGTCGTTATGCCCATAGACGTGGGCCATGACGAGCTTCTGGTCGACGAGCTGGTTGCAGCGCAGGAGGTAGGCGTAGCAGGGGTCGTTGTTGATGACCATCTCGTAGATCTTCTGGAGCCCGTAGCGGTAGCCCTTGGAGAGCTGCTGGTACTCCATCCCGAACCGCCAGTGGGGGTAGCGGGTGGGGAAGCCGCCGAACGCGGCGATCATCGAGATCTCGTCGTAGTCGCAGACTTCGAAAATGCACTCGTAGAAGTCGAGCCCGTACGCGCGGGCGTATCCCTCGGTCTCGACCTGGATGGCCCGAAGGTCGGCGGGGAGGTCGTGGTTGTTGACGATCGACATGGCCGGGTTCCTCTCGTCTGTCGTATCGGATCGTCTCAATCCTGAGGCCCGCGACGGCGAGGGGCGAGTTCCTCGGCGGCC
>JAFKJJ010000463.1 GCA_017306025.1 Planctomycetota bacterium
GCCGCCCGCGGCCACGCGCGCCGGGAACCTGACACCCATCGCCGCAGTCATGCGCGTGATGTGGTGAATCAGCATGTCCGTGAACGGCCCGCCGCTGAACGGGCTCAGGCACCGCCACTGCGCAAAAGTCGAGCGGTCGAACGGTTGCTCGCGCGGCGTCGGCCCGATCCGCTGACCGGCGCACTCGAACTGGTGCCCCAGGAACAGGTCCCAATCGACCGTCTGGGGCGTCATCTGCTTCGCGAGCCGGTAGAACCGCCACTGCCCGCGGGCGTCGTTCCGGAAGAATCCGGTCTGCGCGTGCGCGACGTGGCCGATGGCCCCGGTGCGGATCGCGTCGAACGCCCGCATCCACACCGCATCCGCCATCGCCTGTACGCCGACCGTCACGACGCGGCCGGAGTGCTTCCACGCGTCGACGACCGCGACCGCCTCTTCCGCGGTGCGCGTCATCGGCTTCTCGACGAACACGTCCTTGCCCGCGGCGAGCGCGTCGAGCGTCATCCGGCCGTGCCAGTGGTCCGGCGTGGTGATACACACCGCGTCCACGTCGGCGCGGTCGAGCAGAACGCGATAGTCCTTCGTGACGCGCGTCTTGTCGTTGCGGTCGAGGCCGCACTTGCGCGCCGACGGGTACAGCCCCTGCGCGTACCGGCGCCGCGTGGTCTTCCCGCCGAAGTGGACGTCGTACTCGTCTTCGAGCCCGTCCCACACGTCGCACGCAGCGACGGCCGTGACCGGCTTTCCCTCTTTCGCGAAGCGGTTGATGAGGTCGATGTGCGCCTGCGCGCGCCCGCCGCAGCCGAGGAACGCGACCCGGACGCGGTCGTTGCTACCGGGCACGTTCGCGTAGGACGCGGCCGACAGCGACAGCGCCGCGGCCGAGCCGAAGAACTTGCGGCGGTCGAGGGGTGGCGGGGTTGGCATAAGCAAGAGGGAGTTCGGGGGAACCCGCGGGGGACCCGCTGTACTGTTAAGACGTTCCGGGCGAGCGAATCGTTCCCATCATCATATCCGAACGCGCACCGCGTCCGTATCATTCATCTAGTTTGCGCGCAACTTCACCCACCACGCGAGACAAGCTCCCAGCACATGCAAGCGAAACTAGCTCTGGCGGACGGCACCGTGTTCACCGGCCGCGGGTTCGGTGCGACCGGCGAAACACTCGGCGAGGTCGTGTTCAACACTTCGATGCTGGGCTATCAGGAGGTCCTCACTGATCCCTCCTATACCGGCCAGATCGTCACGATGACGTACCCCTTGATTGGCAACTACGGCACCACCCCCGACGATCAGGAATCGACCCGCGTTCAGGTCGCGGGGTTCATCGTTCGCGAACTCACCCGCGTGCCGAGCAACTTCCGCTCGAACAGCTCCCTCGACGAATTTCTGAAAGCCGGCAACGTCGTCGGTATCGAGGGCATCGACACGCGGGCGCTCGTGCGACGGCTCCGCGTTCGCGGGTCGATGAACGGGGTCCTCTCGACCGCCGACCTCGACGACGCGTCGCTGGTGAAGAAGGCCCGCGAGTTTCCCGGCATGGAGGGGCGCGATCTGGTGAAGGAGGTCGTGCCGAAGCAGGCGTTCCACTGGGACAAGGGCTTCGGCGCGTTCGCGGAGCACGTGTTGCCGCACCGCCCGGCCACCAAACGCGTCGTCGCGATCGACTACGGCATGAAGTGGAACATTCTCCGCTGCTTGACGCAGGTCGGGTGTGACGTGACGGTGGTTCCGGGCACCGCGACGGCCGACGAGGTGCTGTCGCACAGCCCGGACGGCGTGTTCCTGTCGAACGGCCCCGGCGACCCTGCTGCCGTGGGCTACGCGATCGACACCGTGAAGAACCTGATCGGCAAGAAGCCGATTTTCGGCATCTGTCTGGGGCACCAACTGCTCGGTTTGGCGTTCGGTGCGAAGACGTTCAAGTTGAAGTTCGGCCACCGCGGCGCGAACCAGCCGGTGCGGAACGAGCTAACGAAGCAGATCGAGATCACGACGCAGAACCACGGGTTCGCGGTCGATCCGACGACGCTCCCGAAGGACGTGGTGCCGACGCACATCAACCTGAACGACAACACGCTGGAGGGCTTGCGGCACACGTCGCTGCCGGTGTTCAGCGTGCAGTATCACCCGGAAGCCGCGGCCGGCCCGCACGACAGCAGCTACCTGTTCGAGGAGTTCCGCAAGTTGATGGGGTGAGGCGGGCGTGAGCACCTTCCCCACGAACCCGGTGCTGGAAGCCGCGATCGTCGCCCACGCGGACGAAGACACGCCCCGGCTCGCCTACGCCGACTGGCTCGACGAACACGGCGACCCCGACCGCGCCGCGTTTATCCGCGCGCAGTGTCGGCTCGCGGAGATGCCACCGGACGCCCCGGACTGGTACGAGTTGCTTGAGCAAGAAAGCGATCTCGCCGCTCGGCTCCACGACCGCTTCCCCAGCCTCAGACCGACACCGCCGGAGCGGTTCTATTTCGGCACCTACTTCCCCCGAACCGACGAGGAACCACAATTCCACCGCGGATTCCCGTTCTTCATCGACTATCAAAGCCTCGGATGGACCTACAGAGAAATGGAGTGAGTCGCAGACGACTTGCAGAAACTCGTCGCGACGACCACGATTCGCGGGTTCCAACCCTACATGATCCCGGCGGCTCGACTGGCCGAGTTGATCGAAACACCAGCCCTTGCGGAATTGCGCGCCCTGTCCTTCCAGTTTTCCGGCGGTTCCGCCGGGCAAGATGATTTTGAAGTGCGAGCCTTCGAGAGACTTTCCAAAACGCCCGTCGGCGAACACCTTCACAGCTTATCGCTGCGCAGCGGTCTTTCCGCGAAAGGGTTGCGGGCACTCGCGTCGGCAAAATCGTTCGGATCGCTACGCCGCCTGAGGCTTGCGCATTTAGCTGGAGACACAAGCGATTGGTGTAAGCTCACAACGGCGACCATGTTTCGAGGGCTGACGCAACTTCAACTCGCGCTACCCGATCCCGAAATCGCTGAGGCGATGAGCGACGGGTTGGGTACCCTGCCCGACCTCCACACGCTCGATCTGCGGAGAGTGGCGTCTGAAGCGGTCGGCGGTCTCACTACCGGTGCGTTCTCCCGCTTGGTCCGCTTTGAGGTCGGCGGATGCAAGCTGACGAGTAACACGCTCCGAGAACTCCTCGACAGAGAATGGTTCGAACGCTTGCGGGTGCTCGACTTGGCGAGCACGAATCTTGGTGATCGCGCGATCAGTAGCCTCGCCGCGCATCCCGTTGCTGGTAATCTCCGTGTATTGCGATTGGGCAACAACAAGATCGGAACAACGGGATTGATGGCTCTCGGGCGAGGGCGCTTTTCCAACCTCAGAAGATTGAGCCTGTCCGTATCTGCGGGGACGAAGAGCCGGTTCACAGACACGGATCTCGCATCGTTCCTTTCCTCGCTGCAACTCCCCCAACTCCGGTGCCTTGAATTGAGAGGACTTCCTCTTGGGCATGTCGGCGTGTGGGCGATCGCGGCAAACTCCGCATTCGAAGGACTGCGAGAGTTGTGGCTCGGCGAGGGGGTTACCGAGAACGGAATGAAGGCACTCAAAGACGCCAAGCACCTGCAACAGGCGCGAATCGTGTGACCTGCGGAGATTCGCGCTACCTCCGCTTCGTGTATCATGCGGCCACCATGAACGACGAAGACGCACTCCTGGCCGCGATCGTCGCGCACCCCGACGAGGACACGCCCCGGCTCGTCTACGCCGACTGGCTCGAAGAGCACGACGCACCTCTCCAGGCGGACTTCATCCGCACACAGTGCCGGCTCGCGGCGTGCTCGGCCGCCGACCCGGAATACCCCGACCTCCTCGAACGCTCCGCGGAGCGGGTCGCGCAGTTCGGCCCGCTCGCCAAGCTGAGCGCCCCCGAACTCCCACCGGGATTCGCGTTCGACGCCGACATCGGCCCCGGCGCCGACAACTTCCGCCGCGGGTTCCTGTACACGGTTCGGGGACTGTGGTACGCCACCCTGGTCGGTCCGACGGATGCCGCGGACGCGGAGATCGAGCAGGCCCGCACCGGCCTTTCGAAGCTGATCGCGACCACGACCGTTCGCCAACTCCGGCTCACGGACCTGACCGCCGAACAGATCGCCCGCGTCCTCGCGGCTCCCGGCGCGGAGACCCTCACCGGATTGTCGGTTCAACCGTTCTGGAACGAAGAGGGCGGCGCGGTCCTCCGGACGGTCGCCGGCGCCGCGGCCGTTCCCAACCTCGAACGGCTCGCCCTGAGCATGGGCGTGCGGACCGAGGAACTCGCCCCGTTGATCGGCGCGAAGTTCGCACGCCTCGCCCACCTCGACCTGCCGTGGCTGAGGGGGCGCGTGAGCGACCTGCGGGCACTGACCGGCGCGAAGTGGTTCCGCGGACTGCGGAGCGTCCGCACCGGCGCGGCCGACCGCGCCCTGGAATCGGCCCTCCTCACCGCACTCGCGAAGCTGCCGCGCCTGGAATCGCTCGATGTGCGGCTTCAGAACGATCCCGCGCTGAAGGCGCTCGGCTCCGCCCGCGGGTTCCGGGCGCTCGCCCGCCTGGAGTTCCAGTCCCCGCTCAGCCGACCGGCCACCGAACAACTCGCACAGGGGGCGTTCCCGCGGCTCGCCGAACTCGTCCTGCACAGCGTCCAGAGTTATCACCTTACCACGCTTCTCGATGCGCGGTGGTTCCCGCAACTACGCGTCCTGTCGCTGCACTACGGGGCACTCACCGACGCCTCTGTGGTCGCGCTGTCGAAGTCGCTCGCGGCCGCGAACCTGCGGATCATCCGGTTCGACAGCGTCCCGGTCGGGCGGTCGGCGTTCGCGGCGCTGGGGAACGGCACGCGGTTCCCGAACCTCACGACGCTCGTGCTCAACACCGCCGTGACCCGGAGAACGACGGTGGCCGACATGGAGAAGTTTGCGCGGACCCTGAGTCTGCCGCGGCTCCGGCACCTGGACCTGGCGGGGTGGCCGCTGGGCGACGCCGGCGCGCTGGCGCTGGCCGCGAACGCCTCACTGGCGAACCTCACGCGGCTCGGTCTCAGCGGTTGCGGCATCGGCGACAAGGGGCTGACGGCGCTCGCCCGCTCGCCGCACCTCCAGCAGTTGATCGAACTCGACCTGACGAACAATAAGTTAAAGACCGCGGCCGCGCTCCGCGACCCGAGGCGGCTCCCCCGGCTGGCCGCGGCGCGGCTCGCGGGCAATCCCATCCCCCCGGCCGCCCACCGCAAGTTAACGACCCGCGGGCTGGCCGCGGCCCGTTGAAGCCCACGACGGCCCACCCATGAGCGATCAATCCGCGCTTCTGGCCGCGATCGTCGCCAAGCCCGACGAGGACATGCCGCGGCTCGCCTACGCCGACTGGCTCGACGAGAACCTGCCGGACGGCCGCCCGTCGCCGTCCTCCGGTCCGTCGGCCCGCGCCGAGTACATCCGCGTGCAGTGCGCGCTCGCCCGGCTCCCCTTCGACGCCCCCGACTACCCGGAACTGCTGGAGCGCGAAGAGGACCTCGCCGCGTGGCTCGGCGCCCACACGGACGGGGACGAGGAGGCACCGCGGTTGCCGGACTGCTTCGAGTGGTCCGGCAGCTTCGACAGCGGCGACGACCGGGATTTCTGTCGCGGGTTCCCGGCGGAAATGTGTTACGAGGACTACGAGGACGAACCGCAGGACAACATCGACCGCATCCTCCCCGCGCTGGCCGATGCGTTCGCGCACTCGACCGTCCGCACGCTCCGGATGGAGGACGCGTACGGCGCGGAGATCGCCGGGGTCGTCGCCGACCCGGTGGTCGCGGGGCTGCGCGGGCTTTTGCTGAGCGACATCGCCGACGACGACGAGGACACGGCCCTCCGGGCGATCGCCGACTCCCCGCACCTGGGCGGGCTGCGCCGGCTGGCGGTCGACTTCGGCGCCGACGAGGACTCGCTGCGCCGGCTGGCGAAGGCGCGGCACCTCGGCGCGCTGGAACACTTTTCTCTCGACTACCCGACGCCCGCGGGGCTGAAGCCGCTGGGCGAGGCGCGGTGGTTCCGCAACCTGCGGTCGCTCCAGATGTGGCTGGACAACCGCGACACGCTCAAGACGATCGCCGAGTTCCCGGTGATGCCCGACCTGGCCGCGCTCGCGCTCCACGGCGGGGTCGCGCCGACGGCGGCCGCGGTCCGCAAGTTCGCCGCGTCGGGCTCGTTCCCGCGCCTGGCGAAGCTGGAACTGACCCACACGCGGCTGACGCCGGAACTGGTCGCGGTCCTCGCGCCCGGCGAGTGGCCGCTGCGGCACCTGCGGCTCAACCGCGTGTCCGTGCGCAAGGCCGGGGCGGAGGCGCTGGCCGGGGCCGCGTTCGCCGGGACGCTGCGGGTCCTCGAACTGTCGGACTGCGAGATCACGGCCGGGGGCGCGGCCGCGCTGGCGGCGTCGGCGAAACTCGCCGGGCTTCGGCACCTCGACCTGAGCAACAACCCGCTCGGCGCCGGCGGGCTGGCCGCGCTGGTCCGGTCGAAACACCTACGCGGGCTGCGGGCGCTCGACCTGAGCCACTGCAACACGCCGAAGGCCCCGCTGGACGCCGCGGCGCTGTTCAACTTCCTCTCCGCGCTCGAAATGCCCGAGCTGCGGCACCTGAGCCTGGACCGCCTACCGGTCGGAGTGCGCGGCGGGCGGGTGCTGGGTGCGGGCGGGTCGTTCGCCAACCTCACGCGGCTCAAGCTGTCGACCTGTGGGCTGCGCGAGAACGGCGCGCGCGCGATCGCCGAATCGGACACCCTGCCTCACCTGACGGCCCTGTACCTGACCGACAACGCCGCGGGCAAGGGCGTAGCGAAGCTCGCCGACCCGAAGACGTTTCCAAAACTCGCGGTCGCCGACGTGAGCCAGAACCGCGTCCCCAGGTGGACGCTCTCCCGCCTCCGCAAGCGCCCGGGGGTGCGGGTGTAGCCGACAGGGGGCAGAGATCAGAGAACAGAGCGCGAGGCGGCGGGCGCAACCCGATTCGGAGTCGGCTGCCCCATTCTTCTTCCCCCCGACAACCGCCAGCAACTACACTGCTCTCTGTCCTCTGTCCTCTGTCCTCTGTCCTCTGTCCCTGCCCCGATGACCGACCCCGACGCCGCCGCGCTGCTCCGCGCGATCGTCCGCCACCCGGACGACGACACGCCGCGCCTCGTCTACGCCGACTGGCTGCAAGAAAACGGGCGTTCGGAGGAGGCCGAGTTCCTGCGCGTGCAGTGCCGGCTCGCGACGGTCGGGCCGAGCGACCCGGAGTACGCGGAACTGGTCGAGCGAGAGGAGGAGCTGCGGCTGTGGCTGGGCGCGTTCGTCCCCGGCCCCCGGCCCACGTTCCCGGGTGGGCTGTCGGTCGAGGGCGGGAACTGGTGGTGGCAGTACACCGAGCGCGGGTTCCCGCGGTTCCTGGAGTTCGACGGTTACCAGAAGTACGGCGTGCGCCCGATGCGGGCGCTGGCGTCGGGCCTGGAGCGCGCGTTCGAGGCGCTCCCGACGCGCTGGCTGGTCGTGGGCGACGTCACCACCGCACAGCTCGCGGCCCTGCTCAAGCAGCCGGTGCTGGCGAAGGTGTCGCAGCTCACGGTGCAACTGGTCGCGGACGGCACCGAACCGAACGAGGCGGCGCGGCTGCTGGCGAAGTGCCGGCACCTGCGGAACCTGAGGGGGCTGTCGGTGCGGTTCGGGTTCGGCGACGCGGGGTGCGAGGCGCTGGCCGCGGGACCGTGGGGGGACCTGGCGTGGTTCTCGCCGACGTGCCACGAGATCACCCCCGCCGGCGCCCACGCGCTGGCCGGGGCGGACTGGTTCCGCGGGCTCCGCGCGCTGATTCTTGAGGACCTGTCGGAGCCGTCGTTCGACGCGCTGACGCGCCTCGGCCCGTTCCCGCGGCTCCGCACGCTCGACCTGTCGCGCAGCATGTTCACGGAGCCGACGTGGCACGTGTTCGCGTGCTCGCGCGCGTTCCCCGCGCTGAACAAGCTCGTACTCGACGAGACCGACCTGAGCCGCGGCGAGTTCGCGGCGCTGGCCGGGGCGCGCGGGTTCGAGCTGAGCGCGTTGAGCCTTCGGGGGTGCGGCCTGTCGCCGGGGGCGGGGGCGGCGCTGGCCGCGGCACCCTGGGCCGACGCGCTCCACACGCTCGACCTGTCGGACAACGCCCTGCCGCCGGGCGACGTGAAGGCGGTCGTCTCGTGCGAGCGGCTCGGCGCGCTGCGCCGGCTCGACCTGGAAGACAACGCGCTCGGCCCGACGGCCCTCTCGGCACTGGCCGCCAACCCGGCGCTCCGCGAACTGCGCGCGCTGAACCTCGCCGGCGGACGCCCCTTCAGTCGCCGGCTCGCCCCGACGCACTTCGACCGCTTTCTGGCGAAGCTGCACCTGCCCGAGCTGCGGCACCTCGACCTGTCCGGGCGCCCGGTCGGCCCGCGGGCCGCGCGCCGGCTCGCCGAACCGAAGTTCGGCTCGCTCGCGCGGCTGGGGCTGGCCGCCTGCGGGCTGACCGACCCCGCGTTCGCCGCGCTGGTCGAA
>JAFKJJ010000464.1 GCA_017306025.1 Planctomycetota bacterium
CCACCGCGCCCACGCCGCCGGGCCGGACAGGAACGTGCCCCCGCTCGCGTCGGCGCGGTACGCCCCGCGCCACGCGCCGGCGTCGAGCATGAGCGTCATGTTGGCGCTGTAGATGCGGGCGATGACCCACAGCGCGACGAGCGCCCCCAGCCCGTGCCAGTACCACGGGCGGCCCCCCTCGGCCCGGGCCTTCATCACGTAGAGCAGGTGGTAGCACGCGATCAGAAGGGGGATCACCGCGATCCAGTACGCGCCGACCAGAACGCTACTCGTGTAGAGCGCGCGGCCGTAGAGTACCTGGGCGAACAACAGCGGCGGGATGCCGAGGTTGATTACGTAGGTCGTGACCACCGGCAGCCACCCGGCCACCACCCCCGACGCCCCGATCCGGCCGGCGTCGCCCGTCTTGTGCCCGCGGGCGTTCAGCCACACCGCCGCGACGAGTCCGCCGAGCAGCAGGTAGAGCGCGGCGAAATGGAGCGCGAGCGTGAGGTCGAGGAGCAGCTTGAACAGCCACACCGGGGCGGGTAGCGGAATCGGATCGACGTTCGGAAAGACGGTCGCCATCGCTCACCTCGCACACGGTTGCGCCGGTCTCACCTGGGACGATCCACGAACGGAGGCCGGGGTTACGCCCTCCGGACGAAATTGTCGCCTTTTGCACGGGCCTGCGAATGCATGCCCTGTGCCGTGCGTCTAAAGGAGCGTCCTTTTGAGGCAAGCGCCCGGGGAATTCGCGTCGGGCAGACAACCGGCCGGCCCTTTGCGCGACGGCGCCGTGCGGCTCTGACACGCGGCGCGGGCGAAGCTGGCACAACCGCTGTGCGTCAACGGAGGAGATCATGAAGCGCGTCGCGATCGTCTTCGCCCTGTTCGCCGGTGCCTGCGCGTGGGTCGCGGGTCAGGAGAAGAGCGTCAAGCCGGGGATCAACGACCCGTTCCAGAACCCCGACGTGGAGAAGTTCGCCAAAACCTTCGAGGGCGAGAGCCGCGAGGTGTTCACCCGGCGCGACAAGGTGGTCGGGGCGTGTCAGCTCAAGCCGGGGATGGTGGTCGCGGACGTCGGGGCCGGGACCGGCCTCTACACGCGCCTCTTCGCGAAGGCCGTGGGGGCGGACGGGCAGGTGTTCGCGGTGGACATCGCACCGAAGTTCCTCGAACACGTTCAGAAGACGTGCCGCGACGCCGGGCTGAAGAACGTCACGCCCGTGCTGTGCAACCTCGATTCCGTGGACCTGCCGACGAATTCCGTCGACGTCGCGTTCGTCTGCGACACGTACCACCACTTCGAGTTCCCCGAGAAGACGATGCTCTCGCTCCACCGCGCGCTCAAGCCGGGCGGCCGGGTGGTCGTCATCGACTTCCGCCGCGAGCCGGGCAAGAGTTCCGACTGGGTGCTGAACCACGTCCGCGCCGGGCAGGACGTGGTCGAGAAGGAGATCACATCCTGCGGGTTCCAGAAGACGGACGAGGTGAAGGAACTGCTCAAGGAGAACTACTTCGTCGTGTTCACGAAGGCGGCACGCCAGCCCGCGAACGGCCCGAAACCGGTCACGCCCGTCATTCCGGGGTACGGGGCCGTGGTGGTGTATCCGGACGCCCCGGAACAGCCGGCGAAGGGTAGCAAGTTGGTCTTCGACGTGACGGGGATCGGCAAGAACCCGAACGAGCCGCTGCCGGGACTGGTCCGGGCCGCGACGCTCCTGAACCTGGCCGGCGCGGCCGGGCTGAAGCCCTCGGACCTGGAAATCGTTATCGTGTTGCACGGCGACGCGACGAGCGGTGCCCTGGACGACGCGGCGTACAAGGAGTTGACCGGGCGGGAGCACCCGCACGCGGACCTGATGAAGAAACTAAAGGGCGCGGGGGTGAAGTTCCTGGTGTGCGGGCAGTCGCTGGCGCGAAAGGGGTACGATCCGAAGCGGGTGCGGGGCGAGGTGACGATCGCGGCGGCGGCGGTGACGGCGGTAGTGAACCTGCAGGCCCGCGGGTTCGCCTACGTCCCGGCGCCCTGATTCACGACGGCGGGGCCGGGAACGCCTCGGCCCACTTCGCGCGCACGGCGGCGTTGATGCGGGCCGCGCACCGCGGCGGGATCGGGTACGGCTCGCCGTCCTTGTAGAGCCGGATCGTCTTGCGGATGTTGTCCACCACCACCTGACACGGGTTGCACCCGGCCAGGTGCTCGGCGAACTCCCGGCACACGGCGGCGACGGTCCCGTCGTCCACGTAATCATTCAGCGCCTTCAGCAGCTCTTCGCAGCTCATCGCCGTCGGTTCGGACATGGTTCACCTCGGCGCGTCAGCCGTGCCGGTGGTCGGGGAACACGCGGGCGCCCTCGTCGCCGAAGGCGCGCGTCAGGCGCTCGCGGAGCATGAGCCGCGCCCGGAGCAAGCGCACCTTGACCGCCGCCCTTTGATCGAGAACCCTTCGACGTCGCGCAGGACGAACACCACGCGGTACTTCTCGTCGAGCTCGGCCAGGGACCGCTCGATCAGCTCCCGGACCTCGCGCCGGGCGGCGAGGTCGACCGGGTCGTCGCGCCACGGCGCGATGAACTCCGGGTGCGGGACGTCGGCGTAGCCCTCGTCCGCCGTGCCCGCGCGAACCGGGTCGACCGTGGGCAGCCCGCGCCGCTTGCGGAGGAGCTTCAGCGCGTGGTTGGCCGCGATCCGCAGCACCCAGCCCGCGACCGCGGACTCGCCGCGGAAGTCGCGGAGGTGTTCGACCAGGCTGAGGAACGTTTGCTGGGCCACGTCCTCCGCGTCGTGCGCCTCTCCGACGATCCGAAGGGCGAGCGCGTACACCCGGTCCTGGAACCGCCCGACGAGTTCCTCGAACGCCGCGAAGTCCCCCGCCTGCGCGCGCCGGACCACTTCCAGGTGGGGGTCGGCGTTCGGTTCGGGGTCAAACGTCACGGCGGGTGCGTCCATCGGTTGAGGCGGGGCGGCGCGAACGAGTACACCGGACCCGCTCGCGCCGGACCGTGTCACTTGTCCTGCTCGAAGCCGTTCTTCAACAGGTCTCGATAGCCCTCCTTGAGCGGGCGCACGTCGTAGCCCTGTTTCTTGAGGATGTCGGCGGCCGCCAGGCACCGCTTGCCCGACCCACAGTGAAGGTACACGATGCTCCCGGCCGGGAGGCTCTTCTTCAACTGCTCTCCCGGGACGCCCTTCTTCAGATCCGAGAGGGCGAGGTGTTTGGCGTCCTTGAGGTGCCCGTCCTTCCACTCGTCGGCCTCGCGGACGTCCACCAGAACGGCCTTACCGTCCTTCACGTTCTTCTTAACGACCTCCGGACCGTCGGGCGTGTGCTCGGCCGCGCACGCCCCGGCCGCCAGCACGCACGTTGCGACCGCGCCCCAGGTGAATCGATCCATCAGCGACTCCTGATTGAACTCCTTCGGCGGCCCGCGGTTTGCGAGGCGCCGGGAAGAACGATCCGCGGGCGTGCCGTCAGGTTACAGATTTTTCGTCCCGGTGAGAGGGGTCGGCTGTGCGATCCGGTGCGCCCGGGGGCGCACGCGTGCCGGCTCCGCACAGCCGACCGCCAGCCGCGGGCGTGTAACTTTCCGGCCGGTCGCGGATCACGGTTGTGGGCGGCGAACCGAGCCGTCTCAACCGGTGCGAGGTTGTGACATGCAGCGCGTTCAGAGCGTGACGGCCGCGGAGTTCTCTCGCGAGGTGCTGTTCTCCCCCGTTCCGGTGGTCGTGGACGTCTACGCCGACTGGTGCGGGCCGTGTCGGGCACTCGCCCCGCTGTTGGAGAAGCTCGCGGAGCGGTACGCGGGCGCGGTGAAGTTCGTGAAGGTGAATCTGGACGAGGAACCCGAGGTCGCCGAGGTGTACCGCGTCGAGGCCGTCCCGACCCTGCTGTTCTTCCGGAACGGGCAGTTCGCCGACCGCGTCACGGGCATCCCGCCGGCCCAGGCGATGCTGGCCAAGCTCGACGACCTCGCGCGCCGGCCCGAGGGGCCGGTCGGCCGGTAATCGGCCGCATCAACCAACTTCGCCGGGAGGCTCGAACCGTGTTGGAACGCTTTATCCGGGGGATCGCCGGGACCTTCGTCCTGCTTTCGCTGGGGCTGGGCTACTTGTACTCGCCGTACTGGCACCTGTTCACCGCGTTCGTCGGGGCGAACCTGCTCCAGTCGGCGTTCACCCGGTGGTGCCCGATGGAGGCGCTCCTCGCTCGGCTCGGCGTCACCCCGCACGCGCCGGCACCCGAGAGACCGCACCGCTCTCCGGCTCCTCCGGGCGAACCGGCCGTCGCGACCGGTAGCGGATCGGAACTGTGAACCCGTTGCGGAGGTCCGAACCGTGTCCACGCGAACGTCAACTAAGAGGCCGGGCGGTCGATCGGCGGCCGTACTGTGCGTTCTGCTCGCCGCGCTCGGCGCCGCCGCGCAACCGCCGGGGAAAGGGCCGGCCGGTCCGGGCGGGGGGAAGGACGAGAACTTCGCCGCCGACCGCGACGTGTTCCACTTCCTGCTCGCGAACCGCGCGGACATCAAGCGGACCGTGAAGGAGACGAAGACCGGCGTGGAAACCGTGACCGAGTCCGACAAACCGGAGGTCGCCAAGAAGATC
Source organism: Planctomycetota bacterium (assembly GCA_017306025.1). Classification (GTDB taxonomy): domain Bacteria; phylum Planctomycetota; class Planctomycetia; order Gemmatales; family Gemmataceae; genus Gemmata. The sequence continues at coordinate 4,591 of JAFKJJ010000464.1, forward strand.
CGGGAGCACGTGGCCGCGATGCACGCGCGCGTCAAGGGCGGCAAGGGTATCCACCTCCGCGACCCGCTCTTTGCCGAGCTCTTCAAGCACTACGACAAGATCACGATGGCGGTGGAGAATACCGAGAAGGGCGCAAAGGTGACCGAATCGTCCGACGATCCGTACGTGGCGAAGTTGATTCAGGCGCACGCCCGCGTCGTGACGAAGTTCATCGAGAACGGGCACGCGGAGGTCCGGAAGAACCACCCGCTGCCCGAGAAACCAGAGCCGCAGAAGCCGTGAAACCGCGCCGGCGTTCCTCCTTCTCCATCAGGGGGAACGCCGTCCGGCCGACTGGTGCCGCAGAAGCCGTGAAACCGCGCCGGCGTTCCTCCCGGATCGGCGATTATCCGAATGATCCGAGGTGCGTTATGGACCTGCTGTTGTTCCTCGGCGTGCTCGTCCTGTGGATTGTGCTCCAGATATGGGTGCTGCCCAAGCTCGGGGTGCGAACGTGAATGAGCGAGACGTGCGAGCCGCGGTCGCGGCCCGAGCGCACGCCGAAGAGCGATCCGAAGAACGACCCGCCCCAACGGAACACCCCATGACCGCGAGCCCGACGACAACCGCGGTGCCCGCACCGCCCGAATCCCGGTGGTGGCCGCTCGTCCGGTCGGTCGGCTCGGCCGCCGTCGCGCTGGCGGCGCTGGTCGCGTTCCTGGCCTGGATGGGCGGCGCGTTCCGGGAGAAGGTTCACCCCGGCGAGGCGCCCGTCCCGCGGGCGAGCGCGGCCGGCCGCCCCACGGCGACCGTCGAGAGGCGCCGGGTCGCGGACACCGCCCCGGTCGTCGGCAGCGTGCAGCCGCGCCAGCGGACCGAGGTGTCGGCCCAACTGCTCGCCCGCATTCAGGATGTCAAGGTCCGACCCGGGGACGCGGTCGCGCCGGGGCAGGAGTTGGTGCTGCTCGACGACCGCGAGTTGCGGACCCAACTGGCCGAGGCCCAGGCCGCGGTGACGGTCGCCCAGGCCGACCTGCTCCTGCGGAAAACGGACTACGGCCGCGTGGCGAGCGAGCGGGAAAAGGGCGTCGGCAGCGAGGCCGACTTCGCCCGGTACGAGGGGGCCTACCGGGTGGCCGAGGCCCAGGTGAAGCGGTCGAAGGAGTACGTCGCCCGGCTCGCCGTGCAACTGACGTACACCCGGATCGCCGCCACCGCCCGGGGCGTCGTCGGCGACCGCTTCGCCGACCCCGGCGACGTGGCCGCACCGGGCAAGGTGCTGATGGTGCTCTACGACCCGGCCGAACTGGAACTGCACGTCAACGTGCCGGAGGGTCTGGCCCCGGACGTGCGCGAGGGGTTGCAACTGCGGGTCCGGATCGAGGCCGCGGGCCTGAAGGACGTCGTCGGAGCGGTGCGCGAGGTCGTGCCCCAGGCCCAGCAGGCGAGCCGGGCCGTGCTCGTAAAGGTCGCGCTGCCGCGGGTGCCGTCCGCCAAGCCGCTCCTGCCGGGCATGTTCGGTCGGGTCGCGGTCCCGGTCGGGACCGTGGAGCGGCTGTTCGTCCCGCGCGCCGCCGTCCGGCAGGTCGGACAACTCGATTTGGTCGAGGTGGTCGACCCCGACGGTACGCTGAGCCGCCGGTTCGTCCGGATCGGCTCGGCCGACGGCGATCGCGTGGAGGTCCTCTCCGGCCTGGACGCGGGCGAGACCGTTGCGCTCCCCGACCGCTGATCTCCGCACCCCAAGGGTCCCTCGGATGACCGCGCCCCGCCCGGAACACGGCTTCGTCTCCCGCGTGGTCGAAGCGTTCCTCCACGGCAACCTGTCGGTGCTCCTCATCCTCGTGATGCTGGCGTGCGGGACCGCGGCGCTGGCCCTCACCCCGCGCGAGGAGGAGCCGCAGATCGTCGTGCCGCTCGCCGACATCTACGTGCGCATGCCCGGCGCGACGGCCGAGGAGGTCGAACAGCAGGTTTCGTCCAAGCTCGAACGGCTGCTCGCGCAGATCGACGGCGTCGAGTACGTCTACTCGATGTCGCGGCCCGGCGAGGCCGTCGTGACGGTGCGGTTCTACGTCGGCGAGAACCGCGAGGCGAGCCTCGTCAAGCTGCACAACAAGATCATGATGAGCACCGACGCGGTCCCGCCGGGGGTCACCGGGTGGGTGGTCAAGCCGGTCGAGATCGACGACGTCCCGCTGGTGAACGTCACCCTCTGGAGCAAGACGGCCGACGACTTCGCCCTGCGCCGCGTCGCGGAGCAGGTGGAGGTCGCGCTCCAGGGCGTACCGGACACCGCGCGCACGGACGTGGTCGGCGGGCGGCGGCGGCAACTGCGCGTCACCCTCGACCCGGAGAAGCTGACGGCCCGGCAGGTCACCCCGCTCGACGTGGACCGCGTGCTCCGCGGCGCGAACGTCAACGTCCAGGCCGGCAACCTGCGGTCGAACAACCGCGAGGTGCTGGTCGAGGGCGGCCCGTTCGTGCAGACCGCGCGGGAGCTGGAAACGCTCGTCGTCGGCGTGTTCGACCGCAAGCCGGTGTACGTCCGCGAGATCGCCACCGTCACCGACGGCCCGGAGGAGCCGGTCAACTATACGCGGATCAGCTTCGGCCCCGGCGCGGCGCGCCGTCCCGACCGCGCGGGCGACTTCCCGGCCGTCACGGTGGGCGTCGCGAAGCGCAAGGGGAGCAACGCGGTGTCCGTGGCGCGCGACATCGAGGCCCGGCTGAACGAGCTGCGCGGGACGGTGATCCCGCACGACGTCGAGGCCCGCGTCACGCGCAACTACGGCGAGACGGCCGACGAGAAGGTGAACGAACTGATCCGCGAACTCGGACTGGCGATCGTCATCGTGTCGGCGCTGGTCATGTTCGCGCTCGGCTGGCGCGAGGCGGTCATCGTCGTCACCGCGGTGCCGCTCACGTTCGCGCTCACGCTCCTCGTCAACTACCTCGCGGGCTACTCGATCAACCGCGTCACCCTGTTCGCGCTCATCCTCGCGCTGGGGCTGGTCGTCGACGACCCGATCGTGGACGTCGAGAACATCTTCCGGCACTTCGGGCTGCGCAAGAAGCCCCCGCGGGAGGCGGTGCTCGAAGCCGTCAACGAGGTGCGGCCGCCGATCATTGTGGCGACGCTGGTCGTGATGGTGTCGTTCCTGCCGATGCTGTTCATCACGGGGATGATGGGGCCGTACATGCGGCCGATGGCGCTGAACGTGCCGGTCGCGATGTTCATGTCGATGGTGGTGGCGTTCACGGTGACGCCGTGGCTCAGCTACCACGTTTTGAAGGGCGTGTACGGCACGGGCGGGCACGAGCCGACCGACCCGCACACCACGTTCACCTACCGTGCCTACAAGGCGGTGCTCACGCCGTTCTTGAACTCGCGGGCGGCGGCGTGGGGCCTGATCGGGTTCACCGCCCTCCTGCTGGGCGCTGCATGCGCGCTGCCGGCGCTGGGGCTGGTGCCGCTGAAGATGCTCCCGTTCGACAACAAGAACGAGTTCCAGGTGCTCGTCGATCTACCGGAAGGCACGCCGACCGAGGCGACCGACGCGGTGCTGAAAGAGATGGCCGACGAACTGCGGAAGCACGCCGAGGTCGCGGAGGTGCTGTCGTTCGCCGGAACCGGCTCGCCGATGGACTTCAACGGGATGGTGCGGCACTACTACCTGCGCCGCGAGCCACACCGCGGCGACCTGCGCGTCAACCTCATTGCGAAAGAGGACCGCTCGGCCCAGAGCCACGCGATCGTCCTCCGCGTGCGCGACGGTCTGGAGCGGATCGCGAAGGCGCGGGGCGCCCGCATCAAGATCGTGGAGGTGCCGCCGGGGCCGCCGGTGCTCAGCACGCTCGTCGCGGAGGTGTACTCGAAGCCGACCCAGAGCTATGCCGAACTGAAGGCCGACGCCCGACACGTTCGCGGGCTGTTCGAGAAGGAGCCGGGTGTGGTGGACGTGGACGACACGTTCGAGGCCGAGCGCCCGCGGTACGTGTTCAACGTCGACAAGGAGAAGGCGTCGCTCACCGGAATCACCACCGAGCAGATCGCCAACACGCTGCGGATCGGGCTCAACGGCATGACGCCGGGCGAGGGCGACCCGAAGGACTTCCGCGCCGGCAGCGGGCACCTGCCGCGCGAGCTGAACCCGCTGACGATCCTGATCCAGATCCCGCAGGAGAGCCGCACGGGTCCGAACGACCTGCTCCGGTTGGGCGTGAAGACGCCCACGGGCGAGATCGTCCGCGTCGGGGAACTGGGGGGCTTTGCCGAGCGGCCCGCGGAGCAGACGATCTACCACAAGAACCTGCGCCGGGTCGGCTACGTGACCGCCGAGACGGCCGGGCGCACGCCCGCGGAGGCGGTCATCGGGATGGTGTTCAAGTTGCGCGACCGCCCGACGCCCGGCGGCGCGGAGGTGGTGTGGACGGGCGAGGGCGAGTGGAAGATCACGCTGGACGTGTTCCGCGACCTCGGCCTGGCGTTCGGCGGGGCGCTGCTGCTCATCTACATTCTGATGGTGTACCAGACCGGAAGCTACCTGATCCCACTGGTGCAGATGATCTCGATCCCGCTGACGGTGGTCGGGATCATGCCGGGGTTCTGGCTGTTGAACCTGGCGACGGGCACGACCGTTGGCGGGTACGCGAACCCGGTGTACTTCACCGCGACCGCGATGATCGGGATGATCGCGCTGGCCGGGATCGCGGACCGCAACGCGATCCTCTTACTGGACTTCATCCAGCACGTCCGGGACCGCGGGGCGGGCCTGAAGGAGGCGCTGATCGAGAGCGGCGCGGTGCGGTTCCGGCCGATCCTCCTGACCGCCGGGGCGGCGATGCTCGGCGCGTGGCCGATCACGCTGGACCCGGTGTTCAGCGGGCTGGCCTGGGCGCTGATCTTCGGACTGGTCGTCTCGACCGCGTTCACGCTGCTCCTCGTGCCGGTCGTCTACTGGATGCTGTACCGCGGCGCGGACGACTCGACGCCCCCGCCGCCGGCCCGCGGGCCGGCGGCGGGGGTGTAGGCGGCCGAAGGCCGGTCCGCGTCACCACTCCCGCTCTTCCCACGCGTTGGGTCGTCGATCAGGTGTCGGGGAAGGCGTGATTCCGGCTACCGCCGCGGTACAATCGGGCGGCGTCCCCTGTACCCACCGCGAGACCCCGTCATGAACCGCCTCACGTTCATCGGTGCCGCTGCCGTCGCGCTCACAGGGGGCTTGCGCCTCCCGCTCCGGGCCGCCGATGTGAAGACGCCCACCAGGTTCCAGGTCGCGTGCATGACGCTCCCTTACGCGCGGTTCACGCTCTCGCGCGCCCTTGAGGGCATCAAGGGCGCGGGGTACGGCTTCGTTGCGTGGGGCACCACTCACAAGGAGGACGGCAAGGACGTTCCGGTGCTGGCAAAGGACGCGCCGCCCGAGAGGGCCAAGGAGCTCGCCAAGCGGTGCCGCGACATGGGCCTCGAACCGGTCATGATGTTCAGCGGCATCTACCCGGAGGCCAAAGACGGCCTCGAAGTTCACACGCATCGCATCAAGCAGGCCGGCGCGGCCGGGGTGCCGCAGGTGCTCACGTTCGGGCACACCAAGGGCGGCAACCACGAGCTGTGGGTCGAGCGGCTCAAACGACTCGGTCCGGTCGCGAAGGACAACAACGTCCTGCTCGTCGTGAAGCAGCACGGCGGCGAAACCGGGACCGGCGAGGCGTGCGCCGCGATCACGAAGGAGGTCGATCACCCGAACGTGAGGGTCAACTACGACGCGGGGAACGTGCTCGACTACCTCGACAAGGACCCGATTCCCGACATCAAGCTCTGCGCGAGCGAGGTGAGGAGCTTCTGCATCAAAGACCACCGCAACTGGCCCAGGGACGAGGACTGCGGTCCGGGATTCGGTGAGATCGACCACTACAAACTGCTACACCCGGTCGCGTTCACGGGGCTGACGATGCCGCTGGCCTGTGAGAACATTTTCGCGCCGCTGGTGCCGCGGCCGGACAAGCCCGCGGGCGTGGACGCGCTCGCCAAACGCGCCCGCGAATTCTTGGAGGTGGTCATTGCGGGGCTGCACGCGAAGTGAGTCGAAAGTCATAAAGTCGAAGGTCGTAAAGTCGAAGACATCGGCCGCTCGGCAGCTTTCGACTTTACGACCTTCGACTTTATGACTTTCGACACAAGGAGTTCCCATCGACGCGGTTCGCCCCCACTCTCTATATTCCCGAATCCACCTTCCTTCCGGCTTCGGGGCTGAGTCATGCATGACCGTATCGCGTACACGGGAATCACCTTCGACGACGTCCTGC
>JAFKJJ010000465.1 GCA_017306025.1 Planctomycetota bacterium
GACCGGCGGGGTGGCCACGTCGGCGAAGTTCAGGCCGTCGGGCTGGGGCACCGAGTCACACGGTCCGGCCGGCGCCCAGCCGCAGTAATTCAGCCGGACGGCGCGCTCGCAGTAATTCAACTGGAGGACGCGCTCCCGCCCGGCCCCCTCCGACTCGGCCACCAGGGGCACCGGGACGCAAAACCGGAACCGACCGATCTCCCCTGGTCGGAGCGGCAGGCTCACGTCGAACTGGCGGAGGTGGTTATCAACCCGGCCCCGGGCAACGACGGCCCCCGCGTCGTCGCGCACCTCAAGGTCGAACGGGGCGAACCCGACGGCAGGCCCAGAAACCAGAGTCATGCGCAGCGGCCGTTGGGGACCCTCCGGAGCTCGGAGGGTCAATGCCGTCTCCTTCCCCAGCCAGCGCGAGGGCTGGCCGCCGACGTACCAACGGTCCGGCGGGCTCCAGTTTTCGTCGATGTAGAATTCCCCTTCGTCGAAAACGTCCGTTTGTTCCGGACACATCCGTCCGTCCGGCGTCAGCCGAAAGGTGCCGACGCGGGCGTTCAGACGAAGGAAGTTGTTGCGGCAGAACGTAAGCTGCTCTTCGACCGAGCCGTCGACAGGAACGTCGGTGGCCACGTCGTGGCGGTCGATGCGGTAGCACCGCCCGCCCTCGAGCCGGCCGGAGGCCAGGAACTCCATCAACTCGTCGGAAAAGAGGATGTCGATGTTGGTGGCGAGGACGAACTTACCGCGCGCCCGGCGGATGCCCACGTTCTTGGCGATCATCTGGAACAGCGGCAGCGTGGCGGAGTGACGCAGCCGGGCGTGGATCTCGTGCGGAACGCGGATGATGCGTACCACACACGGGCCGAAATCGTCGGGCCACTTCAGGGCCTCGGCCAGGGGCGGCCTGTCGGCCGGCGGGTTCCACTCAACGATGATCAACTCGGCCGCCAGGTTGTGGCGCTTGCACTGTCCGACGAACCCGTTGACGAACGCCTGCATGCGGCGGAGAAGGCTGCCCCCGTGATTGTCGTTCCGCGAGGTGACGACGACCGAAAGGGGGAAATCGGGCGTATCCATACGCAAGTTACTCTCCAGGGCGACGCCCCTCGGTAGAAGCCTGCGGTGTGGCAGAGATCCGCGAGTCCGTGCGGTGACAACTTCATCGGCCGGCGGAACGTCGAACTTGAGACCGAACCGCGAGCGGAACGACCAGCGGCCCGCACCGGAACGCAATTCCTTCACGACGCCGGTTGTGCGGGTCCGGTAGTTTCAAGCGGTTCATGAGGATCGGGGGCATAAGGTTCCCGGTCGGCGGCGGTTGCCACGCGCCCCAGGACCCGGACCGGTTTCAGAGCGGGCGGGGCTTCTGAAACGTGGTCTCGATGTTTCACCGCCCGTAGTAGTAGCCGGTGACCGACATCGAGTGCGGTGGCGGTGGCAGAATCGGGCCACGAACGGTTCCCGCCTTGAGGAACGTGATGCGCATTCGGGGACAAAACTACCGGACGCTCTGGGAACTGCCGGAGGCGAACGGCATCGAAGTGATCGACCAGCGGCACCTGCCGCACCGGTTCGTCACGGCCGCGCTGCGGACCCCGGCGGACGTGGCGGAAGCCATCCGCGACATGTGGGTCCGCGGGGCGCCGCTCATCGGGGCCGTCGCCGGATACGGCCTCCACCTCGCCGCCCGGCTCGCGCCCGATTCCCGGGTTCCCGCGGCCGTCGCGGAAGCGTTCGAGCTGCTCGCGGCGACCCGACCGACGGCCGTGAACCTCCGCTGGGCGCTGCGGTTCGTCGCCGACCGCGCCCGAGACGCCCGCACACCGGACGAGGTCCGACAGCGCCTCCTCGACGCCGCCCGACAGGTCGTCGGCGACGAGCTGGAGCGCTCCAGACGGATCGGCGAACACGGACTGCGCCTCATCCGCGACGTCGCGGCCCGAAAAGGGGAGGTGAACGTCCTCACCCACTGCAACGCCGGCTGGCTGGCCTGCGTCGACTACGGCACCGCGACCGCCCCGGTGTACGCCGCGCACGAGGCCGGCGTCCCGATCCACGTCTGGGTGGCCGAGACGAGGCCGCGAAACCAGGGCGCGGCGCTGACCGCGTTCGAACTCGGCGAACACGGCGTCCGCCACACGGTCGTGGCCGACAACGCCGGCGGCCACCTGATGCAGCGCGGCTCGGTCGATCTGGTCATCGTCGGGGCCGACCGCGTGGCGGCCAACGGCGACACGGCGAACAAGATCGGCACGTACCTCAAGGCGCTCGCCGCCCGCGACACCGGAGTCCCGTTCTACGTCGCCCTCCCTTCGTCCACTATCGACCGCGCCGTTCCCGACGGCACCGCCATTCCGATCGAGGAGCGGTCGCCCGACGAGGTGCGGTATCTGGACGGGCTGGGGCCGACCGGCCCGGCGCGGGTGCTGGTCGTGCCCGCGGGGAGCCCGGCGCGGAACCCGGCGTTCGACGTCACGCCGGCCCGGCTCGTCACCGGATTCATCACCGAGGACGGCGTCTTCTCATCTGACGAACTGAGGACGGGGGCCGCGGGCCGATGACCGACGAGAAAGGATACATTCAGTTCCGCTGCGAGTGGGAGCGGGCCTCAGCGCCGGCCGGTCCGCTGGTCGCGGAACTGATCGAAGTACGAAACCACCTCCGCGGGCTCGGGCTGATCGGCGTCTACCCCAACGGCATCGGGTTCGGGAACGTCAGTGCCCGGCTCACCGGGCACGGATTCGTCATTTCGGGCACCGCGACGGGTGGCGTTCAGAGCGCCGGCCCGGAGCATTTCACGGAAGTGGTGTGGGCCGACGTCGCGGCGAACGCGCTCGGCTGCCGCGGGCCGGTCGCGGCGTCGTCGGAATCGCTCAGCCACGCGGCGGTTTACGGCGCCGAGCCCGCGGCCGGGACGGTGATCCACGTTCACCACCTCAGAATGTGGGAAGAGTTGCGCGGCGCGCTCCCCACCACCGACCCGCAGGCGGAAGCGGGAACGCCGGCGATGGCGGACGCGATCGCCGTGCTGTTGCGCGCGGGCGTCCCGGACGGGCTGTTCGTGATGGGCGGCCACCGCGAAGGGCTGATGGCCTTCGGCCGTACCACCATCGAGGCGTGCGAACGATTGCTGACGGCGTGGAGCCGAACCGCGTCGGCGGGTCGGGGGCACGCCGCCCCTCACTCCCCCTGACGGGTCGTTCCGATCTTGCGGCCGAGCATCGCCTGCATGTCGATACCGAGATCCCCCGGCGGCGCGGGCGTGAAGTTGACGGGACGGTACAGCAGAATCGCGCCGGGATATGTAACGCCGTTTCGAACAATGTTGTGGCTGCTCTCCAGGCGCCAGTCGCCGGGGAACGCGGCCACCATGCGGACGAGTTGCCGGTGGTGCTCGGGCGTGTTCTCGGGCGGGACGGACGTGTCGATGACGAGGGCGCCGACCGAGCACCCGCGGACGTAGTCCCGGATCGCCTCGGACGATTCGAACCGCGTCCGGTAGTCGCGCCCCGACCAGCGGTCCGAGGCGAGTACCTTGCTGGCCCGCAGGACGTACCGGCTCGGGCGGTGGGCGTCCGCCAGGGCCATTTCCGAAACCATCATCCCTTCCCCTTGCGGGTCGGACGACACCAGCGTCACCGAATTCGTTCCGCCCCCTTCCCCGCCCAGGACCCGCGTCACTTCTCCGTAGCCGCGCCAGTCCTTCCGGTAGGGCGTCTCCCCGACGACCACGAACAGGCCGACGAGGATACCGAGCACGACCTCCGCGGCCGGCGACGCCGTGCCCGACCGGCAACCGATCCGAGAGAGCACTCGGTCGAGGCCCGCGGCCGCGAAAACGACCACCGGCGGGAGCGCGGGGAGCAGGTGACGCAGTTCGAGGCCGCAGGGCACGAGTACGTGGAAGGTCCACGTGCCGAGCAACAACGCGGCGAGCGCTGCGAAGACCGGCTCGGGCCGGGCGTTTCTCCGCGCCGGCAGAACGACCCGGTCGACCAGTCCGATCAGCGCGAGCAGGAAGACGATTCCGGTCGACACGCTCACCAGGCCGGCACCGTAGAACTGTGCGGCGGCCGGGACGAACGAGAGCTCAAACGACTCGTGCTGCATCCCGTTCTGCTGCATCTTGAGCGTGTAGAGGTAGAACGGCGCACACAGGGTCGCGACGACGACCGCCGACAGCCACAGACTGGCCCGGCGAAATAACGCGGGCCGACCCGCGAGCAGGAGACCGAGCGGCGGCACCAGCGCCAGCAAAAGGCCGGTCCCCTTCGTCAGAATCGCGAGCGAGGCGAGAACGCCGAAGGCCAGCGACCACCACCAGCGGTTCGAACTTTCGGTCCCCATGTAGCGGGCGAACGCGAGCGCCGCCGCGAACGACAGGAGCGCCACGAGCATCTCGGTCATCACCATGCTGCCGAGCGTGCCCACTGCCGGTAGCAGGACGAAGACCGCCGTCATCGCGGCCGCGCGTGTCGCGTTGAGGTGCGCGCAGATGACCCGGAACAGCACCGTCGCGAGGGCGGCCCCCGTACAGGCCATGAGGAGTAACAGCGAGCACGCGGTCGCGCCGAACGCGGCCGCCCAGCCCGCCTGCACGACGTAAAAGACCGGCGGCCAGTGCCCCAGCCCGACCTTCGGGTAGTGAAGGTAGTAGTTCTCGGCGAACCGCTTCGGCGCCGACCAGTCTCGGCCCACGAGGTAGTCGTGGACCATCAGCCCGGTCACAACGTGGGCGGCTTCATCGGGGTGGGCGCCGAACTCGCTGTGGTGTGCGCCGCTCCGGCACTGCACCAGCACCAGGAGCCCGAACGACGCGGCGAAGACGAGCGCGGCACACGAGGGCCTGGCGAGACGTGCGACGAGGGTTCGGGACTGCTGCATTGTGGTAGGGGGTATACTACGCGCCGGGCGGGTGCTTCGCCAGCCGAACGACCGGACCCGCTACCCCGGTCCGGCCCCTCACACTTCGGGCCGAGATAAGACGACCCGAAGAAAAATAGGACACGATCGGCGCGGGTGCCCGGTGTGCAATCGCTCGCCCGTGTTGAGGCCCCTTCTTCGCTGTCTCCCGCTCCACCAGGAACGTCCGGGCTGCAGCCCGGAAAGGATGTTGGCACCTCGTCCGCGAACCGCCCGAACTCCTCAAAAAGTCGTTGGGGCACCCCGCGGTCCGTCGGGAACGGGGAATGACTCGGCCTTCGGTCAGCGCTTCACCCACGGCCGCACGTCGACGCCTGACATCCCGGCGCGGCGCGCGGCCTCCAGGCCGATGTCGGTGTCCTCGAACACCACACACTTCGACGCTTCGACACCCAGCCGCCGGGCCGCTTCGAGGAACACGTCCGGGTCGGGCTTGTGGCGCGCCGTGTCCTCGGCGGTCACCATCGCGTCGAACCAGTCGCGAACGCCCAACCGGTCGAGGGTGCGCGTGATGGTGTCGCGGTAGCCCCCGCTGGCGACCGCGATCGGCAAAGTCCCGCGATAGGCGGCGGCGACGGCCAGAACGGGTTCGATCGGCGCGACCGCTTCGAGGTGGGTGAGGAAACACGCCTCCTTTTCGACCACCATCGCGTCCACGTCGGTGACGGCCACGCCGACCTCGCCGGCGAGCACGCGGATGATGCTCGCGGTGGGCATCCCGCCCATCGCGTAGAACCGCGGTTCGGGGAACGGGATGTTGAACCGGCTCAGGAGGGCGGTCCACGCCTTGTAGTGCGCGGGCATGGTGTCCGCGAGGGTGCCGTCGCAGTCGAAGATGAGGCCGGCGGTGCCCGGCGGCGCGGTCCAGGTGGGGGTGCTCATACCGTTTGTGGTATGGCCGGACGCCGTTCACACACAGGGTTTCCGCCGACCGTTCGGGGGTGATGTACCGACGAAAGCCGCCGTATGGCCGGACGCCGTTCGCGCACGGGGCGGAAACCCTGTGTTCTTTGTTCCCCGAACAGTCCGTAAAATGTTTGCCATGTGGCCGAACCGCGAAGAGACCGACCGGTTGCTCGACGGCGCCCGCGGCGGCGCGCCGGGGGCCGTGGACAAACTGCTCGGCGAGTTCCGCGGGGCGCTCCGCAAGGTGGTCGAGCTGCGCCTCGACCCGGCCGTCGCGCGCCGCGTGGACGCCTCCGACATCGTTCAGGACGTGCTCGTCGAGGCCAACCAGCGCCTCACCGAGTACCTGAAAAAGCCCGACATGCCGTTCCACCTCTGGTTGCGGCACCTGGCGCAAGACCGCATCATCGACACACACCGCCGGCACCGGCTGGCGCAGCGCCGCAGCGTCGACCGCGAGCAGCCGATCGCGCGCCCCGCGTGGGCCGACGAGTCGAGCGTCTCGCTCGTCGCCCAGCTCATCGACACCGAGCGCACGCCCACGTCGGAGGCGATCCGGCTGGAGCTCCAGCGCCGGCTGAGCGCCGCGATCGACCGGCTCTCCGACGACGACCGCGAGATCGTCCTCATGCGGCACCACGAGGCGCTTTCGAATCAGGAGGTGGCCCACGCGCTGCAACTGACGGAGGCCGCGGCGTCGATGCGGTACCTCCGCGCGCTGCGGCGGCTGCGCGCGGTGCTCGTCCCGGACGGTCAGGAGCCGCCCAGTGATGACGTTTGACGAGCCCCCGGGGCGGGCGTACCCGTACCGCACCGGGTGGAAGTTCTTCGGCTGCGTGTTCCTGCTGTCCGCTGGGATCGGCGCCGCCGGAACGGTGCTGGTGCCGGCCTGCTGCGACCAGTGGCGGAACGGGAACAACGCGGCGTTCGCCGTGCTCGCCGTGGCGGGCGCGCCGTGTACCGTCTTCTCGATCCTGTTCGCGGTGCTGGTGTTCGCCTTCGCGGTGAAGGACGCGGTCCGCCCGGCGCTGGTACGGGTCACCCCGGCCGCGCTCCTGTTGCCGGACGACGCGCGCGGTCAGCCGTTGGAGAAGGACGAGCGGGGCGCCCCGAAGTACGACGGCCCGCGGACGCACCCGGCCGCGATCCCGTTTACCGCGATCCGCTGGGTGCGGCGCGAGGCCGGCACCGCGCCCGGCGAGGGCCGGCTGCTGATCGTCCACGAACTCAGCCCGGCGACGCTCGAACTCCACCAGTACAAGATGCGGCCGGCCGACTTCGACGAACTCGAAACGGTGCTCCGCGCGGCCGTGCCCGAGGCGTTCGCCGCGCTGCCCGTCCCGTCCGCGCCCCCACCTTCACCCTCACCCGACCGGCCCGATGGCGCTTGAACAGGAACCGCAGGTGGGACCCGCGTACCCGTACTGGGCGGGGTGGCACACCGTCGGCTGTGCGATCCTTTTTTTCGGATTGCTCGGCTCGATCGGCGTGTCGCTCCTCCCGGCCGGTTACGAGCGCGTGCAGACGGGCGATCTGCCGACCGGCGTCGCGATGATGGTGATGGGCGTGTTCGGCATCCCGACGCTGGGCATGGCGCTCGTGTCGATCTGCGCGGGCGTGCGCGACACGCTCCGGCCGCCGCTCCTGCGCGTCACCGCGACCGCGCTCGTGTTGCCCGCCGAGGCGCGCGGCGAGCCGCCCCAGGACGAGTACGGCGAGCCGGTTTCTCGGGACCCGCCGCAGCCGGAGACGGTGCCGTTCGCCGCGATCCGGTGGGTCCGGCGCTCCGGCCCGCGGTTCAACGAGGAGCTGACGATCGCCCACGACCTCAGCACGGTGGAACTCCGCATCCGGCAGCACATGATGCGGACGGCCGATTTTGATGCGCTCGAAGCCTCGTTGCGCGCCGCGCTGCCGGCGGCGTTCCTCAGCGCGCCGCCCGAGCCGCAGGCCCAATAGCTCAAGAGATTTCACCGTGCTCGTTTATGAATCCGCCGACCAACTGCTCGCCGAGCCGGACGCGCTCCGGTTCCTGCACGTCGTCATCCTCAACGCGATCCGCGACCGGGCCACGCAGCTCGAAGTGCGGTTCGGCGACGACGGCGGGCTGCTCTATTACCGCGTCGACGGCCGCGACTGGGAACTCGCCCCGCCGCCGGACGAGATCTACCCGTTGTTGAAGGACACCGTCCGCGGGGCGGCGCGTCTGGTGCAACCGGAACGCCCCGAACTGACCGTGATCGCGGGCGTGCCGGGCGCGCGGTACGAGCCGCTCGAAGCGGGGTGGCTGACGTACCAGCTCGGCGGGCGCTGGCTGGACCTCGCGGTGCGCATCGACCCCCGAGAGCCCTACGGGTTCGTTCGGTTCGACATCGACGGGGCCGACGAGTTCGCCGAGGCCGCCGGCGACGCGCTCGCGGCGTACGCGGCGCGCCTGGCCGTCGAGTAGTCGAAGGTCGTAAGGTCGCAAGTCGTAAAGTCGAAGACCTCCGACCCATGGCTTCTTCGACTTTACGACTTGCGACCTTACGACCTTCGACTTATACCATGAGCCCCGACCGCGACGAACAACTCGCGTCCCTCATCGACCGTCTGGCCGCCGAGCAGCGCGCCGGCCGCGCCGCCGACATCGACGCGGCCGC
>JAFKJJ010000514.1 GCA_017306025.1 Planctomycetota bacterium
ACGGGAAGCGGCTGGCCCGGTGCGACCGACTGACCCACGGCCAGGGCGCCGAACAGGGTGAGAGTTCGTGCTTTCACTGGTGGACCCCCACAGAAAAAAGTTCCACGTTCCAAGCTCCGGAGTTCCGAGTTGAAGACAAAGGCGACAACCGCCGCTTGGTTTCAACTCGGAACTCCGGAGCTTGGAACGTGGAACCTGAGCCTTACTTCACCTTCGGGCTGGGCGCGACCGGCGCCTTCACGGGAGCCGAGGTGGGCGCCTTCGTGGGCGGCGCGACCGGGGCCGTCGGGCCGACCGGGGCCGGCGGCAGGTCGGTCGGGGCCAGCGGCAGCGCGGGGAGCGCCGGCAGCGCCGCCGGCGGGTTGACGCTCGCGGTGCCCGGCGGGTTGGTCGGCGCGACCGGGCCGAGCGGCGACATCGCCTCCAGGCCGACCTTGCCGTCCTTCGGCGGGAACGGCTTCGGACCGGGCAGCGGGGCGCCCGGGGGCACCGGACCGGGGACGAGGCCCGGCGGCGGGGCGGTCATCGCCGGCGACACGCGGTTCTCCAGGTCGATGTTACCCATGCGGATCACGGCCAGGACCGTCCCGCGGCGCTGCGCCTCGGCCACCGGGTCGGCGCCCGGTTCGAGCCGCGTCGAAACCACTTCCTCGGCGCCGACGACCGTGCTGAAGTCCTGGTTGATCGGGTCCGGCAGGTAGACGACCTTCACCACGAGGTTGCCGGCCTTCGCCTGGGCGAAGTCGTCGGCCGAGAACGTGAGCGGCACCGACGAGTGGGCCAGGAACGTGAGCGACTTCGGGTTCCCCGGCGCCACTTCGAGCGTCGGGTAGAACGACCGCCCGGGGTGGTCGGGCAGAATGCTGGTGAGCCGCAGCCGGTACACCTGCCCTTGCAGGAAGTTGTACGCGAGCGGGGCGACCAGCGCGTTGGCCACGTTGAACGCGCCGGGCAGCAGCAGCCGGCCCGGCAGCGCTCCCCCGGGCCCGAGCACCGTGAACGTCTGCGTGCCGTCGGCGCCGGTGACCATGTCGGTGGCCCGCCAGTCGGCGTCGCCGGTGGTGGACACCGTGACCGCGGACGGCGTGCGCGCGGCCAGCCTGCCGCCCCACTCGTCGTCGACGCAGATGACGGCGTGCTCGGCGCGGCCGTCG
>JAFKJJ010000466.1 GCA_017306025.1 Planctomycetota bacterium
ACGACCGGACCCCGTTGGATCGGGAGATCAACAACCGGCTGAAGCGATTGAGCGCCAACCGCCGGTTGCTGAGAGCGCTCTGGGACGGCTCGGATCTGCCCTTCCCAGAGAAACTACGCCGGTAGCTTTGCTTACCTGCTGATCTGTAGTTTACGGGCTCCCGTCGCGACCCCGGCCGGGGCGACCGTCGGCCTCCGGTTCGTGGAGCGGGTCCGCGGGGAACGCCGCCCGCCGGACGCGGCCGTTTCACGGTTCGGGCCGCTTGCCCTCTGGTTGCTGCCGCGGCACCTGACCGCCCCGCTGGACGTGCTTCCGCAGAGCAGCCGACATCTCTCCGAACACCTTCTTCTCTTTCGCGGCGAGGTCAGTGGTCTCCTTCGGATCGGCTTCGAGGTCGTACAGCTCCAGCGGTGCGAACG
Organism: Planctomycetota bacterium; assembly: GCA_017306025.1. Taxonomy (GTDB): domain Bacteria; phylum Planctomycetota; class Planctomycetia; order Gemmatales; family Gemmataceae; genus Gemmata. Next base: position 420 of record JAFKJJ010000466.1, read on the forward strand.
GGCTGTCCTGGAGCAGCTTTCACTTGCCCTTGCGCACCGCCTCGATGGTCTTGCCGCCATACGCCGCACCGCCCTCACGCCGGACGAAGTACACCTCGCGGTCGCTGGCCGGCTCCTTCTCCCCGCGGAGGGTCGGCACGAAACTCACCCCGTCGATTCCCTGCGGCGGCTTCACCCCCGCGACGTCGCAAACGGTCGGGAAGATGTCCATCGTGAGCGTGAGCCGTTCGGTACTCGTGCCCGGCTTCACGACGCCCGGCCAGCGGACCACGCCCGGCACCCGCAGCCCGCCCTCGTACACGTGCTGCTTGCCCGACCGCCACGGCCCGTTGTTCGCCCCGTACGCCGTGACGCCGCCGTTGTCGGAGGTGAAGATCACGACGGTATTCTTCGCCAGCCCGGTTCGGTCGAGGGTGTCGAGCACCCGGCCGATCCCGTCGTCCATGTGCTCGATCAGGGCCACGAGTTTGGCACGCGATTCGGGAAGCATCGGCTTTCGTTTCTTCACTTTGTCGAGCCACTCGGCGGGCGGCTGGAGCGGGTCGTGCGGGGCGTTGTACGCCAGGTACAGGAAGAACGGCTCCTTCTGCTTGGCTTGCCCTTCGAGGTACTCGACCGCCCAGCCGGTGAAGAGGTCCGTCGCGTGCCCCTTCGGGTCGATTTCGTTCTTCCCGTCGCGCATCAAGTTCAGCCCGTTGCGCCGGTGCGTGCTGTAGTCGTCCATCATGTCACCCAGGAACCCGCGAAAGACATCGAACCCACGGTCCGTTGGCGTGTTCGTGGACGAGAGGCCGAGGTGCCACTTGCCGACAAGAGCCGTGTGGTAGCCCGCGGGCCTGAGCACCTTCGGGAGCAGCACCGCGTCGGGGGCGAGCCGGCCCCAGGAGTTGTCTGGCCGCTCCTCGCGGATGACGCCGGGCACGCCGACGCGGTCCGGGTGGCAGCCGGTCAGGAGGGCCGCCCGCGTGGGGGAGCACACCGGCGAGTTGGCGTAGAAGTTGTCGAACGCGATCCCCTCCTTGTACAGTCGGTCGATGTGGGGCGTGCGGACGTCCCTCGTGCCGAACGCCGAGTAGTCCCCGCGGCCCTGGTCGTCGGACAGGATCACGAGCACGTTCGGGCGGTTCGGCGGGTCCGCCGCGGGAGCGAGTGCGGGGGAGAAGCCGGCGGCGAAGAGGACGAGAGCGGAGCGCATGGGTCGTATCCGTGGAGAGGGGCGAGTATCGAGTGCCGGCCCCGTCACTTCCGCCGGTCGTCCACCTTCGCGGCGAACCCCTCGACCGTGTTGCCGTCGAGGGTGACGTCCTTGGTGTCCTTGCCGAGCCGGAACCCGACCCGCTTCGCCGGGCCGCGGGTCTCCTTCAGCGTGTTGTTGCGGAACACCAGGTTCGCCGTCGTGCCCTGCACGTCCACCGCCGCGGCCTCGTCGCCGCCGGTGTCGAGAACCGTGTTCCCCTCGACCGTGTTGCGGTCGCCGGTGAACCCCGCCCCGCGTTCGGGGCGGAACAGGATGCCGGCCTGCCCGCTCCGCTTCACCGTGTTGTTGCGGATCAGGTTGTCGGTGTCGCGGTGCCCGACCGAGATGCCCGCGGTCTTGGTGTCCTCGATGGTGTTCTTTTCCGCGAGCCCATACTTCACGCCCCAGCAGAAGAACAGCCCGATGTGGCACCCGACGATGGTGTTGTTGCGGACCACCGGCCGCTGCGAACCGGAGCCGGGGTGCAGGCCGAGGCCGGTGTGGTTGCGGCTCTCGCACCCCTCGACCAGTACGTCGTGGCAGATCTGCCAACTGATCCCGTCGCCGCGGTAGTCGCGGGCGATCACCTTGCGGACGGCGACGTCGGCGCAGTCCTGCATGAACACGCACCCGGCGTAGTTGCCGTCCAGCTCCTCGTTGTTCGCCTTGTTCCCGTCGAGGGCGAGGTTCTCGATGGTCACGTTGGTGACGAACTCGCCGCTCAAGAGGGGGAACAGCGTGGAGACGGTCGGCGTGCCACTCGCCCACAGGTTCTCGCGGAGCCCCTTGTCGAGCTTGAAGCGGTTGCCGGACCGAGCGACGAGCGTCCGCTTGATGACGGTCGCCCCGCCGTGGTGCGGGTTCTTGGCCCGCAGGCAGATCCCGTCCCCGACCTTGAACCCCTTCGCGTCCGCGAGCGTGACCTCCTGGTCGTACCAGTCCGAATCGGCCGACAGTTTCGAGGTGACGGACGCTTCCTTCATCAGAACCGTCTCCGGGCCGCTCCCCACGAGCCTGAGGTTGGAGCACAGGTACACCGCGTTGCGCAACCGCCACGTGCCGGGCAACAGCTTCACCGTCCCGCCGCCCATCCGGGCAACGCTGTCGACGGCGGCCTGGAGGACTCGCTGGTCGGTGCCGTTCAGGTCGCCCCTGTCGTTGCCCACGGTGAGCGTGAACGACTCGTCCCACTTCGGGCCGTGCCGGAGGTCGCCCGACGTGGATCGCGGGTTCGTGACCGGCGTCCGGGCGGCGGCGACCGCGGGCGGTGCCGGTGCGTCGGCCGCACGAGCGGCCGTCATTGCGCCCGTGAGTGCGGCCGACGCGGACGCGGTGCCGAGGAAATGGCGGCGGTCCACTGCGGGGCTACTGTCGGACATCGGGAAACCTCGTGCGACGGGACGTGCTGCGAGTGTAACCCGCCACACGCGAAGCGTCAGTTCCGTTTTCCGATCGCCGTTCGCGAAGGCCGATCCCGTGGTAGCCAAGCCGGAGCGGTCCTTGCTGGTGGTGGCATTCCGATCCAGAATAGCGTCACTCCATCATCGACCGATTCGTTCTGCCGAACGGTCCCGACCCACCCAGGAGGCAGATGTGGATCTCAGACTCGCGACGGCGGTTACGCTGCTCGTGACGGCGGGCACCCTCCCGGCCGCGGAGGAGCCGAAAGCCGCCAAGCCGGTCGACGTGTACCTGCTCGGCGGGCAGTCGAACATGCAGGGTTCGGGCAAGGTCGCCGAGCTCCCGGCCGACGTGAAGAAGGAAATCCCACACACGTTCTTCTGGAACGGTAAGACGTTTGAACCGCTCGTGCTCGGCAAGACAAACACCGCCGGCCGTGTCACCACGTTCGGCGGGTGCGGTAATGGATGGTGGTGTTCAGGCGGCGTTCCAATAGGTATCCCACTGGTCGGATGCTTGAACCGAGCAGAGCGCCGCCATTCGTTCGACGCGCCGCACCTTCCACTTGGCGCCGGTTTGCTTCAGGCGGCGACCCACCACCTGCTTGCACGAGCCCTCGACTAATCCGCTGCCGATGCTACGCCCTTCCAACAACCGACCGGCGTAATCCGTGTGTTCCAGGTGCGGCTCGAAGTACCCGCGCACGTCCGACCATCGGATATCCACCAACTCCCGCGCCAGCGCACCGGCGCCGCCGCGCAACAGCACCCCACGCCACTGCTCCACCCGGCGGGCGGACTCGGCCGTGCCCTCGCCGAAATGGGCTCGTGCCGCCGTCCACAGGTGTTCCACCGCGTGGTAGATGTCCAACACGCCCGTCGCCCCCGGCAGATGGCTCGCGACCTCTTTCCAGATCCACTTCGCGCCGTCGGCGATCGCGCTGATCGAAGTGGTCTCCCGCAAACCCAGACGCGCGCCCATCCGGCGCCAACGCGGTCCTAACTGCTCGCCGGTGCGAATCGCCGCCTGGATCACCCGCACGTGTGGCCTGGGCAGGTCGCGCTGGTGCCAGTCCCGGGCGCTGCGAACCGGCTTGCCGCGCGTGCGCTTGGCGAAGATCGACAGCCGCATCTCGCGCCAACCGGCCGTCGTGTTCACCATCGTTCCGTCGGTCTGGAACTCCACGTCGCCACTCGCCTTCCGGAACGCCGCGCCGGCAGCGGGGTTGTCCCGTTGCCAGTCCCGCATGGCCCCGCCGTGCTCGTGGCACGCGGCCCGGATCGTGTTGTCGCCGACCGACAGCCCACAGAACTCTTTGAGGTTGGCACTGGCCCGCTCGAAGGACCAACTGGCCCCGGCCAAGCACAGCAGGCGCTGGGCGCACGGGCGGACGAACCCGGTCACCCCGAGCCGCTCGTCGAGTGGGTGTCGGCCGCTCTTGCAGCGCGGGCAGACGAGATACAGTCGGTCGAGGCGCACGGTCCCGGCGGCAGTCAGGACGTTGCGGGCGGCGCGGCGCTTGGGCCAGGCGGCTCGGCCACAGCCGGCGCAACGCCGGGCCGGCGCCCCCTTTTTTCGGCCACAGGGGCCTGAGCCTGGAGGGCCGCCTCGACGGCCTTGCGGGCTAACTCGCGGGCGGCCGGCAGCGCGGCGCCCTCGACCTGCGCGAGCACCTTCCCGTCGGGCGCATCGGCGGCCGCGCGCTCGAGCTGACAGGCCAGCGCCAGCGCCTGTTCGAGTACCAGAGCCTGAAGTGGGGTTGTCGCCTGAAACGTGCGCGTCATGATTGGGGCTCCGGAGGTGCATGGCCACACTACCCCGGAGCCGACCGAACCACCACAATCAATTACTGCACCCCGAGCACGGCCTGGTCGTCGGGTTCGCCCTCGACACCGCGACGGCCGACCGGCCGATTTACCTCATCAAGTACCACGCCAGCGGCATGCCGTTGCACCACGGGTTCAACGCGGGCGAGTGGGTGGGCGGCGCCCCCGCCCCCGGCCGCCGCACCTTCTACCCCGGCGAGAAGGCCGACGACGCCAACACCGGCACCCTGTACGCCGCGATGGTGAAGCAGTTCCGGGCCGGCATGACGCACCTGAACGAGCAGGGATACACGCCGACCGTCCGCGGGTTCGTCTGGATGCAGGGCGAAGCCGACGCCAAGCAAAAGGAATCGGCGGTTTCGTACGCGGCCAGCCTGAGCCGCCTGCGGAAGCGGGTCGCCGATGACATGACGTGCGAGGCCGACCTGCCGTTCGTGTTCGACCAGGTGCTCCCGCACGACCCGCCCGCCGCCCGGTTCACCCACCGCAAGGAGATCCGCGAGCAGATGGCCGCGTGCGACTCTACTTCCAAGAAGCCAGAGGCGATGAAGAACGCGACGATGGTCTCGACCGACGGGTTCTCGCTGCTGCCCGACACCGTCCATTACGACGCCGCCGGGCAACTGAAACTCGGCCGGGCGTTCGCCGCGGCGATGAACAAACTCCAGCCGGCCACGCCCCGGTAGTGATACTCACCGTCCTGCCGAGGAGCGGCGTGACGAAGACCGTCGTCCCGACACCGCGTTCGGCAGATCGCGGTTCCTCGCCGCGGCGACTGCTACTCGTCGTCGGGCTCGATCTCGGTGCAGGCGATCACCTTGGCGTCGTCGTTGAAGTACACCAGCACCTCGGTCCCGTCGGTGTCCCGTCCGACGTACAGGCCGCCCTTGTCCTTCTTGAAATCGACCCGTGCCGCACGGGCGAACGCCTGGCCCCGCCGGACCGACGGGCTCAGTTCCGCCTTCGGGTGTTGAGCCCACAGCTCCGCCACCGCCTCCGTGAACGTCATCGCCGAACACCTCCACTTCGATGAAGAAGAAAGAAGGTTAGGGACGAGAGTGAGGGCCGTCAACCGGACCGGCCGCGGACCCGGTCGGCGTGACAATTCACAACACGGGGCGGTGAGGAACAGCACCTGGGCGACTGCCGCCGGTGAGCGTGTTCACCGCCCGGTTTCGGCTACTTTCACCTTCGCCAAATAGACGGCCGACTTGCCCTCGTGCGACGAATAGTAACTCACCCACAGGACGCCGTGGTGCCACACCAAGCCCGCGGAGCTGGTGTCGCCGCCGGACGGCGGTTTCAGCAACTCGTCGAGTTTGCCTCCGGCCTGGTCGAGCTTCGCTACCAGGGCGGTCCGTCGGTGGCCTCCAGTTCGGGAAGTTGTTCCGCGGGGATCGCCACTCGTATCGACCGGGCCACACCCGGTTCCCTGGTGATCAGTCCGAGTTCTTCGAGCTTCACCACCATGCCGTGGACCGCGGGGGCCGTCACGCGAAAGAAAGCCCTCAGATCGGACTCGGCCGGGCCGCGGCGGTGCAGCTTCCGGTACAGGTGGATGAACGCGAGGAACTGCCCCTGGCGGGCCGTGAACGTCGCGGCCCGGCGGTCCCGGCTCGACTCGGCAGGGCCGGCGGGCGGTGCCTCGGTCGCCGCCGCCTTCGCTGCCTTCTGTTTCGGTGCGAGCGATTCGGGGCTCAGGTCGTACTCGGCGGTCCAGAAGTCGGTGATGTCCCGGACGAACGGGATCGAGGATGAAATGAGTCCCGTGCCCTCGCTCGGCGTGTACCGCTCGGCATACTGGCGTGCGGTCTGGTACGCCCACGTGCCGACTTCCTGCCGGTGGGCCAGGATGCACGACAGGGCGTACTCGAAGAGCAGGAGGTTCGCGTCGGTGATCAGCCGCACCGCCCCGTACGGGATGTCGCGGTGCTCGTTCTGCTCGTCCCGCATCCGGCTGTGCAACTCGGTCAGCGTCCGGCGGCATTTCTCGCCCGGCGATCGCAACCAAGCGTCCATCCCCTCCAGGGCCGACACCATCATCTCTCTGTGACTCGATGAGGTCGCGGTCGGCTCGGCTGATCGGCCCTTCGGTTGCTCCATCGCCTCGAAAGTTCGGCGGGCGAGGGACGCGACGAAGCGGTGCGCGACTTCGGGTTCCCGGCACAGGCTCTTCAGGACGGTCAGCCGGGTGATGGCCACGAACCGACTTTGACGGATCTCATTGGGCAAGCCCGCCAGCTTGCGGACACGCTGCACGTCGTCGCGGGACGGTGAAGGCTTCATGACGGGTTCACGGGAACGACAGACAAGTCGGCACGTCAATCTACACCACCAGAATACCCCACGGGAGGACGGACGAAGACGGGGCGGCATCCCCAACGGCCGAAGTGAAATCGCTGCGGTTCCGATCGCAACAGCCGCCGGGCAGTTCGGCCCTGTCTGGCGTGATCCAAAATCCACTTTTGAGAACAGCGGGCCACCTTTGCCGAACAGCAGTGCAACCGCTCGGTGCGGACGAGCAGTTCACGCGAACCGCTCGATCGGGACCGGCCGTTCGGGAACTCGCACCCTCACGGCCGGTCCCAGGGCCAACGCGTATTAATTTGCTTGTTTTCCAAGGAAAACGGCAGTTGGCCCTTCAGTTTTGAGGCGTTTTTTGCCCGCCGTAACAGCGCGACACCCTGAAAAACCAGGCAAAAAGAATACGCGTTGGCCGTGCGGCCGGTCCTTCTCGTCACGACTTTACACGAGCGGCTTGTCGCTCGTCTCGCTCACACCCCGGCGACCCGTTCCGCTGCCAGGGTCAGCGAGGTTGGCCACCGCCGGAGTGCCCGCTCGACCTGCTCCCTGCGGGTCTCCGGCCGGGTGTGGGTGTAGTTCGCGGTCATGCCGAGCCCGCCGTTGAGTGTCGGCTTGTGGCCCATCACCTGCTGGCGGATCAGCGGGTCCACGTTGGCGTCCTGGAGCAGTGTGGCGAACGTGTGCCGCCACGACTTCGGGCAGGTCGAGTCCACGTGCCCGATGGCGGCCGTGACCCGGCCGAACACCTGCCGGATCTTGTCCGCCTTCACCGCCCCGGTGTCCCACCACAGCTTCTTCGCCAGTGCGGCGTCCTCGGTCCGGGTCAGCGGTCGCCCCTCGGCAGCACGCCGGTCGCGGAACACCTTCTCCAACTCCCGCCGGTCGCCGGTGACCGCGGCCTTGCGGGCGTGGAACCGCTCCCGCAGGAACACCGGGCCGCTGGTTCGCTTCCCGATCACCCCGCGGATCACGGCGACCACCTCCGGCAGGAGCGGCACGACCCGTTCCTGCCCGGTCTTCACCCGCCAGCCCAGCTCGACCTTGTTGCGGACGTGGAGCCACCCGCCGGCTAGTACTACAGCGCCGGTTCTAATAGCTCTTTACGCTGACGTAATTTGGTCTACAACTTCGACCGGAACCGTTCCCGGTCGGAGCGTGCGATGAACCTTGAGGAACTGCGGCGTCTGAAGCCGGAACTGGAGTCGTTCCTGGACCGGT
>JAFKJJ010000467.1 GCA_017306025.1 Planctomycetota bacterium
GCCGGACCGCGTCGACCAGGGCGGGAAGATCCCGCCGGGCGGCCCGCGGGCCGAAGACCTCGTGTTCGTGGTTCCCCCGCCCGGCGCGCCGCCGCCGTGACCGCGATTGGGCCGGAGAAGTCTTCCCTCACTCCACGAAGATGAACTCCTTCGCGTTGAACAGCACGTGCGCGAGGTCGGCCCACGCCTTCGGGTGGTCCGGCTTGCCGTACTCCTTCGCCTGCTCCGCGACGAACCCCGTCGCGTCCGCGAGTTCGTCTTTCGTCGGCCCGCGGCCGAACGCGGTCAGGTACATCTCGCGCACGCGGTCCTCGGCGGTGCGGCCGGGGGCCGCGAGCACCTTCTTCGCCCACAATTCCGATTGCTGAAGCACGAACGGGTTGTTGAGCATCACGAGCGCCTGGGCCGGCACGTTCGAGACCGTGCGCCGGCCGATCGCCGTGAAGGGCGTGGGGTAGTCGAAGGCGGTGAACATCGGGTTGATGAAGTTCCGGCGCACCTGGAGGTAAATGCTGCGTCGGCCGTCGCCGTCGAGCGGACCCGACCCGGGGCGCCCGCGGCCGACCTGGTGCTCGGTCAGGTGCGGCAGCACGCCGGGGCCTTCCATGCGCGGGTCGAGCCGCCCGCTGGCCGCGAGGACGCCGTCGCGGATCGCTTCCGCTTCGAGGCGCTTCACGTTCTGCCGGTGGAGCAACCGGTTCTGCGGGTCTGCGGTCACGGCCTTCGCGGTCTGCTCCGGTGTCGCGCGGCTCGACTGCCGGTACGCGGCCGAGAGCAGCATCAGCCGGTGCATCCGCTTGAGCGACCACGGCTTCGCATCACCCCCGACCTTGCGCTCGGGGTTCACCAGTTCGGCGGCGAGCCAGTCGAGTAACTCGGGGTGCGTGGGCCGCTGGCCCTGATAGCCGAAGTCGTCCGGCGAGCCGACGGTCCCCTCGCCGAAGTGGTGCTTCCACAGCCGGTTCACTATGACCCGGGCGACGACCGGGTTCGACGGGTCGGTGACGGTCCGGGCGAGTTCGAGTCGGCCGCTGCCGGCGCTCTTGAACGCCGGGTGGCCGAACGCTTCGAGCGTCGCGCGCGGCGCCTCGGCCCCGAGCGTCTTGTGGTTGCCCCGGACGAATACGCGTTCGTTGACGCCGGTCCCGTCGCGGGTCGTCGGGGCGCGCTGCGGGTCGGGAATCTTGGCTTCGAGTTCGCGGGCGCGGTCGAGGAGCTTCTGAGCGTCCGGGTTCTCGTGGGCCGCGGGCAGGTCGCCCGGCGGCACCTTGCGGGCGGCGTCCGCGGGCGGCGGGGCGTCTGCGAACCACGCCTCGGCGATCGCGACCCATCCGGGGCCGTCGTCGAGCAGTTCGAGATACGCGGGCTGGCCCTTCCACATGCGCAGGTCGAACGCCATCCACTTCAGTTCGTTCCCGGAGTTCACCGGCTGCGCGAGGCCGCCGTAGATCGGGTTCTGGATGAGTTGCAACCCGTTGAGCACGACCCGCGCCCGCCCGTTCTGCCCCGCGACGCGGACCGCCAGGTACGGCTTGTCGATGGTGAACGTGGGCGACCGCAGGGCGCCCATCAGTTTGCGCGCCTCGCGGCCGGAGTGCGGGAAGGAATCGCCGGCTTCGGGGCGGAACGCGAGGCCGTCCGCGTCCCAGCGCTTGCGCCAGTCGGCGCCGAACGTCTCGAACGCGGTCGCCTTCTCGCGCCACGCGATCATGTGCGGCGAGGGCGGCGCGCCCGGCCCTTCGGCCCGTGCGGGGAGCACCTTCGCGAGTTCGCCGCGGAGCTGCTTCAACTCTTCGAGCAGCTTCACGGTCGGGGCCGGGTCGCTCACGTCGGCGCGGTTGTAGCGCGAACTGGCGAGCACCCCGAACAGCGCGTAATAGTCCCTCGTGGCGATCGGGTCGAACTTGTGGTCGTGGCACCGCGCACAGCCGAGCGTCAGCCCGAACACCGCCTTTCCGAACACGTCGATCTGGTTGTCGGTGCGGTCCGCGTACTCGGCGCGCGAGTCGACCGGCGAGTGCTTCGCCTCGCCCAGCCACCAGAAGCCCGTCGCGAGGAGCGATTCGTTCACGCCGGTCTTCGGGTCGCGCCGCGGGGGCAGCAGGTCGCCCGCGATGTGCTCGGTGAGGAACCGGTCGAACGGCAGGTCGGCGTTGAGCGCGCGGACGACGTAGTCGCGGTAGCGCCACGCGTCGGAGATCTCGAAGTCGAACTCGTGCCCGTGCGTCTCCGCGTAGCGCGCGAGGTCGAGCCAGTGGCGGCCCCAGCGCTCTCCGTACTGAGGGGACGCGAGCAGCCGGTCGACCACCTTCTCGAACGCGTCGGGCGCTTCGTCCTTCACAAAGGCCTCAATCTCCACGGGCGTGGGCGGAAGTCCGATGACGTCGAAGTACACGCGGCGCAGGAGCGTGCGCCGGTCCGCGGGCGGTGCGAACGTCAGCCCCGCGGCGCCGAGTTTCGCGAGCAGGAACCGGTCGATGTCGTTCGTGATAGGCGATCGGCGATCGGCGATTTCCGGCACCGCGGGGCGCCGGATCGGCTGGAACGACCAGTGCGCCCTGGCCCGCGCGTGGAGGTCGAACGTTTTCTCCGGCCCCTTCCCGACGGCGCCGTCGTCGGGCCACGGCGCGCCGCCCTTCACCCATTCCGTCAGGACCGCGATCTCCGCGTCGGCGAGCTTGCCCTTCGGCGGCATCTTGGTGTCGTCGTCGTAGCGGACTGCCTTCACCAGCCGGCTCTCGTCGGGCTTGCCCGGCACGACCGCGGGGCCGCTCTCGCCGCCCTTGACGAACCCGGCTTTCGCATCCAGCCGCAGTTCGCCCTTCTGCTTCTTCTCGCCGTGGCAGCTCACGCAGTGCTGAACGAGGACCGGCCGGACGCGCTTTTCGAAGTAGTCGTTATCGACCGGCTCCGCGGCCCGTGCCGGGGCGGCGAGAACGAACGGCGCGACCGTGGCGAGAAGTACGAATCGCATGCGGTGAACTCGCGGTGGGGCGGGAAGTTCGGCAGAACCTTTATCTTGCGGGAAGTGCGCCGCGGGTGCAAGCGAAACGCCCGGCCGCGGGCGGCGTCTTCAGGAAGCCACCCGTTGAGACTTCCCCGTAGAACGGATCACATGGCCGCCGAACGCGAACCGCCGTCGGTCGCCGATTACGTCGTGACCGCGCTCAGCCCGGCGCTGGTCATGCTGATGGTCGGCAGCCTCGTGTTCTTCCTCGTGGAAGTGCTCTACGCGGGGAAGTACTCCGACCGGTTGCTCTACACGTTCTTCTTCTTCGTGCTGGCGGCCGTCCTCGTCGCCCGCATCTCGATCCAGTACGACGCCGGGCGCGCCGCGGTCTACGGCGTCGCGCTCGCGGTCGTCACGTACATCGCGCTGCTCTCCTACGTCGATTACCCGCAGGGCTGGTTGCGGTCGTGGGGCTGGCTGGTCAACCTCGGGCTGCTCGCGGTCGTCTGGTGGAGCGCGCACAAGCTGACGTGGGACTGCACACACATCGACGAGAAGCGCGAGTCGAGCGGGCGCGGGCTGTTGTCGGCCGCGGGCCTCGACGCCGACGACAAACAGGCCCCCGAGCCGGCGAACCCTGACGGCAAGGCCGGGGGGGAACCGGCACCGCGGGCGAACCCGGAGCGCAAGCGACGGGGCAAGAAGAAAAAGAAAGCCGAACCGGACTCGCGCCTGTGGGCGTGGATCGAGCGCTACAAGGCGCACCGTGAGGCGGAGCGCAAGGGCGGGCACACGCCGGGCGTGTGGGTGCTGTACTTCGCGCTCGCGGCGCTGCCGCTGTTCGCGCTCGGTCAGTCGCTGGTCGATCCCGACGACGACAAGCGCCGGACCGCCACGTTCCTCCAGATGACGGTCTACGTCGCCAGTGCCCTCGGGCTGCTCGTCACCACGAGCCTGCTCGGCGTGCGGCGCTACCTGCGCCAGCGGAAGGCGAAGGTGCCGGCCGTGATGACCGCGAGCTGGCTCGGCCTCGGCGCCGTCACGATCGTCGCGTTCGTTCTGCTCGGCGCGTTCCTCCCGCGGCCGCACTCCGAGGTGCCGTGGTTCGGCATCGAGCGCGCCGGGAAGGAGAAGCGCCAGGCGTCGCGGTACGCGCAGAACAGCGGCGGTTCGACCGGCGAGGGCGAGGGGCGCGGCGGGGGGCAGTCGAGGGCCGGCGACGGCACCGCGAGCGGGAAGGGCGGGCAGCCGGGCGGCGGCTCCGGCGGCGAGAAGGGCGGCGGCCGCGGACAGGGCGGCAAGGGGGGGAGCGGGAAGACTGGCGACCAGTCGGGCGGCGACCAGAAGGGCGGCGGGAAGGGGAACGGCGGCGAGAGCGAGGCCAGGAAAGATCAGGACGGCGAACGCCGGGGGGGGGGCTCTGACAACGACACCGAGGAGGCGAAGGACGACGGCGGCAGCCGCAGCGGCGGGTCGGATTCCACGACACAACTCGGCGGCGCGCTGGCGAAGGTCGCGGGCGCGGTGAAGTGGATCGTGTTCGCGATCCTCGCGGTCCTGATCGTGTTCGGGCTGTTCTTCGGCGTGCTCAAGTACCTCGCGCCGTTCACCGACTGGGCGCGGCGCTGGCTCGACGGCATCCGCGCGTGGTGGGCGAGCCTGTTCGGCGGGGCGAAGGCGAACCCCGACCGTAAGGCCGGGGACGAGGCCCGACCGCAGGGGCCGGTGCGCCCGCCCCCGTTTAGCGAATACTCGAACCCGTTTGCCGACGGCTCCGCGGAGCGCCGCGAGCCGGCCGAACTGATCGCGTACACGTTCGAGGCGCTCGACGCGTGGGCCTGGGACCGCGATGCGGGGCGCGAGCCGACCGAGACCGCGCTGGAGTTCGCCGCGCGGCTGGGCGAAGCGTTCCCCGACCACGCGGCGGCGTTCACGAAACTCGCGATACTCTGCACGCGCATGGCGTACTCCGAGCTCCCGATCCCCGACACCGCGATTGCCGCCCTCGAAGACGCCTGGGAGCATATGGTTCACGGCGCGCCGGTCGGGGCGTAACGGCACAATCGTTGCAGTCCTTCGCACTTCTTGCCGGCCCGCGTCTGGCGGTTGGCACGTGAATCCGGTACTTCTTCCTTACAATCTCCACCCCCTCGCGCGAAGCCAGGACACCATGAACCACGCCGGTGAGTCGCCGAAGTTCCTCCCGTTCGGCGCGGACGTCGCGCCCGCTCCGACTCCGACCCCGACCGCGCCCAACCCCGACGCGCCGGGCGAGTACGCGTGGTTCGGCCCGCAAGACATGTACCTCTTCAACGAGGGCAGTCACCTCCGGCTGTACGAGAAGCTCGGCTCGCACCCGGCGCGGGTCAACGGGCAGGACGGCTACCACTTCGCCGTGTGGGCGCCGAACGCGGACTACGTGAGCGTGGTGGGCGACTTCAACGGCTGGGACCGCGGCGCCAACCGGCTGCACCCGATCGGCTCGTCCGGGGTGTGGGGCGTGTTCATCCCCGGGGTGAAGTCCGGCACCTGTTACAAGTACCACGTCGCCGCACCGGGCGGGTACACCGCCGAGAAGACCGACCCGTACGCGTTCACCTGCGAGATCCCGCCGAAGTCGGCCGCGGTGACCTGGGACCTCGACTACCGGTGGGACGACGCGGAGTGGATGGCCGGGCGCGGGGCGAAGGGGACCCACGACAAGCCGATCAGCATTTACGAGGTACACCTCGGGTCGTGGATGCGCGAGGCCGACCCGCCGTACCACTCGCTCAACTACCGCGACATCGCCCCCCGGCTCGCGGAGTACTGCCGCGACATGGGGTTCACGCACGTCGAGTTCCTGCCGATCACCGAGCACCCGTTCTTCGCGTCGTGGGGCTATCAGGTCACCGGGTACTTCGCCGCGACCAGCCGGTTCGGCACCCCGCAGGACCTGATGTTCCTCATCGACACGCTGCACCGGGCCGGCATCGGCGTCATCCTCGACTGGGTGCCGAGCCACTTCGCGACCGACGCGTTTGCGCTCGCCCGGTTCGACGGGACGGCGCTCTACGAGCACGCGGACGCGCGGCAGGGGTTCCACCCGGACTGGGGCAGTTACGTCTTCAACTACGGCCGGCACGAGGTGCGGTCCTTCCTGCTGTCGAGCGCGATGTTCTGGCTCGACAAGTACCACATCGACGGGCTGCGCGTCGACGCGGTCGCGTCGATGCTGTACCTCGATTACTCGCGCAAGCAGGGCGAGTGGGTGCCGAACCAGTTCGGCGGCAAGGAAAACATCGACGCGATCTCGTTCCTGCGGCGGTTCAACGAGGAGGTGTACCGGCACTTCCCGGACGTGCAGACGTTCGCGGAGGAGAGCACCGCGTGGAGCATGGTGTCCCGGCCGACCTACGTCGGCGGGCTGGGGTTCGGCTACAAGTGGGACATGGGCTGGATGCACGACACGCTCAAGTACTTCATGAAGGACCCGGTTCACCGCAAGCACCATCAAAACGACCTCACGTTCCGGATGCTCTACGCGTACAACGAGAACTTCGTGCTGCCGCTGTCCCACGACGAGGTGGTCCACGGCAAGGGGCCGCTGTGGGACAAGATGGCCGGGGACGAGTGGCAGAAGTTCGCCGGGCTGCGGCTCCTGTTCGCCTACCAGTGGGGCATGACCGGCAAGAAGCTCCTGTTCATGGGCGGCGAGATCGCGCAGCGCCAGGAGTGGCGGCACGACCAGATCATCGACTGGCACCTGCTGAAGCAGGGGCCGCACCACAAGGGCGTTCAGTCGCTCGTGCGCGACCTGAACCGCCTGTACGCGGCCGAGCCGGCGCTGCACGAGCTGGACAACACGCCGGGCGGGTTCGAGTGGGTCGACTGCACCGACGCGGCCAACAGCATCATCAGCTTCGTCCGCAAGGGGAAGGGCGAGGACGTGATCCTGTGCGTGTTCAACTTCACCCCGATCCCGCGCCCGAACTACCGCGTCGGGGTGCCGGGGGCCGGGTCGTGGGCGGAGGTGCTCAACACCGACGCGGACGCCTACGGCGGCACGAACGTGGGCAACGCGGGCGGCGTGTACGCGGAGTTCGTCCCGATGCACGGGCAGAAGTTCTCCGCGCAACTGAACCTGCCGCCGCTGGGCGCCGTGTTCTTCAAGGGCAAGGTGTAAGGGCGGGCGCACACGATGAAGTGTCTGTGGTAGGATCTCAAGGGAGACGAACTCGTGGCCCGCAAGTCGCCCCCCGGCAACGGATCACGTGCGATCCGTCCGGGAGGTGATCGCCGAGTCGACGAGGAAGAATCGGGTCTGGGAGTGGGTGTGCTTCGCCCTGACCGTGACGTTTGCGGTTGTCGGGGTGGGTCTGATTGTGACGGGCGCGGTTCGTGACGACTGGGGAATCGCGGGGCCGGGGGTGGGGACGGCGGCGCTTCTCGGCCCGACGTTGTGGGCCGCGATTAAGATCTGGCGGACGAACATCCGAATTCATCTGCTCGAAGTCCCGTTGAGTCTGGCGACCACCGCTGATGAGGCGGCGCGGATCATCAACGAAGTGTTTCTGGGACGAGCGGGTGGAAGAAGGTCCGATGGGGCTCCTTGATCGTTTGAATCGCTGGGCGCGGCTCCCCCGATCGTTCGAGTCGGTCGCGACCGAACTGGCCGACGGACTTCGGGACGGGAGCATCGTCCTCCGAGAACCGCTTGTGCCCGTCGGTGCGAGCGGTCCCGAGGCCGATCTCGGAACGCGCACCCCGGGGCCACCGGCCCCGAACGACCCCGGTGACGTTCGAGGGGAAACGGGGGCGGCTTCTGAACAAGTTGCCGCACGGTCGATTCCGGAGAACGCACCGTGCAGCCACGGGGGCGACCTGACCGCGGATGAGATCGAGTTTTTGCTCGCGGTCGCTTGGTACCAGAAGCGGTTCGGCCGCCGTTACCCGACGTGGACGGAGGTACTCAACATCCTTCGCTGCCTGGGCTACCGCAAGACCGCCGAGCCCGTGCCGATCGGTGAGCCCGCTCCGCCGCGACCTGCGCCAGGCGGTCGGTCCGAGCCGGCCGCGCGGACCGACGCGAGCGAGTGAGCAACTTTCAACGGGCAAGCGCGCTCGGTTCTCGGAACCGGGCACTTTCGTGGTCAGCGCTGGTCATTCGCGTTCTCTCATTTCTTCCCACGTGACAACGCCCCCCGGATGGGGTTTAATGGCGCGAGTGCCCTGTCCTCGCCCCTGTTCCTTTCCCCGCCGGAGCGCGTCTCATGCTGCCCGCCGACAAGACCGCGGTGCTCGTCGAGTGGCAGCGTCGGGGTCGCACGGTCCTCGCGGTCGGCGACGGCATCAACGACGCGCCGCTGCTGGCCGGGGCGGACGTCGGGCTGGCGGTGGGCGGCGGCAGTGCGCTGAGCGTCCAGGCCGCCGACGGGGTGCTGTTGCGCCACCCGATGGCCGGGCTCGTGC
>JAFKJJ010000394.1 GCA_017306025.1 Planctomycetota bacterium
TCCATGCCGCCATCGTAGTGATGTGGGCCACGAGTTCTCGCTCCGATTGCAACCGGGCTGGAGCGAGGCGCTAATCAAGTACGAAAATCCCCACCGTCCCGCCATCTGGCGACCCTCCTCTTTCGAATTATCCTCCGGTCCTCAAGTACGTGACGGTGTACGTGGATGGTGAATTCCAGTGGCTCGATCAAGACGTCGGCACCGGCAAGGGGGAATCCTCTATTCGCATCGGCTCAAGTGGGGTCTTCACCTGCAAGTCCGAGGGTTCGACGTTCGGAACTATGGGCGGTTTGGGAGCTTTCGGCACCCTTCCTTCGAGTCCCGATTACCTTGAGATCAATAACCAAGGAACCGTTTTCGTCGAATCGGACGCGACCATCACCCTTGATGCGAATTTTACCAACGCCGGCAAAGTGATTGTTAACAAAGGGACGCTAGAGCTTCTCGGCGCGGCCGAACAGGAGGGTAGTGATACCAGTACGTTCCAAATTCTCAACAATTCGCGCGTGATTCTGAATACTCAGAATCAGAGCAATATTTTGGGTATCCGTCAGGGGACCATTCTCGGCAACGGTGCGATCGGGGGCAATCTCAGCCTCGGCAAAGGGCCGAATATGGCCGGCGCGACCACCGCGCCAATCATCTCACCTGGCGACCCCACCAACCCCATCGGGACACTCCGCGTCACCGGTAACTTCAAGATGTTCAGCGGCGAGATGAAAATTGATGTCAGCGACGCGACCAAGCACGACACGGTCTCGGTTGATGGTTTCGCTCAACTCGGAGCTGTACAACCGCAACCCGGCGGGCAACCGCGGCCCGGCGGGACGATTGTGGGCACCTTGCTTCAAGGGGATGAGATCGCGGCGGGTACTCAGATCGACTTTCTCGAACGTGCGGATAGTGCCAACAATTCTCCTTTCTCTTCGGTGGTGGGATTGGGGACGCCGAACTCGGGCTGGGAGTACGGAATTAACGCAACGAAAGCGTGGTACAGGTGGTGACCTACTTGCGTTGTACGACGGGGTAGGCCAACCATTCGTTGAGTGACCAGACGTGGTCGGTCAGCCCCGCAGCCATCGCCGCCGTCCGCTTCTGCCACCGCCCGTCGGCCTTCACCCGGAGCGTGCGGACCGGCCAGCAGA
>JAFKJJ010000468.1 GCA_017306025.1 Planctomycetota bacterium
GTATCGACTCACAAGGTTCTGCTCAAACGCAACAGCTAACACCTTGGAAGCCCTGGCCCTTCAGGCTGCAAAGGCATAACGCCCGACAACCCCGGGCGTTGCCCGGGGCTAAAGTATCCGACCCCTTCGGGGTCCAGAAGATCGTTCCCGTTGCGGTCACGAATCAACACGATTGCGTATCATTCCTTCTTCTCGTGGTGCCCGCCGAACTCGAACCGCATCGCCGACAGGAGCTTGTCGGCGTAGTCGGCCTCGCCGCGGGACGAGAACCGCTGGAACAGCGCGGCGCTCAGCACCGGGGCCGGGACCGATTCGTCGATCGCCGCCAGGCACGTCCACCGCCCCTCGCCGGAGTCCGAGACGCGGCCCTCGAAGTTCGACAGGTCGGGGCTCTTCGCCAGCGCGTGCGCGGTCAGGTCCAGCAGCCACGACGCCACCACGCTCCCCCGGCGCCACAGTTCCGCGATGTCCGCGACGGGCAGGTCGTACTGGTAGTGTTCCGGGGCGCGCATCGGGCTGGTCTCGGCGTCGGCCGTCCGCCCCGCCTTGCCGGCGTTCGCGTTCTTGAGGATGTTGAACCCCTCGGCGTACGCGGCCATCAGCCCGTACTCGATCCCGTTGTGAACCATCTTGACGAAGTGCCCGGCGCCGACCGGCCCGCACCGCAGGTAGCCGTGTTCGGCCGTTCCGCCCGGGGGCCGGTCGGCGGTCGGCGGCGCGGAGTCGCGGGGCGGGGCGAGCGTCGCGAAGATCGGGTCGAGCCGCTTCACCACGTCCTCCTCGCCGCCGATCATCAGACAGTACCCGCGGTCCAGCCCGAACACGCCGCCGCTCGTGCCGACGTCGACGTAGTGAACGCCCCTCGCGCTCAGCTCCTTCGCGCGGCGGATGTCGTCGATGTAGTACGAGTTGCCGCCGTCGATGAGGACGTCCCCGTCGTCCAGCTCGGGGAGCAGGCCGGCGATGGTGGAGTCCACAACCGCGGCCGGGACCATGAGCCAGATCGCGCGGGGGCGGGTCAGCTTCGCAATGAACTCGTCGGGCGAGGTCGTGGCGTCGATGCCGTGTCCCTTGATCGCCTCGACGGCCTTCGGGAACGCGTCGAAGCCGACGCACTGGTGCCCGCCGCGGGCCAGCCGGCGAACCATGTTCGCGCCCATCCGGCCCAGGCCGATCATTCCGAGCTGCATGACGTCTCCCGGTGTAAAGTGTCGGTGCGGGCGAATCGAGGCGGCCCGCCGGAGTCTGTTACTCGGGCGCTCCGGATTATCTGTCAGCACTTCCGGAACCGCCGCCCCGGCCGTTTCGGTTTTGTGGGCGGGTACCGGAGGGCGGGCGCCGGCGGCGGGAACGGGACCGCCGCGTGGTCGGACGGGCACCGGGCGTGAGAGACCGTGTCCGCGGGCGGCTCGACCTCCGTGCCCGGGCCGGTGCGGCCCGGGCGGTTGCGGTGTGGTCGAGCACGAAGGACCCCGGAACACGCGCGGGAAGGCGCATCGGGCCGTGTGGCGCTTCTTCGCGCACGCCGGTGCCGCGCCAAAATTATCTCACCGGGCCAACCGCTCCGGATAAAAAATCGTGTAGATATCCGGCGGCTCCCGGCGGACGGCCCGTCACCGATCGAATCGCTCCCGACGAGAACCGACGATGTGGTGGCTCGCGGTCGTGCTCCTGCTCATCGGCGTCGCGGTCGCCCTCAAGGCGGGGCTGGTCGCGTTCGCCGGGTACGTGCTGCTCGGCGTGTATCTTCTCTCGCGCTACCTCGCGCGGCGCTGGGTTCACGACCTCACCGCGAACCGCGAGTGCGACGCGGCCCCGCGCGAAGTGGGCGAGTCTACCGAAGTGGCCGTTACCGTCACGAACACCGGCACGCTGCCGGTCGCGTGGGTGCTCGTCGAGGACCTCGTACCGGACTTCGCGGTGAAGGCCCGCACGCCGCGCCTCACCGTAAAGGGCAAGCGCGTTCACGTCGTCACGCTCCGCGGCAAGCGGACCAAGACGATCAAGTACAAGGTCACGTTCGCGGCGCGGGGCTACTACCCGCTCGGCCCCACGCTGCTCGAAACCGGCGACGTGTTCGGCCTGCACCGGCGCCACCGCGTCATCGGCAAGCCCGTTTACGTGATGGTGTACCCCAAAGTCGTTCCCTTGCCCAAATACGACTTCGCGTCGGAACGGCCGATCGGCGAAGTGCGGCTCCAGAACCGCCTGCACGAAGACCCGACCCGGACCGCGGGCGTCCGGCAGTACGTCCTGGGCGACCCGCTCCAGCGCGTTCACTGGAAGGTCACCGCGCGCACCGGGCAACTCCACTGCCGCATCTACGAGCCCACCACGCTCGCCGGCGCAACCCTCCTGGTGGACTTCCACCGGGACGGGTACCACAAGCGCGGCGAGCCGCACCGCTCCGAACTCGCGGTCACCGCCGCCGCGAGCCTCGCGTACGCGGTGTCGGCGCTGAACCAGCAGATCGGGCTCGCGAGCAACGGCCGCGACGCCGCCGACCGCATCCGCGAGGAGTCGCTCGCCGCGGAATCACTCGAAGCGCAGGCCGAGGGCCACGCGACCCGCGAAGAGGCCCGCGCGCGGTTCGAGATGAACGAACTCACCGACCGCGTTCGGCCGGTGGTGGTGGAAACGCGCCGCGGGTTCGATCAGTTCCAGAAGATCCGCGAGGCGCTCGCCCGGCTCGAACTGTCCGACGCGATGACCTTCGCGCAGCTCTGCCTGGAAATGTCCGCACGCGTCCCGCGCGACGCGACCGTCATCGCGGTGCTCCCGCGCGTCCCGACCGAAACCGCCGTCGCGCTCGGCACGCTCCGGCGGCAGGGCTTCGCCGTCACGGCAATCCTGATCGGCCTCGACGAGAACCACAAGCTCGAAGCGCACGGGCGGTTGCTCGCGGAGCGCGTCCGCGACATTCGATATGTGAACACGGAGGAGGAGTTGGCCCACCTCGGCGGGAACACGGCCGCGCCCGGCCCGGCCGCCTACGCCGTCGACATCCCGCTGGCGTGATTGTCGCGCCCCGCCGCGCCGGCACCCGCAATTCTGTTGTCGGTACCAAATCTCCTGTCTCGGTCGCAGGCTTACGCTCTCTCCAAAAGTCTTCACCACGGTTTCTGGTCGCGCCTCTTGGAGCGGCGGGCGCCGGTGCGGTAGCCTACCGCGGCCCAATCCGTGCTCGCCCGACGTCGCCCGTACCGCCGGTCGGCGGGAGCAGATCCGAGCATGTCTGAGGTGATTCTGGGTGTCGCGGTCGCGGCGGTGATTGTGGCCGTCGTCCTGATCGTTCATGCCCGGGCGCGGCGGTCGGCGCCGGCTACGGACGGCACCACCGACCCGGTCGCGCGTCCGGACCGTGCCCCGCCGTCCGGGTCGCGGGAGCACGCCGCGCTGTCCGCCCCGAACGTCTGGCGGGTGGCGATCGTGTCCGACCTGTCGGCCGCGGAGGAACTGCTCGACGCGGTCGAGGGGGAAGGGTACCAGGAGCGGGAACTGATCGTACTGGGGGACTCGACGTTCCTCGTCCGCTGGCGGCGCGATCGGGCGGCGAGCGAGGGCCGCGGGGCGCCGTAGAAAACTCGGCGCGGGGCGGGCCTTCCCGATACACCAACTGCATGAGCCGTGCCCGCACCCTCGCCTTCGCCCAGCTCCTGCGCATCCCGAACGTGTTCACCGCCTTCGCGGACGTCGCGCTCGGCGCGTGCGCCGCGTCCGCGGTGCTGCCGTCCGCCCCCGCGGGGTTCTGGATCGCGTACGCCGTCCTCGCGCTCGCGTCCGGGTGCCTGTACCTCGCGGGCATGGTGTGGAACGACGTTTTCGACCTCGCAGAAGACACGAAGGCACGCCCCTTCCGGCCGCTGCCGTCGGGCCGCGTGGCGAAGGGGACCGCGGTCGCGCTCGGGACGCTCCTGTTCGGCGCGGGGCTCGCGCTCGCGGCCGCGGCCGGTCTGCCGGGGCAGCCGGAGTGGAACCACGAACCGCTGGTGTTCGCCTGTGGGATCGTCGCCGGTGTGCTGATCTACGACGCCGGCGCGAAACGCACCCCGGGCGGGCCGGTCGCGATGGCCGCGTGCCGGTTCCTCAACGTGCTGTTCGGCCTCTCACTCGTCCCCGAGGCCGCGCTCGACATCGAGTACCGTCTCCATCTCGCCGCGGTCGTCGGGTTTTACATCATCGGCGTCACGTGGTTCGCGCGCACGGAAGAAGGCAAGAGCCGCAAGCGCGATCTCGCGCTCGCGGCGAGCGTCATCGCGGTGTCGCTGCTCCTCGCGCTCCTGCTCCGCGCGAAGCTCCACGCCGCGAGTGGCCCGTCGAAGCACCTCACGCAACTCGGCACGGTCGCGTTCCCGTACCTCCTGGTCGGCTTCGGGTTCCTGGTCGGCCGCCCGATCGCGCGGGCCATCGGCGACCCGTCCCCGCGCGCGGTGCAGGCCGCGGTGAAGCGGTGCGTGCTCGGCCTCGTCGCGCTCGACGCGGTGCTCGCGACGATGTTCGCCGGACTGCCCGGGCTGCTCCTCCTTTTGTTGTTGCCCCCCGCGCTCGTGCTCGGAAAATGGGTCTACTCAACTTAACTGGTGTTTTGTGTTGGGCGTTTCGTGTTTTGTGAGTTGTCGGGCGTTCTTCGCCTCCGCACCGTCCGACAGCCGAAGCACGGTCAGCCAAATGCGAAACGCCAAACACCAAACACCAAACACGACCATGCAAGACCGCCGTCAGTTCCTGATCGCAGGAGGAGCCGCCGTGGCCGCGACCGTACTTCCCGACGCACTCACCGGTGCCGATGCCAACGACGAGGCCGCCGCGTTCATCAAGGACCACGTCGCGAAGATCCGGCCGCTGGAGGTGCAGGGCGGCATCGCGTGGTGGAACGCGAACGTCAGCGGCAAGGACGAGGACTTCAAGAAGAAAGAAGAGGCGCAGAACGCGATCGACGCGGCGCTGTCCGACGCGAAGCAGTTCGCCCGGATCAAGCCGCTGAAGGCCGCGGCCGACAAGGGCGAGATCAAGGACCCGCTCGTCGCGCGGCAGGTCCAGCTCCTCTACCTCCAGTACCTCGAAAAGCAGGTGGCGCCGGAACTGCTCAAGAAGATCACGGCCAAGGCCAACGCGGTCGAGCAGGCGTTCAACGTGTTCCGCGCGAAGGTGGACGGGCAGGAGATCGCCGACAGCAAGGTGCGGAGCACGCTGAAGGAGTCCGCCGACTCCGAACTGCGCCAGAAGGTGTGGGAGGCGAGCAAGTACGTCGGGGCCGCCGTGGCGCCGGACCTCGCGGAACTGGTGAAGCTCCGCAACGAGGCCGCGACGCAGCTCGGCTTCAAGAACTTCCACGCGCTGCAACTGTCGCTCAACGAGCAGGACGGCGCCGAACTCGTCAAGCTGTTCGACGAACTCGACCAGCTCACCCGGGAGCCGTTCACGAAGGCGAAGGCGGACATCGACGCCCGCCTGTCGAAGAAGCTGAACGTGAAGGCCGAAGACCTGATGCCGTGGCACTACCACGACCCGTTCTTTCAGGAGTCGCCGGCGGTCTTCGACGCGAACCTCGACGCGCCGTATGCGAAGGCCGACCTGCTCAAGCTCTGCCGCGACTTCTACGCCGGCATCGGCCTCCCCATCGACGACGTGATCGCGCGCAGCGACCTGTACGAGAAGAAGGGCAAATCGCCGCACGCGTTCTGTACGGACATCGACCGCGAGGGCGACGTGCGGGTGCTCGCCAACATCGTTCCCAACGAGTACTGGATGGGCACGATGCTGCACGAGCTCGGCCACTCGGTGTACTCGTCGAAGAACATCCCGCAGGCGCTCCCCTACGTGCTGCGGGCCGAGGCGCACATCCTCACGACCGAGGGGGTGGCGATGCAGTTCGAGCGGTTCAGCAAGTCGCGAAAGTGGCTCGAAACGATGGGCGTGAAGGTGGACGACGCGAAAGCGTTCGACGAGGCCGCGGCCAAGACCCAGCGCAACCAGTTGTTGATCTTCAGCCGCTGGTGCCAGGTGATGCTGCGGTTCGAGAAGGCGATGTACGAGAACCCCCAGCAGGATCTCAACGCGCTCTGGTGGGACCTGGTCGAGAAGTATCAACAGGTGAAGAAGCCGAAGGGCCGCAACGCGCCGGACTACGGGAGCAAGATCCACATCTGCAGCGCCCCGGTGTACTACCACAACTACATGATGGGCCAACTGTTCGCCTCGCAGGTCCATCACGCGCTGGCGAAGGACGTGTACAACGCCGGCCCCCGGACCGTGACCTACATCGGCGAGAAGAAGGTCGGCGAGTTCATGAAGAAGAAGGTGTTCGAACCGGGCCGCACGAGGGACTGGAAGGGGCTCACGAAGTTCGCGACCGGCGAGGACCTGAACCCCAGGGCGTTCGCGAAGGACTTCGAGGGCTGACCGAACTCGGAACTGCCGCGCCGCGCGGGCGCCGAACCCGGCGCCCGCGCGGCGTTCGCTCTGGTGAAGTAGTCGCCCGTTCAGTTAATTATCACCACGCAACCGATAATTCACTCCCGTCGCTCTTCTGCCTTCAACGGGAGTGTCGAATGGACCGTCGAGAACTGTTCGGTGCGCTGGGCGCGATCGGTGCGGCGCCGGTGTGCGGGTCGCTTCCGACCGCGGCCGCCGCGCACGGCGAGAAGGCCGACGGGCCGATGTCCGCGCCGCACTTCCACTTCTGCGGCATCCACATGGCGAAGAAGAACCCGAACGTGCAGTTCATCACGCAGCACTACTGCGCCGCCCACACCGGGGGGCCGGAGGGCGACGTGTTTCAGTGCGTGCTGTTCGACGGCACGGGGAAGAACGCCAAGCTCATCGGCGTCGAGTACCTCATTCCCGACGAGGCGTACCGCAAACTGCCCGACGACGAGAAGAAGTACTGGCACGCGCACACCTACGAGGTGCTCGGCGGCGGCCTGATCGCCCCCGGCATGACCCCGAAAGAAGAAATGGACTTCATGAAGGTGGTCATCAAAACGTGGGGCAAGGCGTGGCACACGTGGCCCGACCCGAAGACCGCGGTGCCGGTGGGCGAGCCGCTGCTCATCTGGTCGCTGATGGGCGACGGACAGGCGGACGAGAAGTTGCTCGCCCGGCGGGACAGCGAGTTCAAGGTCGACACCGCGAAGGTCCGCGCGGCGCGGGAAAAGGAGTTCGGCCTGGCGGCGCCGAACGTGGCGCCGCCGAAGGACGTGAACGCGGTCGGCCGCATGTGGACCGATACGGGCGAGGACAAGCCGACCCCGAAGAAGCCGTGAGCGCGCCCCGCGCGGGCGCGGTCATACCGGATCTCGTGGATCGACCGTTTTATTGTGGTGCGGGCGCCCCGCCTGCAACTAAGAATGGGTCTTCCCGGGGAGGTGCGTGATGGCCCGTTTCGCATGCCTGCTGTTCCTCACCAACTTTGCCCTCGCCGCTCCGATCCCGAAGGGCGCGGGGACGGTGACGATCTACTACCCCACGACCGCCGGTGCGAAGTGGGTGTACGTCACCCCCGATGGCGACGAGCAAACGATCGAAGTCGCGGACGTGAAACGGGACGGCGGCGACGTGGTGGTGTCGCTCAAAGGCGATGACGCCCCGCCCGACAAGATCATCGTCTCCGCCGACGGCTTGCGGTACGTGCGTGACGGGACGGACGGGAAGCTCGGCGGGGTGATGATGAAGGCCAAGTTCCGCGAGGGCGATTCGTGGAAGCTGTCGGACGGGAGCGAGCGGACGATCAGCGGGCCGGAGGTCGTCGAGGTGCCCGCCGGAAAGTTTACCGCCGTCAAGGTGACGGTAACGGTACGTGAGTTCGACCAAATCATCTGGTACGCGCCGGGCGTCGGTGAGGTGAAGCGGACGGTCAAAAAGAATGGCGTGGAGGCCGTGATGCGCTCTCTCAAGTCGTTCGCCGACGGGAAGAAGTAAGCGAGTCAACCTCGGTGCGGGCGGGACGCCCGCACCACAATAAAAGCCACGGCAGCGGATCGACGAGATCGGTATCACTCCGCCTCGCGCTCGCGGACGAGCGCGGCCATGTCGCGGTGGACGCGCCGGCGGATCAGGAACTCGTCCTCGTCCAGCCAGGCCCGCACCGCGGTGCCGAGCGTGAACTCGTCGGTCACCACCGACCGCACGACGGTGTCGACGAGCCGCAGCGGGTGCAGCGTGTAGTAGCAGTTCGACGACGCGTGCGTGGTGACGCACTTCAGCCGCTGGAACAGCTCCTCCAGCCGGCCCAGGGCGATCCCGGCCGGGGCGAAGCCGAGGGCGTCCGCGTAGGCGACCGCGGTGTCCGTTTGCTTCCGCACGTCGCCGGGCGCCGCGAGGAACAGCGCCTCGCGGGCCGCGTTCAGCACGCGGTTGCC